>DASWEU010000145.1:0-10544 GCA_036394595.1 Burkholderiales bacterium | reverse complement strand
GGCGGGCAGCCCGGCACCGCCACGTCCACCGGGATCACGTTCGCGACCGCGCCGCGGCTGGCGTAGCTTTCGCCGAAAATTCCCCCGTCGCAACCGCAGTCGCCGATCGCCACCACCAGTTTGGGCGCGGGCGTCGCCGCGTAGGTGCGGCGCAGCGCTTCTTCCATGTTGCGCGACACCGGCCCGGTGACCAGCAGCAGGTCGGCGTGGCGCGGGCTGGCGACGAACTTGATGCCGAGGCCTTCCAGGTTGTAATAGGGGTTGTTGACGCCGTGGATTTCGAGTTCGCAGCCGTTGCAGGAGCCGGCGTCGACGTGGCGGATGGCGAGCGCGCGGCCGAGCAGGCGCAGCACCTCGTCGTTCAAGCGGCCTGCGACGCGCCGCAGGCGCTCGTCGGCGGCGGGCGGCGGTTCGGTTGCGATGCCGATCCGTGCGATGCGGAACAGGATCTTGTGCATTAGAGGTCGGCCCCGGCATAGGACAGGTTGAACGACTTGTTGATCAGCGGGAAATCCGGAACGATGTTGCCGATCACCGCGTGCTCGAGCGCCGGCCAGTTCTGCCAGGAAGGGTCGTGCGGGTGGCAGCGGCGCACGCGCCCGCCGGCGCCCGCCTCGAGCGCGACGATCACCTCGCCGCGCCAGCCTTCCACCCAGCCGATGCCGCGCGCTCCTTCGGCGACGCCCGGCAGCGGCACGGCGAGCGCCGTGGCGGGCAGCGCGGCGAGAATGCGGCGCTCGAGCTTGAGCGATTCGAACAGCTCCTCGAAGCGCACTACGATGCGTGCGGCGACGTCGCCGTTGCGGTGCGAGGCGACGCGCGGCTGCAGCTCGCCGTAGGGCGCGAAGCCGGGGTACAGGCGCGCATCGATGGCGATGCCGCTGGCGCGCGCGGCAAAGCCCACCACGCCGAGCGCCGCGGCGGTGCGCGGCGCGAGGCGGCCGCAGTTGATGCAGCGGTCCTGCAATCCGGCGTGGTCGTAATAGATGGCGCGCAGCGCTACCAGCTCCGCGTCGAGCTGCGCGGCCTCCTCGAGCAGGGCCGCCGCGCCGGCCGCGTCGAGGTCGACCGCGACGCCGCCCGGCGCCACGCGGTCCATCAGGTAGCGGTGGCCGAACAGGCGCGCATTGAGCCGCAGTAGGTCTTCCTTCAGCCGCGAGAACTGCGCCAGCCCGAAAGCGAGGCCGCCGTCGTTGCCGAGCGCGCCGAGGTCGCCGAGGTGATTGGCGATGCGCTCGCGCTCGAGCAGCAGCGCGCGCAGCCACAGCGCCCGCGGCGGCGGCTCGATGCCGGCCGCCGTCTCGAGCGCCATGGCATAGGCCCAGGAAAAGGCGACCGTGCTGTCGCCCGAGACGCGCGCCGCCAGGCGCGCGCCGTCCTGCAGCTGCATCTTCTCGAACAGCTTCTCGATGCCCTTGTGCTTGTAGCCCAGGCGCTCCTCGAGCCGCAGCACGCGCTCGCCGACCACCGAGAAGCGGAAATGTCCCGGCTCGATGATGCCGGCATGCACCGGCCCGACCGCGATTTCGTGCACGCCCTCGCCCTCGACTTGGGCGAAGGCGTAGCGCGGGTCGCCGCGCGGGAATTCGGCGTCGGCTGCGACGTCGCGCCGCAGCGGAAAGTCGCCCGGCCGCCAGCCGCCGTGGCGCAGCCAGCCGCGCGCATCGAGGTCCGAGGCGCTCAGGCCCATCAGGTCGGCGATGGCGCGCTGCGGGCGCGCGGCCGCGGGAAAGAGGTCGGCCACGCCGGGATAGGTCTCGCCCTCGGCGGCGTGCTCGAGCCAGAGCAGCCCCTCGTGCGCCACCAGCACGCCGTGCACAGCGAAGCCGCCGCCGCGATCGCGCTCGTCGCTGGCCCAGAGGGCGCCTAGCCGCGCACCGGATTGCGCCGCCTGCTCGAAGGCGGCGCGCCAGGCGGCGGCATCGACGCCGGCGCGGCGCGCCGGCACGGCTCCGGGCATCGGTGTAGTGTTATCCACGTTATCCAATCAGCCTCGCCGCCTGCCGGTACCAGTCCGCGAGGTACGGCGGAATATAGAGTCCCAGCGTCAGCACGATTGCGAGGTGCGTGAACACCGGCACCAGCGCCGGCCGGTGCGGCAGTCGCGCCGCGGAAGGATCGCCGAACACCATCGGCTGCACCTTGCCGAAGATGGCGGCGAAGGACACGCCGAGCGAGATCAGCAGCACCGGCGCCGCCCAGGCATGGTCGGCCATGGCGGTGGTGAGGATCAGGAATTCGCTTGCGAACACGCCGAACGGCGGCATGCCGAGGATCGCCACGGTGCCGAGCATCAGTCCCCAGCCCACCGTCGGGCTCACCTGCACCAGGCCGCGGATGCGGTCCATCGCCTGCGTGCCGCTCTTCTGCGCGGCGTGGCCGACGGCGAAGAAGATGGCGCTCTTGGTGAGCGAGTGCACCGTCATGTGCAGCAGCCCGGCGAAGCTCGCCACCGGACCGCCCATGCCGAAGGCGAAGGTAATCAGCCCCATGTGCTCGATGGAGGAGTAGGCGAACATGCGCTTGACGTCGCGCTGGCGCGAGAGAAAGAACGCCGCCACCGCCACCGAGAGCAGGCCGAAACCCATCAGCAGGTTGCCGGCGAAAGGCGCGTCGAGCGCGCCGTCGACCAGCACCTTGAAGCGGATCAGCGCGTAAAGCGCGACGTTGAGCAGCAGCCCCGAGAGCACGGCCGAGATCGGCGTCGGCCCCTCGGCGTGCGCATCCGGCAGCCAGTTATGCAGCGGCACCAGGCCGACCTTGGTGCCGTAGCCCACCAGCAGGAAGACGAAGGCGATCGACATCACGGTCGGCTCGAGCTGGCCCTTTACGCCGTCGAGGCCAGTCCACAGCAGCGAGCCGGCGCCGGGGCCGAGCACCTTTTCCGCGGCGAAATACACCAGGATGGTGCCGAACAGCGCCTGGGCGATGCCGACGCCACAAAGGATGAAGTACTTCCACGCCGCCTCGAGCGCGGCGTGGGTGCGGTACAGCGCCACCAGCAGCACGGTGGTGAGCGTGGCCGCCTCCATCGCCACCCACATGATGCCGAGGTTGTTGGCCACCAGGACCAGCAGCATGGTGAAGCAGAACAGCTGGTACATGCTGTGGAACAGCCGCATGCCGGCGGCAGTGACGCGGCCATGCTCCCGCTCGATGCGCATATAGGGCCGGGAGAAGAGCGAAGTGCTCATCGCCACGAAAGCGGTAAGCGCGACCAGGAACACGTTGAGCGAATCGACGAACAGGTGACCGCCGAGCGCGGCAAATGGCCCCTCCTCGATCACGCGCGCGGTCAGCAGGGCGGCGCCGGCAAAGGTGGCCGCGCTGAATGCGGCGTTGACCTCGGGCGCGCCGCGGCGGTGACCGACCAGCGCCAGCACCGCGCCGCCGGCGAGCGGCGAGCCGAGCAGCAGCAGCAGCGCGTGGCCTTGCAGAAAGTCCAGCATCAGCGCTCCCGCAGCCGCTCGAGGTGGCGCGTGTCCACCGAATCGAAGCGCTCGCGGATCTCGAACAGGAAAATGCCGAGGATCAACGCCGCCACCAGCACGTCGAGGGCCACGCCCAGTTCCACCACCATCGGCATGCCGTAGACGGTGGCGGTGGCGGCGAAGAACAGCCCGTTCTCCATGGCGAGAAAGCCGATTACCTGCGGCACCGCCTTGGAGCGCGTGATCATCATCAGGAAGGAGAGCAGGATGCTCGCCAGCGCGATGCCGAGCCCGGCGCGCGTCACCGTGCCGGCGAGCTGCGAGATCGGCGCGGCGAGGTTGAAGGCGAGGATCACCAGCACGATGCCGACCAGCATGGTGGTCGGGATGTTGATCAGCGTCTCGACGTCCCACTTCACGTTCAGCCGTCGGATCAGGCGGTGCAGGATCCACGGCAGCAGCAGCACCTTGAGGACGAAGGTGAACGCCGCGGACAGGTACAGGTGGCCCTGTCCGGTGAGCGCCGCCACCAGCAGCGTGGACAGCGCGAGCACCAGCCCCTGCGCCGCGAACAGGTTGATGAGCGACAGGATGCGGCGCTGCGTCAGCATGGCGAAGGCGAGCAGCAGCAGGATCGCGGCAAGGAGATTGATGAGCTGCGGGCCGAACTTGGCGAGCAGGCCGGCCGCCACGCTCAAGCCTCCAGCATCACGTGGACCAGCAGCGCCAGCACCGCCAGCAGGAAGGCGGTGCCGAGGTATTCGGGCGCGCGGAAGATGCGCATCTTGGCGCTCCAGGTCTCGATCAGCGCCAGCGCCGCGCCGCCCACGGCCAGCTTGGCGACGAGCGCCGGCAGCGCGAGCACCAGGCCGAGCCAGTCGCCGCCTTGGGCCACGCCGAACGGAAAGAACAGCGCGAGCCCCATGCAGGAGTAGACGAAGAGCTTGAGGCTCGCCGCCCACTCGATCAGCGCCAGGTGGCGGCCGGAATACTCCAGCACCATCGCCTCGTGGATCATGGTGAGCTCGAGGTGCGTGGCGGGATTGTCGACCGGGATGCGCGCGTTTTCCGCCAGCGACACCATGACGAAGGCGACACCGGCGAAGGCGAGGCTGGGATAGATCACCAGCTCGCGGTGGGCGAGCGTCTCGACGATGGTGGCGAGCGAGGTCGAGTGCGAGATGAGCGAGGCGGTGAACAGCACCATCAGCAGCGCCGGCTCGGCGAGAAAGCCCACCATCATCTCGCGGCGCGCGCCGAGCGTGCCGAAGGCGGTGCCGACATCCATGCCGGCAAGCGAGATGAAAAGCCGCGCTAGCGCGAGCAGGCCGACCAGCGCGATGGCGTCGGCGGCGGCATTGAGCGGCAGGTCGGTGCCGAGCGTCGGCACGATGGCGGCGGCGAGCGCGAGGCAGCCGAAGATCAGATAGGGCGCGGCGCGAAACAGCGGCGAGGCGTTGTGCGCCAGCAGCACATCCTTCTGCAGCAGCTTGCCCATTACGCGGTAGGGCTGCAGCAGCCCCGGGGCGCTCTTGTTCTGCAGCCAGGCGCGGCACTGGTTGACCCAGCCGGTGAGCAGCGGCGCGAGCAGGAGTGCAAGCATCAGCTCGGTGAACTGCGCCGCCAGGCCCGCCGCGCTCATCGGATGAAGAAGAGCAGCACCAGCAGCGTGCCGAAGCTGTACATCAGGTAGACCGAAATGCGGCCGCGCTGCAGCAGGCTGACGAAGGTCGACACGGCGTCGACCGCGCGCGCCACCGGCAGGTAGAGCCAGTGCCAGAGGCGGTCGTCGGCCGTTTCGCGGTAGCGCGGGCGCGCATCGCCCGGCAGCGGCGCGTGCGTCTCGATGCGGAAGAACGGCTGGAACACCACCTTGACCGGCTGGCCGAAGCCTTCCGCCGTGTCCTGCATGCGCGAATTGAGGTAGGGATAGCCGCAATCCCACGGCGCGGCGCGCTGCGCGCGGCCATGATAGAAGAGGCGCACCGCGAGCCAGGCGGCGAGGATCAGCGCCAGGGCGACGACCAGGAACAGCACCGGGCTATAGCTCGCGCGCTGCTGGTCGATGGGCGCGAGGTAGAGCCAGCCCGAGGCGCTCGCGCCGATGCCCTGGCCGACCAGCAGCCGCGTTACCGGGTCGAGCAGGCCGATCACCGTGACCGGCGCGAGGCCGAGCGCCACGCAAGCGGCGGCGAGCCAGGCGAGGGCGCTTTTTTCGCGCAGCCCGGCGTCGTGCACCTCGGCCAGCCGCGGCTCGCGCGGCTGGCCGAGAAATACCACGCCGTAGAACTTGACCATCACGTAGCCGGAGAGCGCGGCGGTCAGCGCCACCGCCGCGGCCGCCACCGGCACCAGCATGTTGATGTAACCGTGCGGCAACCCCGGCGTGAAGAGGAAGGCCTGCAGCAGCAGCCATTCCGAGACGAAGCCATTGAGCGGCGGCAGGCCGGCGATGGCGATGGTGCCGACCAGCGCGCACCACGCCACCCAGGGCATGCGGTGCATCAGGCCGCCCAGGCGGCCGAGGCTGCGCTCGCGCGTCGCATGCAGCACCGAGCCGGTGGCGAGAAACAACAGGCTCTTGAAGAAGGCGTGGTTCAGACAGTGGTAGAGCATGGCCGTAAGGGCGAGCGCGGCGAGCGCGCCCATGCCGAAGGCGCGGAACAGCAGCGTCAGGCCGAAGGCCGCGGTGATCAGCCCGATGTTCTCGATCGACGAGTAGGCGAGCAGGCGCTTCATGTCGGTCTGCACGGCGGCGAAGATGATGCCGAACAGCGCGCTCGCGATGCCCACGGCGAGCGCCACCACGCCCCACCACCACTGCGGGGCGGCGATCAGGTCGAGGGTGACGCGCAGCATGCCGTAGACCGCGGTCTTCAGCATCACCGCCGAAAGCAGCGCCGACACCGGCGAGGGCGCCGCCGGGTGCGCCTCCGGCAGCCAGACGTGCAGCGGCACCAGGCCCGCCTTGGCGCCGAAGCCGGCGAGCGCGAGGAGAAAGGCGGCGCTCGCCCAGGCCGCGGAGGGCTCGAGCGCGCGCATGGTCTCGAAGCGGTAGTCGCCGCTGCCGCCCTGCAGGGCGCCGAACGAGAGCAGGATGGCAATGGCGCCGATGTGGGCGATCAGCAGGTAGAGGTAGCCGGCACGGCGGATCTCGGCCTGGCGGTGGTCGCTGGTGACGAGGAAGAACGAGGAGAGCGCCATCGTTTCCCAGGCCACCATGAAGAAGAAGGCGTCATCGGCCACCAGCACCAGCGCCATGCTGGCGAGGAACAGGTGATAGAACAGGCACTGCAGCCCGGGCGCGGTGATCTCGCCGGCGCGCAGGTAACCGCTGGCGAACAGCGATACGCCCGCGGCGACGCCGCCGAGCAGCAGCAGGAACAGCGCCGAGAGCGCGTCGAGGCGCGCGTGAAACGGCAGGTCGGGCAGCCCGAGCGGCAGCAGCCGCTCGACCGGCGCATGGAAGATCGCCTCGAGCGCGACGCCGGCGACGGCAAGCGCGATCAGCCCGCCCGCGGGATACAGCAGCCGGGCGACAAAGTGCAGATGCTTCGGCGCGAGGAGGCCGAGCGTGCCGATCGCCATCCAGGCGCCGGCGGCAAGCAGGACGGCGTCGAGCAAGCTCAGATCAAGAGGCATCGCACGCGAATCGGCGGCAGCGTGGCTGCGCTAGCGGAACAGCAAGGCGGCGAGCAACCCGCACAGGGCCGCGCCCGCCACCAGCGCCCAGTCGCGCCGCCGCCAGGTGACGCGCGCCACGGGCAGCGATTTCACCGCCTGGGTCGCGGTCTGGCGCAGCGCGGCCTCCGACGGCAGCGTGGCGGCGCCCGTGAGCGTAGCGAGGCGTTGCGTTGCCTCGCTCGAGTCGAACGATTTCGCCAGGCCCTGGGCGGGCACGGTGGCCGTCGGCGAAAGCGCCGTATCGGCCACCGGCTCCTGGTCGACCTGGCGCGTGCGGTTGACCGACTGCGCCATCACCACGGTGTTCGACTCGGCGTCGGTCAGCTTGGGTGGCACCGCGGGCACGGTTGTCGTGCCGACCGGCGGCAGGGTGGCGGCGCTGGCGGCCGCCTGGCGCTCGCACTCGCGCAAGTCGCGCGCCGCCTCGGCGGCGTCCTGGTAGCGCTCCTCGAGCGGCTTGGCGATCATCTTCGCCACGATGTGGTCGAGCAGCACCGGCACTTCGGCATTGATCTGGCTCGGCGCCGGCGGGACGAAATTGACCGTCTGGTACATGAGCGCGGTGACGTTCTCGCCGTTGAACGGCGCGGCGCCGGTCAGCATCTCGTAGACGATGACGCCGAGCGAAAAGATGTCGGAGCGGTGATCAGCGCGCTTGCCGATCACCTGCTCGGGCGACATGTACTTGGGCGAGCCCATCAGCATGCCGGTCTGCGTCAGCTCGGAGGACACGCGCCGGCGCGCGATGCCGAAATCGGTGATCTTCACCGGCCCGTTGGCCACCACCATGATGTTGGCCGGCTTGATGTCGCGGTGGACCACGCCGCGCGAGTGCGCGAAAGCGAGGCCTTCGGCGACCTGCGCGGCGATCGACAGCGCCTGCGCCAGGCGCAGCGGCCGGCCCTCGCCGATCAGCGAGCGCAGCTCGACCCCCTCGATGTACTCCATCGCCATGTACACCACTTCGCCCGACTTGCCGACGTCGTGCACAGTGACGATGTTGGGATGGTTGAGGCCGGCGGCGGCGCGCGCCTCCTGGTAGAAGCGCTCTTCGTAGCGGTCGGCGCCGTCGCGCTCGAGCGCCATGTTGACCGTCTTCACCGCTACCACGCGCTCGAGCGCCGAATCGGTCGCCTTGTAGACGATGCCCATGGCGCCCCGCCCCAGCTCGGACTGGATGGCGTAGCGGCCGAGTTGCGGGTGATCCATCAGCGGCGGCGCGATTAGCGGCCGGCCTTGACGGACTTGAACACCGGTCCCCAGATCGGGTGTCCGGCTTCGGCGGGCGCGAGCTCGAGCTCGGGATCGACGGTGAGCGCCTTGCGGAATTCCTCGCGGCAGGGCACCACGCGGTTGCCGGCGCAGTGCATGAAGGCGAGGTGCTTGTACGCGTTGGCGAGCTCGGGGTCGTTGAGGCCCCGGCCGATGGCGTTGTGCAGCGACTTGGCGGACTCGGCGTAAGCGCCTTCGTCGTACTGCTTGAGGCCGGCCTTCAGCGCCGCCGCGCCGGGGCTGGTGACGAACAGGTTCTGCTGCAGCGTCTTGAATGAGTCCGAGCTGCAGCCCGCGAGTGCCGCCGCCAACGCCACCGTGATCACCCCCCGCATCATCAACGGAACCTGTGCCTTATTTTGAGCGTCTCGCCCGCTTTCACCTCGACGCGATCCTTGAAAGCCGGAAAGGTCGTGTTGCGGATCTCTATCGTATGCGGCCCGGGGGAGATTTCAAGCTCGCGCACCGGAGGGCTGATTCCCCGGGTCTTGCCGTCCACCACCACCAGGCCCCAGGGCGTGACCGCCAGCTCGATCTTGCCGATCCCGGATGCCGCCAGCCGCTCGGACCGCTTCTCGAGCTTCTTTGCCGGCCTGGTCACGGGTTTGGCAGCGGGGGTCTCCGGCTCGGCCTTCGGAAACAGCGTTTCGAGCGGCTTCGAGGGCGCGGGCGCTGTGGCAATCGGCGCGGACGCCGAGCCCGCCGGCTTCATCAGCGCACGCGCCGTGACCCCGCTGGCGAGCATGACGACGAGAAAGGCGAGCGGCGCGGCAACCAGCGCCGAGCGGCGCAGGCCGAGCGGCCCGATCCGCGCCAGCCAGCCCCAGCCGCGGGCGGCGACGCCCGGCATGGTGCGCGTGCCGGCATGGCGGGTCGACGGCGAGCCGCCGACTACCGAATACACGTCGTGCTCGCGTACATGCTTGTCGGTGCGCGCGCCCTCGTGGTGAAACATGTTGGCGTAGTCGCGCGACAGGCAGGACACCACTTCGTAGAACGAGCGCGACACCATCAGCTGGCCCGGCGTGGAAAAGCTCATCACGCGCTGCGCGACGTTGATGCCGTCGCCGATGATGTTCATCTGGCCGTTCAAGTCCTTCACCAGGCGCACCGGGCCGAGGTTGATGCCGAGGCGCACCGGCACGTCGCCGACGTCGTCGCGCACCGTCATGGCGGCGAACAGCGCGTCCTCCGGGTCGCCCATGAAGGTGACCGCGGCGCCGTCGCCGGTATCGAGGATGATGCGGTCGCGGACCGCTACCTGATCGAGCGCCGCGGCAAGCGTTTTGTTGAACGCCTGCTTGAGATGCAGCTGCTCGGCGACCGGCTTCTTCGAGTACTCGACAATATCAAGGAAGAGCACGCTGCAGACCAGCGTGCGACCGGAACTCTCCATGGGATCATTTTACGCGCATGCCCGGCTGCGCCCCGCTGTCGGGCGAGATAAGGAAAATGCCCGGGCCGTCACCGGACGCGGCGAGCACCATGCCCTCGGAAACGCCGAATTTCATGCTGCGCGGCGCAAGATTGGCCACCACCACCGCGAGCCGCCCCTCGAGCTTCGCCGGGTCGTACGCCGCCTTGATGCCGGCGAGCACGGTGCGCGTTGTGCCACCGAGATCCAGGGTCAGCCGGAGCAGCCTGTCGGCCCCCTCCACGAGCTCGGCCTTCACGATCTTGGCCACGCGCAAGTCGAGCTTGTTGAAATCGTCGATGCTGATGGTGTCGCTCACGGCTTGCTCCTTGGAGGCGTGCTGCTGTTTCTCCGCGTGCCGCTGCGGCGCGGCCGGCTGCGGCACGGACTGGATGTCGAACAGCTGGTCGATCTGCTTCTCGTCGACGCGGGTGATTAGGTGCTTGAACGGCTGGATGCGAATCGGCCGATGCTTGCGGTCCTCGAACTTCAGGTCCCGCTGGATGCCGAACAACTCGCGCGCGACCCTTGCTGCCGTCGCCGGCAGCATCGGTGCCAGGTAGACGGTGAGGGTGAAGAAGGCGTGCAACGCTTCGCTGCAAGCACGATGCAGCTCCTCTTTCTTCGACGGGTCCTTGGCCAGTTCCCAGGGCTTGGCCTGGTCGAAGCGCTGGTTCACGCGATCCGCGACGGCCATTACGTCGCGCACGACCTTGCCGAATTCCCGGCCGTCGTAGGCGGTT
>DASWEU010000144.1:0-2949 GCA_036394595.1 Burkholderiales bacterium | reverse complement strand
CGGCGATGAGCAGGTGGTTGACGCGCTCGATGACGCGCTGTGCGCGCTCGGGCAGGCGATGCGTCAGCACGGCGAGCGCGAAATGCGTGCGTTCGAGGATCGCCACCGCGGCGCCGATCAGGGTCAGCCAGCACAGCGCGAACTCGCCGACCTCCTCGACCCAGAAGAAGCTCACCGAGGGCCAGTCGAAATAATCGGTGACCTCGACCACGACGTAGCGCAGCAGCACGCCCAGCAGCATGTCGACGATGGCGACGAGCAGGATCGCCGCCAGCACGACCCGCGGCAGCGCGCCCAGCGCCCGCCGCCATGTCGCCTTGGCCATGTCAGATGCGCTCAGGCTTCGGTCTTGACGATCTCTTCCCAGAGCTCCGGGAACTGCTTCTGGTAGCCGGGCCAGATCTTGTCCTGCGCCACCTTGCGGAAGGCGTCGACATTGGCGTCGTTGACGACCATGCCCTTGGGCTCGAGCAGCTCCTTGGCTTTCTGGAGATTGTCGACGCTCTCCGTTTCCTGCCGGATGCGCTCCTGCGCCTCGCGCGACAGGTCGAGCAGCATCTTCTGCTGGTCCTTGGTGAGGCCGTTCCACACGCCCAGATTGATGACGTTCACCGTCGGCCCGTAATTGTGATAGGTCATCGAGCAGTATTTCGAGACCTCGTAGGCCTTGAGCGCGAGGATATTGACGATCGGCAGGTCGGCGCCGTCGATGACGCCGTTCTGCGCCGCCGGGATGACCTCGGCCCAGGGCATGGGCACGGCGTTGGCGCCCAGGCCGTTGACGGTGTCGGCGAAGACCTTGGCGAGCTGCACGCGCAGCTTCATGCCGCGGAGGTCCTTGGGCTCGACGATCGGTCGCTTGGTGTTCCAGAAATGGCGGAAGCCGTAATCGAAGAAGCACAGGACCTTGACGCCGTATTTCTGCTGGAACTGCAGGTCGAGCCCGTCGCCGATCTTGCCGTTGAAGAGCTTGTAGGCCTGGTCGTAGCTGCGCACCAGGTAGGGCACCAGGAACACCCCCATCTCCGGGAAAATGGTGGCGGCGGCGCCGGCGGGGTTGCCGACGGCGATGTTGCCGGACTTGACCGCGTTCATGATCTCAAGCTCTTTGGTCAGCAGCGTGCTGCCGTAGAACTCCATCGCCAATTCGCCGTTCGAGCGCTTGGCGACCTCCTTGGCCATCCAGGCGAAGGCGACCGCCGCCGATTCCGGCTCGGGGTTGATGTGGGCGAAGACGAGCTTCTTCGGTGCCACCCCCTGGGCATAGGCCGGGGCGCGAGCGGCGGCGAGAATGCCGGCGAGGCCGGCGCCGGCGATGAAGCCGCGCCGCGAGGCCGCGGACAATCTGGGCGTGCGGATCGATGTCGTCATGCTTTCCTCCCGGTATTATCGGCGTTTCGACGCTTTGTTGCCGGCACTATATCAGGTCGCCGCGGTCCATGGCATCATCGCCGGAAACCGCCCAAGGGAGGCCGCCCATGGATGTCCGCACCACGCCGCTCTTCACCGTCACGCTCAAGGTCCCGAAGATCCAGAACCTCGGCAAGACGCCGCTCGGCGAGCGCCGGGTCGCCGTGATCGCCGGTGGCAGCTTCGAGGGGCCGAAGCTCAAGGGCACCGTCGAGGAGGGCGGCTCCGACTGGATCCTGGCGCGGCCCGATGGCGCCTTGCAGCTCGATGTCCGCCTCACCCTCAAGACCGATGACGGGCACCTTATCGGCATGACCTATCGCGGCTTCCGCCATGGGCCGGCGGCGGTGATCGAGCGGCTCAACCGCGGCGACGCCGTCGACCCGTCGGAGTATTACTTCCGCACCGCGCCGTTCTTCGAGACGGCGGCGGAGAAATACGGCTGGCTCAACCGCATCGTCACGGTCGCCCTCGGCCATCGCCTGCCGGAAGGACCGGTCTACCGGGTCTTCGAGGTGCTGTGAGCGGGCTGGAAGTCGATCTCCGGGCCGCGCGGAATGATTGCGGTCGGATTGATCGTCCGATGGCTGCCGTAATAGTGCGTCTTGAAGGTTTGCAGGTCGACCGTCTCCGCCACGCCGGGCACCTGGTAGAGGGCGCGCATGTAGTCCCACAGCGCCGGGTACTCGTAGACGTGGCGAAGGTTGCATTTGAAATGGCCGTAATAGACGGCATCGAAACGCACCAGCGTCGGAAACAGCCGCCAGTCGGCCTCGGTCGCGCGCTCTCCCACGAGATAGCGCTGCCGTGACAGACGTGTTTCGATCCAGTCGAGCGTGTCGAACAGCGCCTTGACCGCCGCCTCGTAGGGCTTCTGCCGCGTGGCGAAGCCGGCCTTGTAAACGCCGTTGTTCACGCTGTCGTAGATGCGCGCGTTGACGGCATCGATCTCGGCGGCGAGATCGGCCGGGTAGTAGTCGGTACGGTCGGCGGCGAAGGCAGCGAAGGCGCTGTTGAGCATGCGGATGATGTCCGCTGACTCGTTGTTGACGATCGTGCGCCTTTCCTTGTCCCACAGTATCGGCACGCTGGCGCGCCCGCTGTAGCGCGGATCGGCGCGCTGGTAGATCTCGTAGGCGTAGCGCGCGCCGGTCAGCGGGTCGCGCTCAGCGAATGTCCAGCCATTCTCGAGCATCAGCGGCTCGACGAAGCTGACGGAGATCACGCCTTCCAGGCGCTTCAGCGTGCGGAACAGCAGCGTGCGGTGGCACCACGGGCAGGCGAGCGCGAGATAAAGGTGGTAGCGCCCTGGTGCAGCCGGAAAGCCGGAGCTGCCGTCCGCGGTGATCCAGTGGCGGAACGTGCTCGCCTGCCGCTGGAAGGCGCCGCCGCTCTTCTTGGTGTCGTATCTTTCGTCACGCCATTGACCGTCGACCAGCGACCCCATCGCTTCGCTCCTCACGCAATCCCGGGCGCGCTCGCCGCGAAATGGCAGGCGGCGAACTGGCCGGCGCTGATTTCGCGCATCATCGGCTCTTC
>DASWEU010000143.1:0-12085 GCA_036394595.1 Burkholderiales bacterium | reverse complement strand
GCGGTGGAAGGGCTGGAAGTCGGCACCCAGGCCTTCAAGCCCTACGTCGTGCCGATCGCCGTTGGCGTGCTGCTGGCGCTGTTCGCCTTCCAGCAGTACGGCACCGCCGCGGTCGGCCGCTACTTCGGCCCGGTCACCATGGCCTGGTTCCTCGCCATCGCCGCCGCCGGCATCCACGGCATCGCGCGGGAGCCGGCGGTCCTCGAAGCGCTCAATCCGCTTTACGCGCTGAAATTCCTCACCAGCCACGGCGCCGCCTCTTTCGTCGTTCTCGGTGCGGTAGTGCTCGCGGTGACCGGCGCGGAAGCGCTCTATGCCGACATGGGCCATTTCGGCAAGGGTGCGGTGCGCATCGCCTGGTTCGGCCTGGTGGGCCCGGCGCTGGTGCTCAATTATTTCGGCCAGGGTGCGCTGCTGATGGAGCGACCCGAGGCGGTGCAGAACCCCTTCTTCCTTCTGCTGCCGGGATGGGCGCTCTATCCCATGGTGGCGCTCGCCACCGCGGCGACGGTGATCGCATCGCAAGCGGTCATTTCCGGCGCCTATTCGATCACCAAGCAGGCGATCCAGCTCGGCTTCCTGCCGCGCATGGCCGTGGTACAGACCTCGGCGCGCGAAAAAGGGCAGGTCTACCTGCCGGCCGTCAACTGGTTGCTTTGCGCGGTGGTCATCGCGGCGGTCATCGGCTTCGGCTCGTCGTCGCGCCTGGCGGGCGCCTACGGCGTGGCGGTGACGGCCACCATGCTGGTCGACACGCTGCTCACCTTCTTCGTCATCCGCTACGGCTGGGGCTATCCGCTGGCGCTGTGCCTGCTCGCCACCGGATTTTTCGGCGTGATCGACCTGTCGTTCTTCGCGGCGACACTGCTCAAGATCGCCGATGGCGGTTGGTTCCCGCTCGCCATTGGCGCCTGCGTGTTCGTGGTGATGACCACCTGGCGGCGCGGCCGCGACATCCTGTTCGCGCGGCTGAACGAGCAGTCGATCCCGCTCGAGGCCTTTCTCAAGTCGTTGTTCCGCGAGCCGCCGGCGCGCGTGCCGGGCACGGCCGTGTTCCTCACCGCCACGCCGGATGCCACGCCGCACGCGCTGCTGCACAACCTCAACCACAACAAGGTGCTGCACGAGCGCGTGGTGTTCCTGACGGTGGAGATCCGCGACGTGCCCTGGGTGAGCTTCGAGGACCGCGCCAAGGTGCAGCGCCTCGGCAACGGCTGCTGGCGCGTGCGGGTGCGCTACGGCTTCATGAACCGGCCCGACCTGACCCTCGCGCTCGAGCTGTGCGCCACGCTCGGGCTGGATTTCGACCCGATGCAGACTTCGTTCTTCCTGTCGCGCCAGTTGATCGTGCCGACCGAGGGCGAGGGCGCCGGCATGGCCTATTGGCGCGAGCGCATGTTCGCCGCCATGGCGCGTAATTCCGAGAACATCACCGACTACTTCAACATCCCCGCCAACCGGGTGATCGAGCTCGGCACGCGGGTGCAGATCTAGTCGTCGGCCGCCAGCCGGTAGAATCCGGCGCTTTGCATTTATGCGCGACCTTCGCGACTTCCCGCCCGCTTTCTATGCCGCCATCCGCGGCATAGACCGCTTCACCGACGCCACCGGCAGGCTGGTGTCGCTCGCCATGCTGTTCCTGGTGGTCTCGATCTGCTACGAGTGCTTCTCGCGCTACGCGCTCGATGCGCCGACGGTCTGGGTGATGGACACCAGCTACATCGCCAACGGTTCGGCCTTCATGCTCGGCTGCGGCTACGCGCTGCTCAAGGGCGCGCACGTGCGCACCGACATGCTGTGGGACAAGTATTCCGAGCGCAAGAAAGGAACGGTCGACCTGGTCTCGTACCTGTTCCTGTTCTTCCCGGTGATGATCACTTTCTTCTACATCAGCGTCGACGATGCCTGGTACTCGTACACGATCCAGGAAACCTCCGAGCAGTCGCCGTGGCGCCCGATCCTGTGGCCGTTCCGCGCCTCGGTGCCGCTGGCGGCGCTGCTGTTCATGATCCAGGGGGTGTCCGAGACGCTCAAGTGCTGCTTCCAGATCCGCTTCGGGCGCGAATTCGAGCACCGGGAAAAGATCGAGGTATGAGCGGGCTGGAAGCGCTCGGCGTGGTGATGCTGGTGGTGATGCTGTTCGCGATTTTCATCGGCATCCCGATCTCGCTCACGCTGCTGTTCCTCGCGCTGATCTTCGGCTACCTGGGGCTAGGCGACATGGTGTTCGACCTCGCCTACCTGCAGACCATCGGCATGATGAAGCAGGACGAATTCGTCGCCGTGCCGATGTTCATCCTGATGGGCTACATCTGCGACCAGGCCGGCATCCTCGAGCGCCTGTTCGTCGCTTTCCGCAACCTGTTTGCGCCGGTGCGGGGCTCGCTCTACCTGGTGGTGCTGCTGACCGCGACGCTGTTTGGCATCGCCGCGGGAACGGTGGGGGCGACGGTGGTGCTGCTCGGCATCATGGCCGGGCCGATGATGATCAAGGCGGGCTATGACGTGCGCATGTCGGCGGGCGCCATCGCCGCCGGCGGCACGCTCGGCATCCTGATCCCGCCGTCGGTGATGCTGGTGGTGATGGGCCCGGTGCTCGGAGTCTCGGTGGCCAAGCTGTACGAGGCCGCCTGCGGTCCGGGATTCATGCTGGCGGGCATGTACATCCTCTACACGATGGTGCGCAGCTTCATCAACCCGAAGCTCGGCCCCCCGGTGCCGCTCGAGGATCGCCCCACCGCGATGTGGCCGGTGCTCTGGGAGTGCGTGGTCGGCATGGTGCCGATCACCGTGCTGACGCTCGCGACGCTGGGTGCGATCATCGCCGGCCTGACCACCTCCACCGAAGCGGCGGCCATGGGCGCCTTCGGCGCGATCCTCATGGTGATCTGCTACGGGCGTTTTTCCTGGAAAGGATTGATGTCGGCCTGCCAGAGCACGCTGATCAGCACCAGCATGGTGCTGTTCCTCGCAGCGACCTCCAACGTTTTCGGCGCCGTCTTCGCGCGCTTCGGCACGGCGACCTGGATCACCAACGCGCTGCTCGCGATTCCGCTGCCGCCCTGGGGGACCATGGCGCTGATCCTGGTGCTCATCTTCCTGCTGGGCTGGCCGTTCGAATGGCCGGCGATCGTGCTGATCTTCATGCCGATGCTCGCGCCGGTGGTCGCCAGCCTGGGCTACGACATGGTGTTCTTCGGCACCATTTCGGCGGTCGTGCTGCAGACCGCGTTCCTCTCGCCGCCGGTGGCGATGGCAGCCTACTACCTCAAGCAGGTGGTGAAGGAATGGAGTATCAGCACCATCTTCCGCGGCATGTACGACTTCATGTGGATTCAATGCCTCGCGGTCGCGCTGGTGCTGGCGTTCCCCCAAATTGCCATGTGGCTGCCGAACGCGCTCGAGGATGAGCCCGGCGCGGCGGCGCCGGCCGTTCCCGACAGCGAGGCCGGGGCACGGGAGACGCTCGAGGCCGGCGACACCGTCAAGTCAGAATAGATGCACCGCCAGCGGCGCGAAAAAGCCGATGGCGCAGAAGGCGACGCCCAGCAGGCCGAGGCCGCCGGCGATCCACACCAGGATCGGCATGGTCGTGATGATCGAGGCCGAGGCGAGCACGATTGCGATCTGCACCGCGGCCGAGGCGAGCTCGTAGTGGTGGTAGGCGGCCATCGAGCGGTCGCGTTTTTTTTCAGCGTCCTTGGCGCGCGCCGCGAGCTGCTCGCGGCCTTCGCCGGTCTCCGGCTCGTTCTGGTAGCGCGCCGCGGTTTCCCGCCATTTGGCGATTTGCTTTTTCGACAATTCAGAAGGGCTGGATGTTTCTATCTGCTCCGCCGCCGTTCGGAGCACCGTCTGGCGGATGGTTTTGGCCTGGAAGAAGGCCCACAGGTTGGAGGCCTCGATGTTCATCGCCAGCGCCGAGGTCTGGGCGCTCTTGCCGAGGGTTTCGGAGAACGCCAGCACCAGCGCGAGCACCGAGATGACCATCGCGACGCCCTTGTTGCCGCCGTGATCGACGTGACCGTGCCCCCCCGACATCGCTCTTCCCCCTTCGTGGCGCGAATTCTAGCCGCAAAGGAAGGGGCAGGAGCGACGATCAGTAGATGAGCTGCATGCCGAACGTAATCT
The DNA here is from genome assembly GCA_036394595.1 of Burkholderiales bacterium. Classification (GTDB taxonomy): domain Bacteria; phylum Pseudomonadota; class Gammaproteobacteria; order Burkholderiales; family SG8-39; genus SCGC-AG-212-J23. The sequence goes on along the minus strand of DASWEU010000143.1, from coordinate 7,957 downwards.
GCTTGACCTCGTCCTTCGGCGCCGCGATACGATCATCCTTCATCTTGGTGAACTGGAACGTGGCGCGCACGTTGGGCCCGCGAATCAGGTAATTCACGCCGGCGTCGTAGGTCTTCGCTGCGGTGGCGCTGACGGTGCGCTTGTACTCCTGGAACCGGAAGTAGGGCTGCAACTGCCCCTGGCCGAACTTCTGCGGAAACAGGAAGGCCGTGCCGAGGAGGTAGGCCTTGCCGTCCACCTGGCCGCCGACGTTATTGCCCGGCAGGCAGGCGGGCGCACCCGGCTCGCCGGAGCCGCAGTCAATGGCGCCAAGGCTGTACTTGTAAATGGCGCCTTCCAGCGTCGGCACCCCGGCGGAGAATTTCTTCTCCATCAGGAAATCGGCGCTCCAGATCTTCAGGTCGCCCGCCGCACCCGCAACGCCGACGCCGTCCTTCTGCCGGTTGGCGGCGAGGCCGACAGTCAGGATGTCCTTCGAGCCGCCGTACCAGCCACCAGTGTAGTAAGCCGGCGCCGGCTCCGGATCCCAGAATGCGTACGCGAGGCGCCCGAAGTAGGCGGGCTTGTCGGTCTGGCCCGATAGGCCCAGCACCTTGTTGTGTCCCTCGAACGCGCCTACGGCGTATAGGAGTTTTCCGTCCAGGGGCTTGCCCCACACCGTTACGCCCTGGTCTCGTCCGGCGACGATGCCGGGATAGTTGGAGACGGTCCCGGGAAACGACCACGGCACGGCGTAGAAAGGCCCGTAGAGGTTGGCGCGATCGCTCGGCGGCAGCATGCGGCCGAGCCAAATATTGAAGGTCGGCTGCAGTTCGAGCTGCGCGATGCCGTCGAGCAGCGTCGTGGCGCCCCCCGCGGTCTCGAAGTTGAAGGTGCCTTTGTACATGCCACCGTAGCTGCCGCTGAAGAAGCCGCGGGCGTTCTCGACGTTGAAATCGTTCGATTTCGAGACACCGTCCGGGGCACCGAAATCCGCCCGGCTGAAGCTGGTGCGCAGGCCGAAGCCGGCGTTGAACGTCAGGTCATCGTTGATTTTGAATTCCGCCGGCCAGGCCGGAGAAGCCAATCCCGCAGCGAGCAACACACCGACTGCCCTTGCCCTCATCAGGTGCATGAACTACCCCCTTGTTCTTGTCGACGACCGAAGCGGTCGTGCGTACGCGGGGATAGCTGCAGGTTGCGTGCCATGTATGCTGCAGTGCGGTCACGCTATGAAACAAATGGAAAATTTGTTTTTGCTGCGCACAATTCCAGGGCGCCGCTATTTGATTCTGCACTTCCCGAACACCGCACCACGCTTGCGCCTCCACTTAGTGCGAAGCACGATTTCTGTGCGCTTTGATTTCTCCGCGGATGATCAATTTGCAGATGGAACAGGATGTTGGCGCACTTCCCTTCGATGGCACGGTCGTTGCAGATCAAACGGAATACCAACTTCATTCAAGACTGGGGAGACCATGAATCGCCGTTCGTTTGTCAAAGCAATCGCGCTCGCCGCCTCCGTGGCGGCCATCGGAGCCGGCTCGCCGGCTGCGCTGGCGCAGCAGAAGACCGTCAAGATCGGGATTCTCCATTCGTTGTCCGGAACCATGGCCATCAGCGAAACCGTCCTCAAGGACGTGGTGCTGATGGCCGCCGACGAGATCAATGCCGCCGGCGGCGTGATGGGCGCCAAGATCGAACCGGTGGTGGTCGATCCGGCCTCCAACTGGCCACTGTTCGCCGAGAAGGCGCGCCAGCTCCTGACCCAGGACAAGGTGGCCGTGGTATTCGGCTGCTGGACCTCGGTTTCGCGCAAATCCGTGCTGCCGGTTTTCGAGGAGCTGAACGGCCTGCTCTTCTACCCGGTGCAGTACGAGGGCGAGGAGATTTCGAGGAACGTGTTCTACACCGGCGCCGCGCCCAACCAGCAGGCGATCCCGGCGGTCGAGTACCTGATGTCGAAGGACGGCGGCTCGGCCAAGCGCTGGGTGCTGCTCGGCACCGACTACGTCTACCCGCGCACCACCAACAAGATCCTGCGCGCCTTCCTCAAGTCCAAGGGCGTCGCCGAGTCCGACATCATGGAGGACTACACGCCGTTCGGGCACAGCGACTACCAGACCATCATCGCGCGCATCAAGAAGTTCGCTTCCGAGGGCAAGAAAACGGCGGTGGTCTCCACCATCAACGGCGACTCCAACGTGCCGTTCTACAAGGAACTGGGCAACCAGGGCCTGAAGGCGACCGACGTGCCGGTGGTGGCCTTCTCGGTCGGCGAGGAAGAACTGCGCGGCGTGGACACCAAGCCGCTGGTCGGGCATCTTGCGGCATGGAACTACTTCATGTCGCTGAAGAATCCCGTGAACGACGCCTGGAAAGCGAAGTGGGCCGCCTATACCAAGGCGAAGAACCTGCCGAATGCCTCGAAGCCGCTCACCAACGACCCCATGGAGGCGGCCTATATCGGCGTCTACATGTGGAAGCAGGCGGCCGAGAAGGCGAAGAGCTTCGACGTCGCCAAGGTGAGCGCGGCGATGGCCGGGCAGACCTTCAAGGCGCCCTCGGGCATCACCTCGAAAATGGACGAGAAGAACCACCACCTGCACAAGGCGGTGTTCATCGGCGAAGTGAAGGCCGACGGCCAGTTCAACGTGGTGTGGAAGACGCCGGGGCCGGTCAAGGCCCAGCCGTGGAGCCCGTTCATCGCCGGCAACGACAAGAAGAAGGACGAGCCGGCGCTGATGGCCGTGAAAAAGTAAAGTGCGCTCGCTGAACGAAAGGGCCGCGATAGCGGCCCTTTTTCTTTTCATCAGCGGCGGCGCGCTGGCGCTTGACCGCGCCGCGCTGCAGAAGCTCGCGGCCGGCGACAACGACCAGAAACTGGAGGCCATCGGTGTCCTGGTGGCCGAGGGCGACCCCGCGGCCGCCGGCATGCTGGCGCGCTTCGCCGAGGGCGAGATCGAAATCGACGGCAAGCGCGTCGAAGTGGTGGTCAACAACCGCGTGCGCGCCGCGGTCGACGATGCACTCGCGGCGTTCAAGCTGCTCTCGCCCGACAGCGCCACACGGCAGGCCGCGGCGAAGGCGCTGGCCGATGGCGCGAACGCCGCCTTGTTCCCGCTGGTCAACAAAGCGCTGCAGGCCGAGCAGGACCCGGACATCCGGGCGCTGCTCGAGGTCGCGGCCGCCGGCATGGAGATGAAGAGCGCCGACAAGCACGTGCGCCTGGCGGCGATCCTGCGCCTGGGCGAATCGAGCAGCCCCAACAGTCGCACGCTGCTGTCCGAGGCGGCGGCAGACGCCGATATCGACATCCGCATGGCGGCCCAGAAGAGCCTGCGTGCGGTGCAGTACAAGCTTGCCTGGGGCGAGCGCGCCGGCCTGCTGTTCGCCGGCGTTTCGCTCGCCTCCATCCTGCTGCTCGCCGCGCTCGGCCTGGCCATCACCTACGGCCTGATGGGGGTGATCAACATGGCGCACGGCGAGCTGATCATGATCGGCGCCTACACCACCTACGTGGTGCAGGGATTTTTCAGAAATTCGAGTTACTTCGACTGGTACCTGCTGGCGGCGGTCCCGGCATCGTTCATCGTTGCCGGCGCCACCGGCATGATCCTCGAGCGCGGCATCATCCGCTGGCTCTACGGCCGGCCGCTCGAGACGCTGCTCGCCACCTGGGGCATCAGCCTGATGCTGATCCAGGGCGTGCGCACGCTCTTCGGCGCCGCCAACGTGCAGGTGGAGAACCCGGCATTCATGTCGGGCGGCATCCAGGCCTTCGCCGGCGTAGTGCTGCCCTGGAGCCGGATTTACATCATCGCATTTGCGGCGCTGGTCCTGTTTTTCATGTACCTGCTGCTGACCAAGACGCGGCTCGGCCTCTTCATCCGCGGCGTGACGCAGAACCGCGAGATGGCCTCCTGCGTCGGCGTGCCGACCGGCCGCGTCGACATGTGGGCCTTCGGGCTGGGCTCGGGCATCGCGGGCCTCGCCGGCTGCGCGCTGTCGCAGCTCGGCAACGTCGGTCCCGAGCTCGGCCAGGGCTACATCGTCGACTCGTTCATGGTGGTGGTGTTCGGCGGCGTCGGCCAGCTCGCGGGCACTGTCTATGCCGCGCTGGTGCTGGGCTTCACCAACAAATTCCTCGAATCGGTGTCCGGCGCGGTGATCGCCAAGATCGCGGTGCTGGTGTTCATCATCTTTTTCATCCAGCGCCGGCCGCAGGGCCTGTTTGCGCTGAAGGGAAGGGCGGTGGAAGGATGAGCCGCTGGTATGGCGTCCGCGGCTGGGTTTTTCTCGCGCTGTCCGCTTTTATTCTTTTTGCAGTTTTTCCGATCCTAAGTCTGAAGATCTCCCCGGAAAACCCGTTCCACCTCTCCCAGTACTGGGTAACGCTGATCGGCAAGATCATGTGCTACGCCATCGTCGCCATCGCCATGGACCTGATCTGGGGCTACTGCGGCATCCTGTCGCTCGGCCACGGCTTGTTCTTCGCGCTCGGCGGCTACGCCATGGGGATGTACCTGATGCGCCAGATCGGGCGCGAGGGCCAGTACCAGTCGGAGATGCCCGATTTCATGGTGTTTCTCGACTGGAAGGAGTTTCCCTGGCAATGGTGGAATACCGACCAGTTCTGGTGGGCGGCTCTGCTCGTCATCGTTGTTCCGGGATTGCTGGCGCTCGTCTTCGGCTACTTCGCTTTTCGCTCGCGCGTGCGGGGCGTGTACTTCTCGATCATCACCCAGGCGCTGACCTTCGCGGCGATGCTGCTGTTCTTCCGCAACGCGACCGGCTTCGGCGGCAACAACGGCTTCACCGACTTCAAGCGCATCCTCGGCCTGCCGATCACCACGCCGGAGACCCGCATGGTGCTGTTCATGTCTACCGGTTTGGTGTTGCTGGGAACGCTGCTGCTCGCCCGCTGGATCGTCACCTCCAAGCTTGGCCGCGTGCTGACCGCGATCCGCGATGCCGAGACGCGCGTCGCTTTCTGCGGCTACAACACGGTGCACTACAAAGTGTCGATCTTCACTCTGTCGGCGGTGATCTGCGGCATCGCCGGCGCGCTCTACGTGCCGCAGGTCGGCATCATCAATCCGGGCGAGATGTCGCCGGCGAACTCGATCGAGATCGCCATCTGGGTGGCGATCGGCGGCCGCGGCACGCTCACCGGCGCCATCATCGGCGCCGGCGCGGTCAACGGCGCGAAGAGCTTCTTCACGCAGGCCTTCCCGGAATACTGGCTGTTCGCGCTCGGCCTGATTTTCATCCTGTCGACCCTGTTCCTGCCGCGCGGGATAGTGGGTCTGTTTTCGGCAAAGAAGAAGAGCAATGGCCACTAGCGCAATCGCCGCGAACGAAAGCTCCTCGCTCGGGCGGGTATCCACCGGCGAGCTGGACACGACGCACGGCGCGGTTCTCTATCTCGAGGAGATCAGCGTCAGCTTCGACGGCTTCAAGGCGCTGAACAAGCTGTCGCTGTCGATCGACGTCGGCGAGCTGCGCTGCGTCATCGGACCGAACGGCGCCGGCAAGACCACCATGATGGACGTCATCACCGGCAAGACGCGCGCCGACGAGGGCACCGCCTTTTTCGGCCAGACCATCGACCTCGCGCGCCTGACCGAGGCCGAGATCGCGCACGCCGGCATCGGACGCAAGTTCCAGAAGCCGACCATCTTCGAGCGCCACAGCGTGTTCGAGAACCTCGAGCTCGCCATGAAGGCCGACAAGCGCGTGCGCGCCACGCTGTTCTCGGCATTGTCCGGCGAGCAGAAGGATCGCATCGCCGACGTGCTGCGATCGATTCGATTGCATGAAAATGCAAATCAGATTGCAGGCCTGCTGTCGCACGGCCAGAAGCAGTGGCTGGAGATCGGCATGCTGCTGATGCAGGAGCCGAAGCTGCTGCTGCTGGACGAGCCGGTCGCCGGCATGAGCGACGAGGAAACCGAGCGTACCGGGGAACTTTTCCTGTCGCTCGCCGGCCGGCATTCGCTGGTGGTGGTCGAGCACGACATGGCGTTCATCGAGAAGATCGCGCGCAAGGTCACGGTGCTGCACGAGGGGAGCGTGCTGGCCGAGGGCCCGATGTCGCAGGTGCAGAACGACCCGAAGGTGATCGAAGTGTATCTGGGCCGCTAGCGATGCTGTCCGTCAAAGCCCTCAACCAGTTCTACGGCGGATCGCACATTCTGCGCGATCTCAACTTCGTCATCCCGGACGGCAAGGTGACGGTGCTCCTCGGCCGCAACGGCGTCGGCAAATCCACGCTGCTGCGGACCTTGATGGGTCTGATCCCGGCCCGGTCCGGCGCCATCGTGTTCGAGGAGAAGAACATCACGCAGGCGAAGCCATACGAGCGCGCCCGGGCCGGGATCGGCTACGTGCCCCAGGGGCGCGAGATCTTCGGGCGCCTGACCGTCGAGGAGAACCTGCGCCTGGGCCTTGCCACCCGGCCGCGCCGCGACGAGGTGCCGCAGCGAATCTTCGACCTGTTTCCGGTGCTGCGCCAGATGATGGGCCGGCGCGGCGGCGACCTGTCCGGCGGCCAGCAGCAGCAGCTCGCCATCGGGCGCGCGCTCGCCATGGCGCCGCGGCTGCTGATCCTGGACGAGCCCACCGAGGGCATCCAGCCCTCGATCATCAAGGACATCGAGCGCGCCATCCGCGCGTTGGCCGCCGCCGGCGACATGGCGATCCTGCTGGTCGAGCAGTACTACGATTTCGCGCAGTCGCTCGCCGACCAGTACCTGGTGATGCAGCGCGGCGAGATCGTGAAAAGCGGAGCGGGCAAGGACATGGACAGGGACGCCGTGCGTTCTCTCCTGACGGTATGATCGACGCATGCAGGTCGCAGAACCTCTCGTTGCATCCTGGAAAGCGGACCTGGCCCTGTCATTCGGCGCTGCGGGCAATAAAACCGTACTGACCGGGAAGAAATCTGAAGGCCCTCTCGTTGTCCAGAAACCGCTTTACCCGGAAGGACCGCAGGTCTGCCATGCCATCGTGGTGCACCCCCCGGGCGGAATTGCGGGTGGCGATGCACTGTCCCTCGCAGTCAATGCCGGAACGGACGCACAGGCGCTTCTCACCACGCCCGGCGCCGGAAAGTGGTACCGCTCGTCAGGTGCCTGGGCTTCGCAGACGCTGTCCTTCGCGGTCGACGGCACGCTGGAATGGCTGCCGCGCGAGACTATCGTGTTCGACGGCGCGCGCGCTTCGCTGCAATGCGAGGTGGACCTCGGCCGGGACGCGCGCTACATCGGCTGGGAAGTGGTCTGCCTCGGCCGGCGCGGCTCGGGCGAGCGCTTTACCCGCGGCACGCTGCAGCTCGAGACGCGCATCGCCCGCGAGGGCCGGCTGCTGTTCTACGAACGGGGCGAAATCGAGGGCGGCGGTCGTCTGATGCAGTCGGCCGCAGGGCTTGGCGGGAGGAGCGCGTTCGGCTCAATGATGGCCACTGTCGTTTCTCCAGAAATCAATGAACTGCGAAATGCAATGCCGAAAAGCTTTGCATTGACCCAGCTTCCCCAGCTGCTGGTCGCGCGTTATCTCGGCGACTCGGGCGAGGAAGCGCTGGAAGGTTTTGCGCGCCTCTGGTCGCTGCTGCGGCCGGAGGTGGCGGGCCGCCCGGCCATCGCGCCGAGAATCTGGAGCACCTGAATGGAGCTCACGCCGCGCGAGAAGGACAAGCTGCTGGTCTTCACCGCCGGGCTGCTCGCCGAGCGGCGAAAGGCGAGGGGCCTGAAGCTGAATTATCCCGAGGCCGTGGCGTTTATCAGCGCCGCACTGCTGGAAGCCGCGCGCGACGGCCGCAGCGTGCAGGAGCTGATGAGCTGGGGTACCACGCTCCTCAAGCGCGAGGACGTGATGGACGGCGTGGCCGAGATGATTCCGGAGATCCAGATCGAGGCGACGTTTCCCGATGGCACGAAGCTCGTGACCGTTCACAACCCGATACCGTGATTCCCGG
>DASWEU010000142.1:0-8906 GCA_036394595.1 Burkholderiales bacterium | reverse complement strand
TGCCGGTCGCGCAATACCCGGAAATCTCCCCGCCGGTAGTGACGGTCACCGCCGTCTACCCTGGCGCTTCGGCGCAAGTGCTGGAATCCACGGTCGCCGCGCCGATCGAGAACGCCATCAACGGCGTCGAGGACATGCTCTACATGAGCTCGACCTCGTCTTCCAGCGGCGTGGTGCAGATCCAGGTCACCTTCAACATCGGCGCCAACATCGACAAGGCGGCGCTCAACGTCAACAACCGCGCCAAGCAGGTCGAGCCGCGCCTGCCGCTCGAGGTGCGCCGCCAGGGCCTGACGGTGGAGAAGGGCTCCTCGGCCTTCCTGCAGGTGCTCGCCTTCTACTCGCCGGACAACAGCCGCGACGAGATCTTCATCTCCAACTACGTCACGCTGAACATCCTCGACGAGATCAAGCGTATCCCGGGCACGACGCTGGTGCAGATCTTCGGCGCCAAGGACTACGCCATGCGCATCTGGCTGCAACCCGACCGCCTGGTCTCGCTCAAGCTCACGCCGGGCGACGTGGCGCGGGCACTGGGGGAGCAGAACGCACAGTTTGCCGCCGGCAAGGTGGGCGAGTCGCCGATCCAGACAGGGCAGGAACTCGTCTACACCGTCACTGCCAAGGGGCGCCTGACGGAGGCGAGCGAGTTCGAGAACGTCATCCTGCGCGCCAACCCCGACGGCTCGGTGCTGCGCCTGAAGGATGTGGCGCGCGTCGAGCTGGCGGGCAAGGACTACAGCTTCCGCGGCAAGTACAACGGCAAGCCGGCCACCCTCATGGGCATTTTCCTGCAGCCGGGCGCCAACCAGATCGAGGTCGGCGCGGCGACGCGCGCGCGCTTCGCCGAGCTCGCCAAGCGCGCCCCGGCCGGCATCACCTACGCCATCCCGTTCGACACCACTGAGTTCGTCGAGGTGTCGATCCGCGAGGTGGTGAAGACGCTGGGCGAGGCGATGCTGCTGGTGTTCCTCGTCGTCTACCTCTTCCTGCAGAGCTGGCGCGCGACGCTGATCCCGTTCGCGGCGGTGCCGGTGTCGCTGATCGGCACCTTCGCCGGGCTGCTGCTGCTCGGCTACTCCATCAACACGCTGACCTTGTTCGGCATGGTGCTCGCCATCGGCATCGTGGTGGATGACGCCATCGTCGTGCTGGAGAACGTCGAGCGCATCATGCACGAGGAGGGGCTGACGCCCCACGAGGCGGCGGTGAAGGCGATGCACGAGGTGACCAGCCCGATCATCGCCATCGTGCTGGTGCTGTGCGCGGTGTTCCTGCCCATCGCTTTCCTCGGCGGCCTGACCGGCGAGCTCTACCGCCAGTTCGCGGTCACCATCTCGATCGCGGTGGTGATCTCGGGCTTCGTCGCGCTGACGCTGACGCCGAGCCTGTGCGCCATCGTGCTGAAGAACGGCGCGCGGCATCAGCCCAACGCCTTCTTCGGCTGGTTCAACCGCGGCTTTGCCGTCACGGTGGACCGCTATGAGAACGGCGTCGCCTGGATGATCCGCCGCGGCGGCATCGCGCTCGGCCTGTTTGCCGTCATGGTGCTGGTCACCGGCGGCCTGTGGCGCGTGACGCCCGGCTCGCTGGTGCCCGACGAGGACCAAGGCTGGTATTTTGCGCCGGTGATCCTGCCCGACGGCGCCACGCTCGAGCGCACCGACAAGGTGGTGGGCGAGGTGACCGAGGCCATCCGCTCCAATCCGTTCAACAAGCACGTGATGGCCATGACCGGCTTCGACTTTGCCGGCGGCTTCGTCTTCCGCGAGAACGCGGCGACCCTCTTCGTCACCCAGGAGCACTGGGACCGGCGGCCGATGCCGGTGGGCGCGCTGGTCGGCGAGTTCTACGGCAAGACCGCGCACATCAAGGAAGGCCTTGCCATCGCCTTCCCGCCGCCGGCGATCTTCGGCCTCGGCACCGCCGGCGGTTTCGAGTTCTACCTGCAGAACCACGGCGATGGCGGCGCCAAGCGGCTCGCCGAGGTGACGCAGCAGTACCTCGCCGCGGCATCGAAGAGCCCCAAGATCGCGTTCATCAATACCTTCTGGCGCTCCAACGTGCCGCAGCTCTACGTCGACGTCGATCGCGCCAAGGCCAAGGCGTTCGGCGTGCCGTTGGACGAGATCTTCAATACGCTCGCCGCCACGCTCGGCACCTACTACGTCAACGACTTCAACAAGTTCGGCCGCAGCTGGCAGGTGCTGATGTCGGCCGAGCCGGCGCAGCGCGGACGGCCGACCGACGCCGGCAAGGTCTACGTACGGTCGACGGAGGGGCCGAACGCCGGCTCGATGATCCCGCTCTCGGCGCTGGCGCGCATCGAGTACACCAGCGGGCCGGGCACGCTGACGCGCTTCAACAACCTGCCGGCGGTGCAGATCCTCGGCTCGGGCCGTCCGGGCGTCAGCTCGGGTGACGCCATCGCCGAGATCGAGCGCCTGGCGCGCGAAGTGCTGCCGCCGGAGTTCAGCCTCGACTGGAGCGGCGCCTCCTACCAGGAGAAGAAATCCGGCGGCACCTCGGTGCTGGTGCTGGCGCTCGGTGCGCTGATGGCCTTCCTGATCCTCGCCGCGCAGTACGAGAAGTGGTCGCTGCCGCTCTCCGTGATGCTGGCGCTGCCGTTCGGCACCTTCGGCGCGTTGACGGCGGTGCATTTGCGAGGCCTGACCAACGACGTGTACTTCCAGATCGGCCTGGTCACGCTGCTCGGCCTCGCGGCGAAGAACGCCATCCTGATCGTCGAGTACGCGGTGATGAAGCACGGCGAAGGCTTGAGCGCTTCGGCGGCCGCGGTGGAGGCGGCGCGCCTGCGCTTCCGCCCGATCCTGATGACGTCACTCGCTTTCATCCTCGGCGTGATGCCGCTCGCCTTCTCGCACGGCGCCGGCGCCGGCGCGCGCATCTCGGCCGGCACCGGCGTGATGGGCGGCATGCTGGCGGCAACCTTCCTTGCCATCTTCTTCGTGCCGACTTTCTTCAAGCTGATGACCGACCGCCACCTCACCGAGGGCCGTTCCACGCAGGAGATCAAGGACGAAGTGAAGCGCCACGCCAAGACTTCGCACCTGGCTTCGCTGCCGCCGCACCGGGCGCCGCACGATGCGTAATCTCGCCCTGCTACTCGTTTTATTCGTGGTCGCCTGTTCGAGCACGAAACCGTACGAGCGCCCGCCGGTCGACTTGCCGGCGGCGTGGACGGCAGTCGCGCCGCGCTACGCCGAGGACGGCCGCTGGTGGCTGATCTACGGCGACCCGTCGCTCGAAGCGCTGGTCGAGGAAGCCCTCAAGGGCAATGCCGACCTGCTGGTGGCTGCGGCGCGCGTCGACGAGGCGCGCGGCCTGCTCGGCGAGACGCGCGCGGCGCAATTGCCGCAGGTTGACGCCCGCGTGGGCGGGACGCGCCAGCACAATTCGGCCAATACGGCGTTCTCGCCACCGGGTGCGCCGCGCGAGTACGGCAATGCCCGCGCCACGCTCAACGTATCCTACGAGGTCGACGTCTGGGGGCGCCTGTCGGCCGGCACGTCCGCGGCGCGCGCCGAGCTGGCAGCGAGCGAAGCGGCGCGGGCCACGGTGCGCATCGCGCTCGCCGCGCAGGTCACCAAATCCTTTTTCTCGGTGCGCTCGTTGAATGAACAGGTCAAATTGACCCGGGAAACCGTCGATTTGCGCGAAGACGCCCTGGCTTTGCAGCGCAAGCGCTACGACGCCGGCGTGATCTCGCAGTTCGATCTGCGCCAGCTCGAGGCGGAGACCGCGGTGGTGCGCGCACAGCTGCCACCGCTCGAGCGCGAGCGCGAGCGCGAGGAGATTGCGCTTGCGGTGCTGCTCGGACGCACGCCTGCCGACGTGTTCGAAAAGCAAGTCGCTATCGGCGACCGGGATCCGAGCATGCTCGCCCCGGTGGCTCCCGCGGGCATGCCTTCGGAGCTCCTGCTGCGCCGCCCGGACCTGGTCGACGCCGAGCGGCGCCTTGCCGCGGCCAATGCACGCGTAAAGGTGGCGCGCACCGAGATTTTCCCCTCCATCACGCTCACCGGCGCGGCGGGCTACGAGAGCGCGCAGCTCAGCAGCCTGTTCCAGGGTCCCTCGGGGCTGTGGGCTTTCGGCGCGGCGCTGACGCAGCCGATCTTCGCCGGCGGCCGCTTCGACGCGCGCACCGCAGCGGCCGAGGCGCGCGAGCGCGCCGCGCTGGCGCAGTACGTGCAGGCGGTGCGTAACGCCTTCGGCGAAGTGCGCACGGCACTCGCGGTGCAGGCGCGCTCGCTCGAGAGCTTCGAGGCCGAAACCAGGCGCGAGGCGGCGCTCGCCGAGTCGCTGCGCCTTGCGCGCCTGCGCTACTCGAGCGGCGTGTCGAGCCAGCTCGACGTCATCGACGCCGAGCGCGGCCTGCTCGCGGCGCGCATCGCACGCATCGACGCGCTGCGCGCGCACCGCGCCGCGATCGCCGATCTCTTCAGGGCGCTCGGCGGCTGAGCCTCAGTGGAAGACGTAGGCGTCCATCGCCAGCACGCCCGCTTCGATGTCGTCGAAGATCCGCTCGGATTTGTAGTTCTCCGCCGCCGCGCCAAGCGCGATAAATAGCGGCAGAAAATGCTCTTCCGTGGGGTGCGACCGAATGCCTTGCGGCGAGGCGGAGCGGTAATCGAGCAGCGGATCGAGATCTTTTCGATCAATCTTATCTTTGACCCAAGACTGAAATTCGCGGGCATAGGGCTCAGCGCGCCCCTGGCCGCGAGCCCAATCCCTCAGGTTGTGGGTCAGGTGGCCGGAGCCAATCACCAGGATGTTCTCGGCCGCTAAAGATCGCAGCGCTTTTCCGACAGAAAAGTGATGCCGGGTCCCCAGCGCCGTCTGCACGGAAAGCTGCACCACCGGCACGTCGGCATCGGGATACATGTAGAGCAGCGGCGACCAGGCGCCGTGGTCGAGGCCGCGCCTGGCGTCGATCGCCGCGGTGAAGCCACCTTCCTGGAGAAGCGCCTGGGCGCGCGCCGCCACCTCGGGCGCGCCGGGCGCCGCATAGCGGATGCGATAGAGCGGTTCGGGGAAGCCCGAGAAATCGTGGATGGTCTCGGGCTTCGGATTGCCGGTCAGCTGCGGCAGGCCGGTCTCCCAATGCGCCGAGGCGATCGCCACCGCGCGCGGCTTGCCGAGCCGCTTGCCGAGCGCCGCCCACGCCTTGCCCGCCGCGCCTGCCTCGAGGGCGTGCATCGGCGAGCCGTGGGAAATGAATATGCTCGGCAGGCGCAGCATCAGTGCTTGACCAGGCCCTCCGCCATCATGGCTTCCTTCACCTTCGGGCGCGCGGCGACGCGCTTCTGGTAATCGGTGATCGCCGGCCACTTCGACAGGTCGAACTTCGACGGCCCGGCCCAGTTGAGAATGGTGAAGAGGTACGCGTCGGCCACCGAGAACTTGTCGCCCATGACGTACTGCCTGCCCTCGAGCTGCTTCGCCAGCCAGTCGAGCCGGATGCTGAGGCGGTCGGTGACCGCCTTGCGCCATTCGTCCGTCATCGCCGGGTTGAAGAAGTTGCCGAAGCCCTTGTGCATCTCCGAGGTGGTGAAGTTGAGCATCTCCTGCAGCTTGTAGCGCGCCTTGTCGCCGGGCTTGGGCGCGAGCCCCGCTTCGGGCTTCTGGTCGGCGAGGTACTGCAGGATCACCGGGCATTCCGTGAGCACGGTGCCGTCATCGGTCGCGATCGCCGGCACGTAGCCCTTGCTGTTCACCTGCTTGTAGTCGCCGCCGTCGTATTGCTTGGCCTTGAGGTCGACCTTCTTCAGCTCGACGGGAATGCCGAGCTCGCGCATGGCGATGTGGGGCGCGAGCGAACAGGCGCCGGGGGCGTAAAAAAGCTTCATGAAAACTCTCCTTGCAACTTGGGTTGGTTGAACAAGCGGACAGCTATGCGATACGGCCTAGGATTCCTTGCTGCGCGGCGGACGCCAGGTGTAGGGAACGGGGCCCGGCTGGCGCAGCACGCGCAGCATGCGCAGCGCGCCTTCCTTGCGGCCTTCGCCGCCACGATAGTAGCCCGGCACCAGCACCGTTTCGTGGAATCCCATGGCGCGGTAGAAGCGGCGCGCGGCATCGTTCACCGCGCGCAGCTCGAGGTGTACGCTGGCGATCCCGGCGCAGCGCGCCGATTCGAGCAGCCAGTCGAGCAGGCGCTGGCCGATGCCGAGACGCCGGTGCGAGGGGCGCACGGCCAGCAGCACCAGATGAGCGCGCTCGTCGCCGAATTCCATGATGGCGAAGCCGGTGAGCACCCCGCCGCGGGAGGACGCTCCATTGCCTTGCGCCTTGCTGCCTTCGCAGGCCACCACGGCGAGGGTCTCGCGGTCGCGGATCGAGCGCAGCACGCGCGGCGCGTCGTATTTCCAGCTCAGCCCGGCTTCGATCAAGTCGCGCGACATCAGGGCGATGGCCTGGGCATCGCGCGGATCAGCCGGACGGACGGTGATGGCCCGTGGGGTCACGGCCGCATTGTGCCATGATCCGTTTGCGGGGAGCTCCGGAACCAAGGGAGAAGAACATGAACCAGAGCGAATGGGTGCCCGACGCAATCGGGCGCATGATGGACCCGGTGGTGGCGGCGTTCCGCCCGGAACAGACCGTCGCCGACACCATCGAAAAGCTGCGCCTCATGGTGAAGGAGGCGTTCATCACGTACGTCTACGTCACCGACAGCGGCGGACGCCTGCTCGGCATCGTCACCATGCGCGATCTGCTGTTCACCGAGCGAGCACGAACTCTCGGCGAGGTGATGCTGCGCGACGTGTTCACGCTGCGCGCCGACCTCGGCCTCGAGCAGGCGATGAAGCTGGTGCTCGACCGCCATTACCCGCAGTACCCGGTGGTGGACGAGTCCGGCGTCCTCGTCGGCCTGCTGCGCGGCCAGCGCATGTTCGAGGCGCAGGCGATCGAGATCACCCTGCAGGCCGGCAGCATGGTCGGCCTGGAAAAGGAAGAGCGCCTCGCCACGCACTGGTGGCGCAGCTTCAAGCTGCGCCACCCATGGCTGCAGCTCAATTTGCTCACCGCCTTCCTCGCGGCGGCGGTGGTCGGCTTCTTCCAGGACACTATCGACCGCCTGGTGATCCTGGCGCTGTTCCTGCCGGTGCTCGCCGGGCAGTCGGGCAACACCGGCTGCCAGGCGCTGGCGGTGACGCTGCGCGGCATGGTATTGGGCGAGATGAAGCCCGGCACGCAGCGAACGCTGATCGCGAAGGAGGCCTGGCTCGGTTGCCTGAACGGCGTCGGCGTCGGCCTGATGGCGGCGCTCGGCATGTACATCACCGCCGTCGGCCAGCACCAGCAGCAGCCGATCATGCTGGCGTTCGTCGTGTTCGCGGCCATGGTGTGCTCCTGCATCGCCAGCGGCCTGTCGGGGGTGCTGGTACCGGTGGCGCTGAAGCGCATGGGATTCGATCCTGCCACGGCGTCAAGCATCTTCCTGACTACCGCCACCGATTGCGTGAGCATGGGCATGCTCCTGGTGATGGCGACGATCCTCGTGCGCTGAAGCGGGAAACAGGAGTATTCTTTCCGGCACGGAGGACCGCCATGCAAGTCAAGGAAATCCTACGGGTCAAGGGCAACCGGCTGTTGAGCATCGAGCCGGCGGGACGCGCGGTCGATGCGGTCGCCACGATGGCGAAGGAAAATCTCGGCTCGCTGGTGGTGCTGGAGCAGGGCCGCATGGTCGGCATGCTTTCCTTCCACGAACTGCTGCAGGCGGTCGCCAAGCGCGGTGGCGCGCTCGGCGAGCTGAAAGTCGCCGACATCATGGTGCGCGATCCGGTGACCGCCGAGCCCGAAATGGAAGTCAACGACCTGCGCCGCACCATGCTGGAGAGCGGCGCGCGCTACCTGCCGGTGATGCAGGACGGCAAGCTGCTCGGGGTGATCTCATTCCGCGACGTCGCCAAGGCGGTGCTCGAGGAGCAGGACTTCGAGAACAAGATGCTGAAGGGCTACATCAAGAACTGGCCCGCCTGAAGCGTTCTGAATAGACGTCATTTTCTGCTCGGGGCCGGCGCCGCCGCGGGCGCCGCTGCGCTGCTCGCCTGGCGCTACTGGCCCGAGCAAGGGCTGTGGAATCCCTGCCTGGCCCGGCTGCCGGAGCGCCTGGCGCGCCACGAGCTGGTGCAGGCGGCCTGGGAGGGCCTCGACCCCGCGCAGGTGTGGGACTCGCACGCGCACCTGGTGGGCACGGGCGACTCGGGCAGCGGCATCTACGTCAACCCGCGCATGGAGAGCCTGCTCAATCCGGCCGAATACGCGCGGCGGCTTTTCTTTCTCAACGCTGGCTGCGCCCATGACGCGACAGGGCGCGTCGACCAGGCCTATGTCGAGCGCCTGCACAACCTGGTGGACGGCTTGCGGCCGGGGGTCAAGCTTTTGCTGTTCGCCTTCGATCGCTTCCACGATGAGAACGGCGCGGTGCACCTGGACCGTACGGGCTTCTACGTGCCGGACGGTTATGCGCGCGACACCGCGAAGGCACATCCAGACTATTTCGAATGGGTGGCGTCGATCCACCCTTACGCAAAAGATTCCATTGAAAGACTGGAAATCGCAAAAAAAGAAGGCGCCCGGGCGGTGAAGTGGCTGCCGGCGGCAATGAATATCGATCCTCTTTCGCCGAAATGTGATCGTTTTTTTGATTTTCTTTCCAAAAATAATCTTCCTCTGATCACGCATGCGGGCCTGGAGCGCGCGGTGATGGGCGGCGACACGCAGGATTACGGCAATCCGCTGCGCCTGCGCCGCGCGCTCGACGCCGGCGTGCGCGTGGTCGTGGCGCATTGCGCGTCGATGGGCGAGGACCGCGACCTCGACAAGGGCGACAACGGCCCGTTCGTGGACAGCTTTTCGCTGTTCACCAGGGTATT
>DASWEU010000141.1:0-2126 GCA_036394595.1 Burkholderiales bacterium | reverse complement strand
TGGGAGACGATGAAGGCCGCGGCGAAGATGCTGGAGGAATTCGGCGTGCCCTACGAAGCGAAGGCGATGTCGGCGCACCGCACGCCGGAGCTGGTCGCCGAATGGGCGACCAGCGCCGCGAAGCGCGGCATGAAGGCGATCATCGCCGGCGCCGGCGGCGCGGCGCATCTTGCCGGCGTGGTCGCCGCGCACACCACCCTTCCCGTACTCGGCGTGCCGATGCCGTCCAAGCATCTGCAGGGTCTCGATTCGCTGCTCTCCACCGTGCAGATGCCCAAGGGCATCCCCGTCGCTACGTTCGCCATTGGCGAGGCGGGCGCCGCGAACGCGGCGCTTTTTGCGGTGGCGATGCTGGCGTTGTCCGACAAGGCGCTGGAGAAAAAACTCCAGGAGTTCCGGAAGAAGCAATCCGAAGCCGTCCGCAAGGCGGAGCTGCCCAAGGCCTGACTCCTCGACGTAGCTACGAAATGTAGCTACAATAGGTCGTGCGCTACGAATGGGACGAACGTAAGCGCGTTGCGAACCTGGACAAGCACGGTTTGGATTTTGTAGACGCCGATCTCGTTTTTGAAGCCGCCCTCAAGGTCACTGTCGAAGTCACGCGCGGGGAGGACAAAGAGGCGCGCTTTGCCGACTTTGCTGAAGTGGCAGGCGCGGTCCTGAAATTCGTCTACACGCTGCGCGGCGGGGCTGTGCGCTGCATTTCACTGCGCCCGGCGAGCAAGCGCGAAAGGAGGGCTTTTGATGAAATCGGGGCTCGTGAGAAAAACTAGCAAGCAATTGGCTGGGCTTCGTGCCGCTCGTGCAAGCCGGACTGACTGGGCGCGCGTCCAAAGGAATGCGCGGCGCGGCGGGAAGTCCGACCGCGATAGTCCCGAGGTGACGCCGGAGCAATTCGCTCGCGCGGTGGTGACGCGCGGCCCTTTATCCCGGCCCGGCAAGGCGCTTTTGAGCATTCGCGTGGATCGAGACGTGGTCGACTGGTTCCGTTCCCAGGGGCGCGGCTATCAGACTCGCATCAATGCCCTGCTGCGCGCCTACCGCGATGCGCATATCAAATAACAGAGGCGAACGCGTGGCCACCAGGCTGAAGCTGCCCGAGGGTTTGAAGGAACGCGTTGCTTCCTTGGTGGAAGGGACCGGCAAGAGTGCGCATGCATTCATGCTTGAAGCAATAGAGCAGGAAACGCTCCTCGCTGAGCAACGTAAGCAGTTGGTCACGAAGCGACCGCGCATCAAACGCCGGAGCAAGTAGCTCGACAAAGACCGAATGAGCCCAGAAATTCGCCGGGCGGCTGAACTCCTTAGGCAAGGTCGGTTGGTAGCCTTCCCGACGGAAACGGTGTACGGGCTGGGCGCCGATGCCTGGAATCCGGCTGCGGTTAAGAAACTCTACGCGGTAAAGCAGCGGCCGGCCGATCATCCGGTCATCGTGCACTTCGCTTCTGCCGACCAGGCATTCACGTGGGCGCGCGAAGTTCCGGACTCGGCACGAGCGCTGGCGCAGCGCTTCTGGCCGGGGCCGCTGACGCTGATCCTCAAGCGCACGTCAAAGGCGCCGGACTTCATCACCGGCGGCCAGGACAACGTCGGCGTGCGCGTGCCGTCGCATCCGGTCGCGCACGAGCTGCTGGCCGCCTTCGGCGGCGGCGTCGCTGCGCCGTCGGCGAATCGCTTCGGCGCGGTCTCGCCGACCACCGCGAGCCACGTGCTCGCGGATCTCGGCACCGATGTCGACCTGGTGCTCGAAGGCGGCGCGACCCAAGTCGGCATCGAGTCCACGATCCTCGATCTCTCCGGCGATGCGCCGGTGCTCCTGCGGCCCGGACATATCTCCAGGCAGCAACTCCAGGAAGCGCTTGGCACCGAGGTCGGGGAGAAATCCGCTGCGTCACCGCGGCACTCCGGCGGCCTCGAGCGCCATTACGCGCCGCGCACGCCAGCGCGGCTCGTCCCCACCCATGAGCTCGATCGCGAGATTGAGAGGCTGGGAGACAAGGTCGCGGTGCTCGCCTTCTCGCGGCCCGACGAGCGCGTCGACTATTGGCTGCGCATGCCGCGCGATGCGCAGGCCTATGCGCGGAAGCTCTATGCCGCGCTGCGCGAGCTCGACAGCACCGGTTGCG
>DASWEU010000140.1:0-11113 GCA_036394595.1 Burkholderiales bacterium | reverse complement strand
CACCTCGCCCGCCTCCGGCGCGATGGTGTCGGGCACGCTTGCCGTCACCGCCAGCGCCAGTGACGATAGCGGGGTCGTCGGCGTGCAGTTCCGCTACAACGGCGCCAATTTCGGCCCGGAGCAGGCAGCCGCGCCCTACGCCGTGAACGCCGATACCACCCTGGTGCTCAACGGCAGCTATACGCTCACGGCGGTGGCGCGCGACGCGGCCGGCAACGTGGCCGTCTCGGCGCCGGTGAGCATCACCATCGCCAACTCGCCGCCCGCCGGCCGCCCGGCGAAATTCATCCCGACCTTTCTCACCTATTACGGCGGCGGCTTGCCGTTCACCGACGCCGACGCGGCGCGCCTGGCGAAGTTCGATCTCCTCGACGTCGACCGCTTCCGCTACGCCGATATCGGCGGCAATACCTGGGCGGCGCTGAAGGCGCTCAACCCGGGCGTCGAGATCTACCTCTATGAGATGGGCGCCGAGGCGCCGAATTTCCTCGATGCCGCGACTACGCTCAGCCTCAACGGGCTCGGCCGCCACGACGTCTCGCGTGGGCACTCGATGGGCAGCCTGAACGGCAACCAGCCGCAGCTCTTCCTGCTCGACGCCGCAGGCAGCCGCATCTACAACACCACCTACTCCGATCCTGCGGCGAATCGCTTCTGGTACCTGATGGATTTCGGCAGCAGCGCGTACCAGGCGTACTGGGTCGAGGCGGTCAAGGCGGATCTCGCCGAGCAGGTCTGGGCGGCCGATGGCGTGCACGCCGATAACTGCCTCGCGCTTGCGACGTTCGCGGGCAATTCGGCGTCGCCGCCGCTCTACGCGACGAATGCGGCCTGGTCCATCGCGATGAACGGCTTCGCCAGCGCAATTACCTCGGGCGTGCACGCCTTCGGACAAAAGCTCTGGTGCAACCGTGGCGGGTCCCGGCAGGCGGACGGCGCCGCCGCCTGGGGTGCCTTGGACGCCGCGGCCCCGCCTCCCGACGTGGTCGGCGAGGAGGGGGCGTTTGCCGTCGCCTGGGGCGATGCCGCCACCCAGTTCTATCCGGAGGCGGACTGGAAGCGGCAGCTCGATGCAATCGGCGCGATCCGGAATTCCAAGGTCGCCGTCTTCAGCAGCACGCAGCTCGCGCCCGACGGCTCGGGAACCGACAACTGGGGCAAGCCGGTCACCTATTGGCAGACGCTGTGGTACGCCATGGGCTCCTTTCTGCTCGCCAAGTACGACTTCCGCAACAACGCCTATTTCAATTTTTACGGCAACGGCGCCTCGCACGACCGTATCTGGTGGTACGACGAGTTCGATCGCATCGATCTCGGCCGTGCGCTCGCTCCCTACGGCGTTGCGACGATCGGCGGCACCAACGTTTACTGGCGGGAATTCGAGCTCGGCTACGTGCTGGTCAATCCGACGGCGGACGACGTGGCTTCGATCGTCCTGCCGCAGCCCTGCCGGCAGCTGACGCACGACAACCTCGGCGGGCCGTCCGGCGACCCGGTCACGGCGATCTCACTCGGCGGCCATAGCGGCGCCATCCTTCTCAAGAGCTATTAGGGCGATGTCGGTCGGCCGCTAGGCGAGATAGCGGGCGACGGCGGGAAGACGGCGCGCCGCTACGCTGCGCACCAGCATCGGCACCGCCACGCCGCTCGCCAGCAGCACCGGGAAGAACAGCAGGAAATTAGCGCCGTCCCAGGGCATGAGGCTGAGCATCAGCCCCTTGGCGACGCCGACGGTGATGGTGTTCATGAGGTAGATGGCGAGGCTCGCCTGGCCGAGCGCAGCGAACCAGCCGAGCGGCGCCGGCGGCAGCCGCTGCATCCAGCCAAGGACCGGCAGCACCGAAGCCGCGCCTGCCAGCCACTTCGGCACTTCCTGGACTTGCGCCATCGCGAGCAGAACCGCGAACAGGACCGTCGTCGCCAGCAGCATGCCCGTGGACATGCGCATCCAGGCATCGCGGTGCATCCACAGCACCATGCCGCCGGCGAAGAACGGCAGATACCAAACCACCTCGTCGAGCATGAAGACTTCGGGCCAGGGCCCGAGGAAATTCAGCGCCGCGCCGGCGAGCAGCAGCAGCATCGGCCGCCGCCCGAACGCCTGGAACAGCGCCGGCACCGCCATCAGGTAGATCGACAGGACGTAGACGAACCAGAGGAAGGTGACGCCGCTGCGGGTGGGGTGCACGACCAGGTCGAGCAGCGCGGCGTCGCCCGGCAGGTTGTCTACCTTGACGTAGCGCGCGGCGAAGAGCTTGCCGAGGATGACGAGCAGGCCGAACACCACGTAGGGAACGAACAGCCGCTCGACGCGCTTCATGGAAAAGCGCGCCACCCCGGCCCAGGCTGCGAAGCGCGGCAGCGAGAACGCGAAGGTGATGCCGGCCAGCGCCATGAACAGCGGCATGTGGAAGAGATAGACCGTGTCCTTCAGCCGCGCATACCACTCGTTGCCGGCGGGCATGTCGCGCGCGACCACGTGTCCCAGCACCACCAGGAAGATCGCCAGCCCGCGCGCGGCGTCGAGGTCGAGCAGCCGCGCCTTCGGCTTCTCGTAAGGCAACTCGCGGAGGATTGAGTCAGGCAATGACATTGCGCAGCGCGGGATTCGCCTTCAACCGCCGCCACGCGTCGCGCAGCGGCAGCAGCATGCGCCCGCGCACGCTGTGCGGCAGCGTGCAGTCGTAGCGCCGCTCGGGCGTACCGCCGAAGCTGCGCTTGAAGCGGTTGATGCCCGCGCGCTCCGGCGTCGATTCGTCGTCGAACATTCCGCCCCAGTCGTAGCGGTGCAGGCCGGCCGCGCGGAACCACAGCATCGAGCGCCAGTGCAGCCAGCGATTGGCGCGCCCGACCAGGGAGCGGTAGGCGTTGTCGCCCTGCCTGAACCAGGAGGCCGAATGCAGCAGGCAAGCGGTGCTGCCCGAAAGGAGATACGCATGCCAGACCAGCGCCTCGCCGTCTTTTTCGGCCGCGGTCAGCGCCAGCTGGCCTGCCGCGCAGGCGGCGGCAAGCCAGGCGCCGTCTGACGGCGCGAGCGACTTCTGCGCGGCGAAGCGGTCGAAAAAGCTTCGAAAGCGCTCGAGCACGCCGGCCGGATCGGCACTTGCCTGCAGGCGTAATTCATCGCGCTGTGCGGCGCGCCGCACCTGGTAGCCGCAGGTCTCGTCGAAGCGCGCGGCGATGTCGTCCTCGGCGACGTCAAGCGCCGTGACCAGCGATGGGTAGGCCTGGTTGTCATGGCCGGCGAGCGGCGAGCGCCGCCGGCGGTAGAGCAGGACGTCGACGTCATCGCCGTCGGGCGTTTCCTCGTCGAACCAGAGCTCGCCGTAGACCAACGCAGCGTGGCCGCGAGTTCGGATCACCGCGGGATCACCTCAGCCGCCTGCGGGGTCTGCGCGCAGCGCGAACTCTTCGAGCGTCGCACCGACGGTCCACGCGGTGAGCGCATCGAACAGCGTCTCCAGCCGCTCGTATAGCCGCTCGATCTGATACGCGTTGCGAAAACTCGGACTGCCGCCCGGCATCAGCTCCGAGGAATGCAGGGTGAATTCCAGGTGGGATGCGCCTGCGCCGCGCGCGCCGCGCGTCGCGCGCAGCATGCCCTCGAGGCCGTTTTCCGCCGGCGCGAGCCAGCTCAAGCCCGGGCTGAGCCGGTTGAGCACGCCGCGCAGCACTGGAATACGGTAGGCCCAAGGCGCGAGGCGGTAGAGGCAGCTGGCACGCACCGTCACCGGCACTTCGAGCAGCCCTCCGCGGGCGGGGGAAGCGATGTCCGCCGGATCGAGGTAATAGGGCCGGCTCGGAAAGCGCCGGTAATCGATGCCACCGTCGCCCGTCGGGTCGCCTGGCGCGTAGCGCCAGTCGACTCCTGGTGTGACCGAGCAATCAACGCGATAGCCCTCCTCGAGCAGCATCGCGGCGTAGCGCCCGTCGAGGGCCAGCCGGCCGGCGCGATGGCTCACCATCCTGCGCCCGATGCGTGCCTCGAGCAGCCGCGTCACCACATGAATCTTCTCCCGCATCACGGCGTCCGGGTACTCGACGAGGTAAGGTTGGTAGTGGAAGTCGTCCGCGGTCAGCGGCACCAGTGGCGGCGAGTTCCAGGCGTGCAGGTGCATGCCGATCTCGCCGCGGTTGCGCGCGACGACGTCGCGCGCGAATTCGACGAAGGCATCGCTCATCGCCATCTCGTAATTGGCGAGGTAGACCGGCTTGAGGCGGTAGCGCTCGCACAGCGACTGGAAGCGCGGCAGGAAGCGGGCATTGCGCGTGGTGATCTCGCGCGGCCGCGACCAGAGGTCGTCGCCTTCGGTGTCGATGGTGATGAGCAACGGCGTCTCAGGCATGGTGCAGGCGGCCGGCCGCGGTTGCGCCTACGCGCATCGCCTGATCGAACGCGGCGAAATAGGGTGCGAGGATCTTCTCCTCGCCATACTCGCGCGCCATGAACGCGCGGCAGCGCGCGCTCGCCGCGCGCCACGCGACCGGCTGCCGCAGCAAGGCGTCCGCCGCCGCCGGCAGGCCCTCGGGCGTGCGCACGGCGATGCCGAGGCCCTCGCGCTCGATCACGCGATCCGGGTCGATCAGCGTTACCACCGGCACGCCGCGGATCCAGGCCTGCAGATAGGCGTTCGGGAAGCCTTCGACGTCGGAGGTATTGACGAGCAGCCGCGCGCGATCGTAGAGCGCCGCAGCCACCGCGTACGGCAGGCGGCCGTGAAAAGTGATATTGGGCCTCGCGCTGGCGGCGCGCTCCACCTCCTCGTACAGCGCCTCTTCGCCGCGCAGCGGTCCGCCGGCCATGTGGATCGCCGCTTCCGGCAGCCAATCGGCGAGCCGCAGCGCGCGATCCGGCCGCTTGAGTGGGCGGATATTACTGACCCACAGCACGTCGATGTCACGGCGTTGCGGCGGCGCAGGCGCCTCGACCAGCATGCCGGCATAGCGGCTCGGCAGCGCGTAGCAGCGCTCGAGTGTGCGGGCCTGGAAGGCGCTCTGCACCAGGACCGCATCGGCGTGGCGCAGGCCGTAGCGGTACAGCCAGCGATCCCGGGCGTAACGAATCAGCAGGCGCGCCGGGTCGCAATCGGCGTCACTTGCAGCGCGGAACACCAGGCGCCTGCGGTGACGCGCGCAGAACATCGCCGCCAAGCCGACCTGCGCGCCGGCGCAGCTCGTGTAATAGAGGTCGGCGTCGGCACGGCGCAGCGCTGCCCAGAGCCCGGTGGCGCGCGGGTGCAGGAAACGCAGCACCGGTAGCCCGGCGTCGAAACCATAGGCCTTGTAGACGCGGACCCCATCCCAAACCGCGCCGTCGTGCTGGCCATAGTCCGCAGTGACCATGCTGACTTCGTGGCCGCGCCGCGCCAGCGCCCGCGCCAGCAATGTTTGCTGCACCGATTCACCGCCGATCAGCTCGCGCCGGTATTCCGGCGCGAGAACGGGGAGGTTGTCCAGGCCGACAAAACAGATCTTCATCCCACTGCCCATGCTAGGGGCGGCGAGCGACGCGCCTGCGCCGGGCCGTGGCCGGGCGACCTAGTCCGTTCGGCCCATGGCCGCGCCGCGGCCGCGGCAAGGTGCGCACCGTAGGCTGGGAGCCGCTTGAGACTGCGCAACATCATCGGCAGCGTTGGCGAGCGCCTGCAGCGGGACGGCTTGGGTGCCGTGCTGCACGATGTCCAGATCCGCGCGCTCGACCACCTTGGCCAGTTCCAGATCCTGAAAGGGATGACGGTCCGGGTGCAGGACGTGCGCGACCCGGGCTTGTTCGACGCGCACGGATTCCAGGCGCGATTCGTCGACGCCGAGGAGTTGCAGCGGCTGGCGCGGGACGACGCCCATCAGATGCCGCCTGAATTCCTGCGTATTGCGCTCGCGCGCGGCGACCGTTGCTACGCTTTGTTCGACGGCCTGCTGCTGGCTGCCTACGGCTGGTACACGGGCCAGCAAGCGCCCCTCGACGAGCACTTCACGCTGCACTTCGACGCCGGCTGGACCTACATGTACAAGGGTTACACGCTGCCCGCCTGGCGCGGCAAGCGCCTGCACGCGGTCGGCATGTGCCGGGCGCTGCGCGCGCTCACCGACGAAGGCAAGCGGGGCCTCATCTCCTGTGTCGCCTCCAACAACTTCGCCTCGCTGCATTCGGTGACGCGCATGGGCTATCGGATTTTCGGCCAGGCCGGCCTGTTGCGAGTCGCCGGTTTCTCGGCGACCTGGGCCAGCGCCGGTTGCCGCGCCTACGGCTTTCGCGTCGAAGCGTCCGACGCGGCGCCCGCGCCGTTGAGCGCGCCCGCCTAGCCGCCGATAAAGCGCAGCCACCACTCGCCGTCCAGGCGGCTCAAGTCGGCGCGGCCGCGCTCGAAAGCCGTGAGTACTTCGCTGTGCCTCGAGTGCACCAGGGTCCAGCTGCCTTCAGTGCGCATCCAGCAACGGCGCTCGGACAATTCCTGCAGGTGACGCGGCTCGAGGCGGCCGCGCAATGCGCTGGCGCCTTGCCGCCACGCATCGACGAACAAGCGTTGCAGCACGAGCGCGAACGAGCCCGGCCGGGCGACGACCTGCAGGACTTCGCCGATGTGGCCAGCGCGCACGTAGTAGATAAACCAGCCGAGCAGGCGTCTCCGGCTGTCGAGCACGCTGCGCGAGCGCAGCGTGCCGTGGCGCGTCTTGAGCGCGGCCTGCCCCAGCAGCCAGGCGAGCGAGCTCGCGTCGTAGACCGGGCGCAGCTCGCTGTCACCGAGGAACTCGCGCAGGTGTGACGCCATGTCGACGGCGGAAAGCGGCTCGTCGGCGATGCCCGGCGCCTCGCGATGGAATCGGTTCGGGCGCAGCCGCGCGCCGACCGCGTCGAACGCCGCGCCGAGCGGCCGCAGCGCGAGCGCCGCGGCGCCGAAGCCATGGCGATCGCCGAGCAGCGACAGCGCGTGCCGCGCGGGGCGCAGCGGCCGCGTCCAGTACAGTCCGTAGAGGAGCGGCGCGCGCCCGCCGGCGCTCACCAGGAGCCTGCGCGCGTCGTCGTTGGCGCCGTCGGCGATGAACAGGTCCTGCGGGCCGGCGAGCGCCGCTTGCGCGAGCTGCAGCGCGACCAGGCTCGCGCGGCTCCCCGGATCCACCATGAACAGGCAGCCGACGGCGGCGCGCACCGGCCGGCCGCCGAGCAGCATGCGGCGCGGGACGATGCCGATACAGCCGGTGAGGCGGCCGTCTTTTTCGGCGAGCCAGGAGGGCAACGCCGCTTCGCGCCACGGATTGGCGAACAGCACCTCGTGCAGGCAGCGTTCGCAGCTGTTGCGGTCGGCCCAGCGGTGCTGCGGGTAGACGCGCTCGAACAGCGCGACCACCGCAGGGATGTCAGCCGCGGCGAGCGCTCGCAGCCCGCTAAGTTCCGGATCCGTGGCGCGTTTCATTGCGGCGCGTGGCAATCAGTTTGGCGAGACCGCGCAAGGTGCGCAGGTCGTCGAGCTCGACGCCGTCGATCGGCACGCGCACGGCGAAATCCTGCTCGATGTGCAACAGCAGCTCCACCAGGCGCATTGAGTCGAGCAAGCCGCTGGCGAGCAGGTCGCTGTCGTCGGAACCCACCTCGGCGTGGAATTGCTCGGCAAACAGCGCGCGCAGCCGCTCGAGCACGGCGGCTTCGGAGAGCAAGCCGTCCGTCATGCCCGCGCTGCCGCGCGCGGCTCGGCCGCCGCTACCGCGGCGTCCTGGAACGCGGTGCGCAGGCGCGGCCGGTCGACCTTGCCATTGCCGTTGCGCGGCAGTGCGTCGCAGCGCATCCAGCGCGCCGGCAGCATGTAGCCGGGCAGCAGCTTCGACAATCCCTCGCGCACCCGGCCGGGCGCCGGCTCGCCTGGCGGCGCGGGTACGAAGGCGCAACAGATCAGCCAGCCCTCGAATCCCTCGCTCGGGATCGCCACCACGGCGCTCTCGGCGAGGTCGGGCAGGGTGTGCAGCGCGGCCTCGATCTCGCCTAATTCGATGCGATAGCCGCGGCTCTTGATCTGGGTGTCGGCGCGGCCGACAAAATGGAAGCAGCCGGCGGCGTCGCGCCAGGCGAGATCGCCGGTGCGGTAGACGCGATCCTGCGGTCCCGCGCCGCCGGGAAACGGCAGGAAGGCGGCGCGCGTTTTCTCGGCGTCGCGCCAGTAGCCGGGACTCAGCCCGACGCCGCGGATGTAGAGCTCGCCGGTGACCCCCGGCCGCAGGGAGTGCAGCGCCTCGTCCAGGATCATCAGCTCCTCGCCGTCGCAGGCGCTGCCGATGGGAATCGGCTCGCGTTCGTCGCGCGGGCAGCGCGGCACCGTGTAATGGCTGCTGGCGATGGTCGCCTCGGTCGGACCGTAGAGATTGGTGTAGCGCGCGTGCGGCACGCGCCGCATCCAGTGCACGAGCGTCGGCGTTGGCATGGCTTCGCCGCACCACAGCACGCGGCGCAGGTCGGGGAAGTCGCCGTCGCGCAGCACGCCGAGCTGCGCCATCTGGGTGAGCGCCGCGGGCACGGAGAACCACTGCGTCAGGCGCGCTTCGCGGATGAACTGCGCTAGCTTGTGCGGCAGCAGTCCGAGCGACGAGGGCACCAGGTGCAGTTCCGCGCCCGAAGTCAGCGCGCCGAAGATGTCGAAAGTCGAGAGATCGAAATGCAGGGGCGCGTGCTGCGAGAGCCGGTCGGTCGGCGCGATGCCGAAATGGGCGCAGGCCCAGTCGAGAAACGCGAGCACGCTGCGCTGGGCGATCATGACGCCCTTCGGCTGGCCGGTGGAACCCGAGGTGAACAGGAGGTGCGCCAAGTCATCCGGCGTGCCGGCCGCGGGCGGCAGCGACGCTTCGAAGGCGGCGATGTCGCGCACGCCGAAGGCGGCCGGCTCGCCGGGCGCGGAAAGATCGCCGCTGTCGAGCCAGCCGATCTGCGGCCGCCGGGCGGGCGCGGTGCAGGCGAGCGTATCGCGCAGCATGGCGGTGGCCGCGCCGCCGGCGAGGATAAAGCTGCACTCGGCCGCTTCCAGCATGCGCGCCAGCCGCTCGGCCGGGCCCGCGGGGTCGAGCGGTACATAGGCCGCACCGGCCTTCAGCGTGGCGAGCAGGCCGACGATGGTCGCCGGACTCTTCGGCGCGAGCAGCGCGATGCGGTCGCCGCGCCGGCAGCCGAGGTGGAGCAGCAGCCGCGCGAGGCGGTTGGCGGCGGCCTCGAGCGCGCCATAGGAGAGGCGGACTTGCGCGCCGGAAACGGCGAGCGCTTCCGGTCGCGCCTGCGCCCGGACGTGGAATCTTTCCTGCAGTAGGCGGCTCATGCCGCCAGGCGCAGCGTGGCGCGCTCGATCACGGCGCCGATATGCTCGAGCTCCTCGGCGCTTGCCGGGACATCGAGGACGAAAGTGCGGTAACCGGCATGCACATAGCCCGCCAGCAGCTCCGCCACGCGCGGGTAGCTGCCGACCAGGTAGGGGCAGAAGGTCTTGTAGTTCTGGAACGGCACCAGCCAGTAGGGATCGCGTCCGCCGCCTTGGCCGGCGTCGCGGCGCGAGAGCTGCTTGTGCCAGGCGGAATCGGTTACCTTCATCGCCAGCTGGTGCGTGAGCTGGCCCTTGCGGTCCGCGGGGAAGCGCGCCTCGGCCACCGACCAGGCGTCGGACTCGCTGGCGCGCGCGATGATGCCGACGCGCAGGCCGCGCGCAACGCCGTTGACGGTGGCTTCCGCGCACTCGCTCGGCGACTTCGGGTATTCGACCGGCGTCGCGCCCAGGCGCAACGCCGTCGCCATGCCTGCCTCCGACGAGCCCGAGAGCAGGATGTCGGGCATCAGCGCCGGCGGCAGCGGTGGCGTCAGGCGCAGGTTCTTCACCTGGTAATAGCGGCCCTCGAAGCTCACCGGTCCCGCCCCGCGCAGCAGCTGCTGGATGACGGTGGTGTACTCGGCCAGGCGCTCGTAGCGCTCATCGTGCGGCGTGCGGTCGTTGAGCGCCTCGAGGTCGTTCTTGAAGCCGCCGGCCACCATGTTGAGGTGCACGCGCCGCCCGTGCAGGAAGGCGAGCGAGGTGATCATCTTCGCCACGCTGTAGGGATGCATGTACACGGGCTGGATCGCTACCAGCGGGCAAAGGCGCCGCGTGGCGCCGATGATCGCCTGCGCGGCGAGCCAAGGATCGACCTGGCCGTTGTCGGTATAAACCAGGATGCCTTCGCAACCGGCCGCCTCGCTCCAGGAGGCGATTTCCCGCACTTGACGCAGGTAGCTGTCGGACTGGCCGAGCGCCGAGGGCGGACAGGTGGAGAACACTTGCAGGCCGGGATCGGCGGCAGCGGCAGGCATGGCGGTTCCTCGTTGGGGTCGCGCTAGGAGTTGCAATCTACGAGCGGCAAATCGCAGGCCGCATTGGCCGGACGATGCAAAGCCTGAGCCGTTCGGCGCATGCCCGGTTTTGAGCGACTGCGACTGCAGTTGCGCTCACGTGTAGAGATTGCGCTACGTACTGGCGAGGGACATCGACGTATTAATCAAGGGCGAGCGATAGTGGCGCGCGGCGGCTCGCTCTATCATCAGACGGTTTCAGAAGGCTTTGGGAGAACTCGATGAGCGACATTCAATTCATCCCGGAAATGATCGATCGCCGCGCCTTGCTCGGCGCGCTGCGTGCGCTGAAAAAAGGCGATTTTTCGGTGCGCATGCCGCTCGACATGGTCGGCATCGACGGCGAGATCGCCGACGCGTTCAACGACATCGTCGAGACCAACGAGACCATCGCCGACGAGTTCGCGCGCATCCGCGAGGACGTGGGCAAGGGCGGCCAGATCAACCAGCGCGTGCGGCTGCCGGCGGCGGCCGGCGCCTGGGCGGCGCAGGTCGATTCCGTCAACGCGCTGATCGGCGACCTGGCGCGCCCGACCGCCGAGGTGGCGCGGGTCATCGATTCCGTCGCCAAGGGCGACCTGTCGCAGCGCATGCAGCTCGAAATCGACGGCGCGCCGCTCGGTGGCGAATTCCTGCGCATCGGCAAGGTGGTCAACACGCTGGTGGACCAGTTGAACGGCTTCGCCTCGGAGGTGACGCGGGTGGCGCGCGAGGTGGGCACCGACGGCAAGCTCGGCGGCCAGGCGCAGGTGAAGGGCGTCG
>DASWEU010000139.1:0-8493 GCA_036394595.1 Burkholderiales bacterium | reverse complement strand
CACGCCACTCCCCGTTGCGCATCTCGAACCGGTCGAGGTAGCGCGCCGATGCCGTGACGCGCCGGTCGCGGAAGCGCTGCAGCACCAGCACGTAGGTCTCGACGAAGGCGCGGTCCTTCGCCTGGAACTCGATCAGCACGTTGGTGTTGAAATGCATCGAGTGGTCCTGCTGCTGGTGCAGCTTCTCGATGTGCGCGAGGAACGCGTCGGGCGGGCCCTTGAAGAAGCCGTGGTCGTCGAAGGCGCCGTCGTGGTAGGCCTGGCGCGCCGCTTTCCAGTCCTGCCGGTCGACGGCGCGCGCGAAGCGCTTCAGGCAGTCCTCGATCGCCGTGCGCGCTTCCAGTTCCTCGAGGAAGCTGCCGAAGTAACGGCTCATCAAGCGCTGTTCTTGACGCTGAGCTCCTTCAGTTCGCCCACCTTGGCGCCGTCCTCCATCGAGAAACGATCGCCGAACTCGAACAGGTCGTCGTGCTGGAAGCCCGGGATGTGCTGGATCTCCCACCAGTTGTGGTCGAGGTCCTCCATGTAGAACGAGTACACGCCGTGCTGCGACACCGGCTTGAGGACCTGCTTGATCCGGTACTTGTCCTTGTACTTGAGCGCATTCTGGTAAGCCTCGTCCACCTTCGCCGTCGACTCGACGTCGACGCCCCAGTGGTTGAGCAGATTCTGCGGATGCACCTTGTCGCCCACTTCGACGCAGACGACGTGGAATTTCAGCCCGCAGCGGATCACCATCGCCGGCAGCGCGTGGCGCACGCACTCCAGGCCGAGGAATTCCTCGTAGAACCGGCGCGAATCCTTCAGGCTGTAGCACTCCAGGGTGCCGTGCGACATCACGTAAGGCTTGACGATCGATTTCCGCTCGCCCGGATCGACGATACCTTCGGCGATCAACTCTCTGGTCAGACTCATGATGGCCTCCTCCGTTAAGGGTGAATCCGGTCCGCTTCGGTGAGAAACGAATCGGCAAAGAATTCCTCCGCCGGCAGATTGCATTTTGCGCTGAAATCGGCGCGCGCGGCGTCCACCATGATGGGCGCGCCGCAGGCATAGACCTGGTGGCCGGAAAGATCGGGAAAATCCTGCATCACGGCGCGGTGCACGAAGCCGGTCCGCCCGGTCCACTGGCAATCCGGGGTGGGATCCGACAGCACCGGCACGAACTTGAAGTCCGCATGCTGCCAAGCGGCGGGAATGTCGAGCATATAGAGGTCGCGCTTCGCCCGGCAGCCCCAGTAGAGCGTGATCGGGCGCTTCATTCCCTTGCCCAGCGCGACCTCGCACATCGCCTTGATCGGCGCGAAGCCGGTGCCGCTCGCCACCATGACGATCGGCTTGTCGGAATCCTCGCGCAGGTAGAAGGTGCCGAGCGGCTCCTCGAAGCGCAGGATGTCGCGCTCCTTCATGGTCTGGAAGACATGGTCGGTAAAAGCGCCGCCGGGCGTATGGCGCACGTGAAGCTCGAGCGCCGTCACGCCTTCGGGCGCGGGCTTGCTGGCGATGGAATAGCTGCGGCGCTTGCCGTCTTTCAGCAGGAAGTCGATGTACTGCCCGGCGAGAAACAGCATGTTCTCGTTCATCGGCAGCCGCAGGCTGAGCACCGCGACGTCCGGCGCCGGGCGCCCGATCTTTGCCACGCGGCAGGGCACTGTTCGCACGCGGATGCCGGCCATGCCTTCCAGCTCCTTCACCTCGATGACGCAGTCCGACTTTGGCGTCGCCTGGCATAGAAGCGCGTAGCCCCTGGCCTTGTCGGCCTCCGGCAGGTAGGTGGAATGCACCGCGCCGTAGTCGACGTTGCCCGACTTGATGGTGCCGCGGCAGGTGCGGCACACGCCGGTGCGGCAGCTGTAGGGCATGGAATTTCCGGCATCGAGCCCAGCCTGCAGGATGTTTTGCCCTTCGGCGACCTCGAAGCTGTGACCACTCGGCTGCAGCGTGACGCGATAGGTCATTTCAATGTCCCAGGTAGGCCCGCTGGATGTGCGGCTGCGACGCTAGTTCCTTCGGTGGCCCTTCCGCCACGATCCGCCCTTCCTCCAGCACGTAGGCGCGGCGCGCGATATCGAGCGCCGTCGCGACATTCTGCTCCACCAGCAGGATCGCCATGCCCGCCGCGTTCACTTCCCGGATGATACGGAACAGCTCCAGCACGATGGAAGGCGCCAGCCCGAGCGACGGCTCATCGAGGAGCAGCACGCGCGGGCAGGCCATCAGCGCGCGGCCGATGGCAAGCATCTGCTGCTGCCCGCCGGACAGCGTCCCGGCCGGCCGCTCGAGTTTTTCGTCGAGAACCGGGAAAAGCGCGAGGACGCGCCGCAACGAGTCCGGCCGCCGGGCCTTCGCTGCGCTGCGATAGCTGCCGAGCTCGAGGTTCTCGCGTACCGTCATCCCGGTGAACAGGCGCCGGCCTTCCGGCACCAGCGCGATCCCCTCGTCGCAAAAGCGGTGCGCGGGAAGCCTCGAAATGTCGCGCCCGCCTGCCTTGAGTGTGCCCGACTCCATACGATGCAGCCCGGCCAATGCATTGATCAGCGTGGTCTTGCCCGCGCCGTTCGGCCCCACCACGACCACCAGGTCGCCGTCGGCGACGTCCAGCGACACGCCGGAAATCGCCGGCGCCGCCCCATAGCTGATCCGCAGGTTGCGCGCTTCAAGCATGCGCCGTCCCGAGATAGGCATCGATCACCAGAGGATCGCGCATGACATCGCGGGGCGTGCCCTGCGCGATGGTGCGCCCATAAGTCAGCACCACGATGCGATCGGTCAGCTCCATCACCGCCCGCATGACGTGTTCCACGAAGACGATGGTCGCGCCCTGCTCCCGGATGGCGCGCACCAGGCGGATCGCCTCGTCCATCTCGGCCGGCGTGAGGCCGGAAAGCACCTCGTCGAGGAACAGGAGCTTCGGCCGCGAGGCGAGTGCGCGCGCCAGCTCCAGAAATTTTCGTTCATGGAGATTCAGGTCCGCCGGAAAGCGCTCCGCCTTGTTCTCCAACCCGGTAAATGCAAGCCAGCGCCACGCCTCGCTCTCGGCTGCGCGCCGCTCCATGACGACCTGCCCGAACATCGGCGGCAGCGCGACGTTCTCCAGCACCGTCAGGTGCGGGAATGGCCGCGGGATCTGGTAGGTGCGCGCGATGCCGCCACGGGCGATCCGATGCGGCGCTACGCCCGAGAGCTCCCGGCCCTCGAACATCAAGCTCCCCGCATCGCAGCGGTAATGGCCGCTCACCACGTTGATCAGCGTGGACTTGCCCGATCCGTTCGGCCCGACCAGGCCCAGGATCTCCCCGCGCCGTACTTCGAGCTCGATGCCGTCGAGCGCCTGCACGCCCTTGAACGCCTTCGACACGCCGCGGACGACGAGAATTGCGTCAGTGGTTATTGCTTTTATTTTTGAAAGTTCTTCTGTTTTCCCTCGGGGAAAAGATTTACGTCGGGATAGGCGTCCCAGCAGCCCCTGCGGCATGAACAGGATCACCGCAATGAAGATCAGCCCGACCGCGGCGCGCCCGGCGATGGCGTACTCGCTGGTGGTGAAGTAGAAGGTCATCAGCGTCACCGCCGCGGCACCCACCGCCGGGCCGAGCCAGTGGCGCGTGCCGCCGAGCGCAGCCATCAGGATCACGTTGAGCGCCATCCAGCCCGAAAACGTCTCGCCGACGGTCACGTAGGAAACGAATATCCCATGTACGCCGCCGGCCAACCCGGCGAGACCGCAGGAAAGCGCGAGCGCGGCGAGCTTGTAGCGGTAGGTCGGCACGCCCATCACTTCGGCGACATCCTCGTCGTCGTGGATGGCGAACAGGCCGGTGCCGAAGCGCGAATGGAACACGGCATACGCGATGCCGATCGTGCCGAGGGCGAGTACGAGTGCCATGAGGTAGAACGACCCCGAGGGCGTAGGCGCGATCGCCGGCACCGCCACCGCGCTGAGGTAGACCCCGGGCCCGCCGTCGATGGGCGTATTGAGCACGATGGTAGAGAAGACGAACATCAGCGCCAGCGTGATGAGCGCGAAGAGCTCGCCGCGCAGCGCATGCACCCGGAACACCACCGCACCGAGCGCGGCGCCGAGCAGCGCGGGCACCGCGGCGGCGACCGGCAGGGTCAGGAGGAATGGCCAGCCGAGCTTGCCGGCAAGCACCGCGGTGCTGTAGACCCCGGCGCCGAAGAAGGCCGCATGGCCGAACGAGAAGTACCCCGAATAGCCGGAGAGCAGGTTCCACGACGTGGCGAGCACCGCCCAATGGAAGACCAGGTAGAGGAAGGATTCGTAGAACGCCGGCAGGCCCAGAAACGGAACTACGGCGAGCAGTACGCCGGCCGCGGCGAACACGCCGAGCGGCTTCATTCGAAGCGCCCCGGGCGGATGAGCAGGATGGCGATCAGCAGCGTGAACGAGACCAGCGGCGCCCAGGCCGGCGCCGTGATGGCCATGGTGAGCGCCTCGCTCACGCCGACGATCACGCCCGCCACCAGCGGCCCGAGCGGATTGCCCAGGCCGCCGATCATCACCACCGCGAATACGACGCCGATCCAGGCGTAGATCTGGCCCGGGGCGAGCGTATGGCTGAGTGCAAGGCAGGTTCCGGCAACCGCGGCAAATGCCGCGCACAGCCCGGAAAGCAGCAAGGCCAGGACCTTCTCGTTCACGCCGAAGGCCGCGGCGACTGGTGCGTCTTCCGCCGCGGCGCGCATCGCCTTGCCGAGGTCGGTATGACGCAGCACCGCCCACACCGCGAAGGCGAGCGTGATTGCGATAAGCAGCGTGAGGACTTCCGGCAGCGGCAAGTACAGCCCGCCGATCTTCCAGCGCACGTCGCCGTAGGGGGTCTCCATGCGGCGGAAATCCGCGGTCCAGATCCACTGGATCAGGCTTTCGATCATCACCATGAAACCGAAGGTGACGAGCAGCGTATTGAGCGGAGTGACCGAGAAGCGCGCGAGCAGCCAGTGCAGCGCCACGCCGAAAACGAAGAACGCCGGCGCCACCGCCACGAGCGTCAGCAGCGGGTCGATCCCGGCGCTCACCGTGAGCTGGTAAGTGCCGTAGGCGCCGAGAAACACCAGGGCGAAGTGCGCCAAATTGATCTGGCGCAGCAAGCCCCAGCTCAGCGTGAGGCCGAGCCCCAGCAGCCCGTACAGCGCGCCGATGAAAACCCCGGACAGCACCGACTGCCCGAGGAGCGTAAAGCTGGGCAAGCTCAGGGCCCGATCAGCTTCGCTCCGGGCGCAGCGAATTCCACCGGCCAGACCACCTGCCACTTGCCGCCCTGCAGCTGCTTGATCTTGTAGATGTCCTTGCCGGTGACGTAGTTCTGCGGGCCATCCCACTCCAGGCGCCCCATGATCGAGTCGACCTGGTTTTTGCGCAGCCACTGCGCCAGCGTCTTGTCGTCGATGCTCCGGGTGGCGTTCACCACCGCCTCCAGCGTCTGCCACATCGAGTAGCAGATCGACGCCAGCAGGTCGACCGAGGTGTCCGGCAGGCCGGCGGCCTTGCCCTTGACGTGGTAAGCCTCGATAAACTGCGCGGCGCGCGGATTGCTGGTGAACGGCGGATGCTCCTCGAAAGTGGTGAAGGCAAGCGCGTTCTTCGCCTCGGGCGTCTTCACCATCGGGCCGGGCGCCGGGAACATGTAGAAGTGCATCGGCGGCTGGTAGTCGATCTTCTTCATGGCGTCGAGCAGCAGCACGCCGTCAATGCCGCCCGCCCCGGCCCAGATGAAGTCCGGCCCGGCGTCCTTGATGCGACTGGCGATCGGGCCGAAATCGCGGTTGCCGAATTCGTACTCGAGGTACAGCACCTCGGTAAGGCCGCGTTTCTTCGCCACCTCGCGCGCGCCGACCGAGATGAAGTGCAGCGACGGGAACTTGCTGGTGACGATGGCGATGGTCTTCGGCGGCTTCGCTGCCGAGGCGACCGCGCTATAGACCAGGTTCGGCCAAACCTCCTCGATGTCGAACGCGCCGCCGGAAGTCGAGAACTGCATCTCGTACTTGGCCTGGCGCGGCGTGCCGAAGCTGTTGTGCAGCAGGATCTTGTTGTAGCGCTGCGCCACCGCCATGGCGGAGAGGATCGACGCCGTGCCGTAGGGGCCCATGATCAGGTCAACCTTGTCCACGGTGACAAGCTGCTCGTAGAGCGTGCGCGCCACGTCGGGCTTCGACTGGTCGTCCCTCAGGATCAGCTCGACCTTGCGGCCGAGCAGGCCGCCGCGCCGGTTCAGGTCATCGACAAATACTTCGGTGGCGACTTTCTGGATCGCACCGGGCGCGGCGATCGGGCCGGTGAGCGCCAGCGTCATGCCGATGCGAATTGGCGGACCGGATTGAGCAACCGCTTGCGGCAATGCAACAAGGAACGACAGCAGCAGGGCTGCCGCGTGGATATGCCGAATCATGTTGTCCTCCTCCTGGTCCAGAGTATATATTTGTCGCTGGACAATGCATTGTCAATAGGCCAATCCTGAAAAAGCCCTCTGCGAAAAGCCGCCGCCGCGGCATCCAGTCCATCGAGACCGGCGTACCCCTGCTCGAGGCGCTGGAGCGTGCTGGCGGCCCGCTCGCGCTGAAGGAGTTGAGCGCGCGCGCCGGCCTCGATCCCAGCGGCGCGCACCGCTACCTCGCCAGCTTCATGCGTTGCGGCCTGGTGGCGCAACGCCCTGATTCGCGCTACGAATTCGGCCCGCTGGCGCTGCGCCTCGGCCTCGCCGCGATCCAGCGCGCCGACCCGATCCAGGCCACCGAGGGCGCCCTGCCCGCCCTGGTGGACGCGACCGGCTTCACCGCGCTGCTCGCGGTTTGGAGCAATCGGGGGCCCACCGTCGTCCATTGGCAGCGCATCGGCGACCTCGTCACTTCGCTCAACCTGGGCTCGGTGCTGCCGGTCGCGCGCTCTTCGCTCGGCCGCATGCTGCTCGCCTTCCTGCCCGCGGGCGTCACCGCGGAGGCGCTGGCGCTGGAAGCGCGCAAGGAGAAGCTCGACCGCGATGCGCTCGAGCGCGAGCTCGAGCGAGCGCGCAAATCGCGGCTCGCCTATGCCGACAAGACCGTCATCCCCGGCCTGTATGCGGCGGCGAGCGTGGTCCGCGGCTGGAACGGCGAAGCGGTCGCCGCCGTGGCGCTGATCGGCGCGGACGCCGAGCTCGCCCGGCAGAACAACCCGGCGGCGCTGAAGCTGCGCGAGCTCTGCGACCGCCTGTCCGCCGATGCCGGCTTCAGCAACCTCAAGATCGCAGCCTAGTTAGGAGAACCAATGCATCTCGTCATGTTCGTGAAAGACCAGCAAGCCCGCGCCGGCGTGATCGACGGCGAGGACATCATCGACATCAACGCCTGCGACCCCTCGCTGCCTCCAACGCTCAAGGGGATCCTGGAAGCGAATGCGCTTTCCAGGGTAAAGAAATTGTTGAAAAGCAAGAAGCATCGCCTGCCCCGCCAGCGCGCGAAACTCCTGCCGCCGATTTCCAACCCGAGCCTGCTGCTCTCGGTCGGCATGAATTACCACGAGCACCTGAAGGAGATGAAGACGCCGGTGCCGGAAAAGCCCGCCGCGTTCACCAAGAGCGTCGCCAGCATCATCGCTTCCGGCGCGCCGATCCTGCTGCCGCCCGCCCACCCCGACATGGTCGACTGGGAAGGCGAATTCACCGTGGTGATGGGCAAGGCCGGCCATCGCATACCGGCGGCGAAGGCGCTCGATTACGTCGCCGGCTACACCATCGTCAACGACGTCTCCGCGCGCAACTGGGTCATGCCGATCTTCTCCTCCACCGGCGTAATGGGACCGATCCACGCCTGGGAGCACAACCTGCTCGGCAAGATGATGCCGACGTTCTGCCCGATGGGTCCCTGCATCGCGACGAAGGACGAGGTGCCCGATCCGGACGACGTGAAGATCCTGACGCGTCTCAACGGCCAGGTGATGCAGGACGCCAACACCGACGATCTCGTCTTCAGCGTCACCAAGCTGATCGAGTATTACTCGCAGTTCTACCGCTTCCTGCCCGGCGACTGCATCACGACCGGGTCGCCGAGCGGCGTGGGCTTCGGCCGCAATCCCAAGGTATTCATGAAGGCGGGCGATGTGATCGAGGTCGAAGTGAAAGGTATCGGCGTGCTGCGCAATCCGATCCGCGCCGCGTGAAAGGCAAGATCGCTCTCGAGGAGCACTTCGCCGTCGAGGCGACGTTGAACGACTCGCTGCCGTTCGTGCCGCCCGACTACCAGGCGGAACTCAAGCACCGCTTGTTCGACTTCTACGACAAGCGCCTGGGCTTGATGGACCGGCACGGCATCGAGGTGATGATCCTCTCGCTCAACGCGCCGGCAATCCAGGCGGTTCCGGATGCGAAGAAAGCGACCGATCTCGCGCGGCGGGCCAACGATCATCTCGCCGAAGTGGTGGCGAAGCGTCCGGATCGCTTCCAGGGATTTGCGGCGCTGGCGATGCAGGACGTCGACGCCGCGATCAAGGAATAT
>DASWEU010000138.1:0-1815 GCA_036394595.1 Burkholderiales bacterium | reverse complement strand
AGATCGGCGAGGGCACCTGGGTCGGCGCGCACGTCGTGCTGGACGGGCGCCTGCGCATCGGACGCGACAACAAGATCTTCCACTTCGCGTCGCTCGGTGCGCCGCCGCAGGACAAGAAATACGGCGGCGAAGACACCGCGGTCGAGATCGGCGATGGCAACACCATCCGCGAGTACGTGACCATCAACCGCGGCACGACGCACGATGTCGGCGTGACGCGCGTCGGCAACGACAACTGGATCATGGCCTACGTGCACTTCGCGCACGACTGCCAGATCGGCAATCACACGATCTTCGCCAACGCCTGCCAGCTCGCCGGCCACGTCACGGTCGGCGACTGGGCGATCTTCGGCGCGACCACGCTCGTCCACCAGTTCGTCCACATCGGGGCGCATGCCTTCACCGGCATGGGAACTTACCTGCCGCAGGATCTGCCGCCCTATGTCACCGCGGCCGGCAACATGGCGCAGCCCTATGGCATCAACAGCGAAGGCCTCAAGCGCCGCGGCTTTTCGCCCGAGGCGATTGCCGGCCTGAAACGCGCCTACCGCACGCTCTATCGCAGCGGCCTCGGGCTCGAGGAGGCACGCATCCAGCTCGAATCCCAGGTGGCCGCCTGCCCGCAGGTGCGCGAGTTCCTCGAATTCCTCGCCCGCAGCAAGCGCGGCATCATCCGCTAGATCGATGGCAAAGCACCTGCGCGTCGGCATGGTGGCCGGCGAAGCCTCGGGCGATCTGCTGGCTGCCCACCTGATCGCCGCGCTGAAGGCGCGGCGCGCGGGAATCGAATTCGCGGGCATCGGCGGTCCGCGCATGATGGCCGAGGGCTTCGAATCGCATTTCCCGATGGAGAAGCTGTCGGTGCGCGGCTATGCAGAGGCGCTGCGCCACTACCGCGAGATCATGGGCATCCGCAGCCGCCTGGCGAAGGGCATGCTGCGCGACCGGCCGGATCTGTTCATCGGCGTCGACTCCTCCGACTTCAACCTCGGGCTCGAGCGGAAACTCAAGGACGCCGGTGTCCCGGCGATCCATTACGTAAGTCCGGCGGTCTGGGCCTGGCGCCGCTGGCGCGTGCGGCGCATCGCGCGCTCGGTCGACCGCATCCTGGTGATGTATCCCTTCGAGGAGCCGCTCTACAAGGCGGCGGGCGTGCCGGTGACCTACGTCGGCCATCCGCTCGCCGACGTGATCCCGCTCGAGCCGCCGAAGGACGAGGCGCGAATGCAGCTGCGCCTGCCGAGCGGGAAGCTGATCGTCGCGCTCCTGCCGGGCAGCCGGCGCTCGGAGCTCAAGTACATGGCGGGCGCGTTTGTGCTCGCGGCGCACCGTTTCCGCCAGGAAGTGCCCGACGTGCACTTCGTCGTGCCGATGGTCACCCGCGAGACGCGCGAGATCTTCGAGCGCGCGATCCACGAGAACCAGCGCACCGACCTGCCCCTCACGCTGCTTTTTGGCCACAGCCACGAGGCGTTGGCCGCGGCCGATCTCGCGCTGGTCGCGAGCGGCACGGCGACGCTGGAGACGGCGCTCTTCAAGACGCCGATGGTCATCGCCTACCGGCAGTCTCCGATAACATGGACGCTGATGCGCCAGATGCTCTACCTGCCGTATGTCGGCATGCCGAACATCCTCGCCGGCGAGCGGCTGGTGCCCGAGCTCCTGCAGGACCAGGCGACGCCCGCCAACCTCGCCGGAGCGCTCCTGACGCTCTTGCGCGACACCGCTGCGCAGCGCCGCCAGGTCGAGCGCTTCCGCGAATTCCACCAGCTCCTGCGCCAGAACACCGCGGAAAAGGCCGCCGATGCGATCCTC
>DASWEU010000137.1:0-2721 GCA_036394595.1 Burkholderiales bacterium | reverse complement strand
CCGCGGATCTCGCGGTAGATCGACTGCGCGATGCGCGCGGCGCCCTGCGCGTCGGGCGCGTCGATCTCGTAGACCGCGAGGCGGTTGAGCAGCGGCTCCGGCAGGCGCGCCGCCTCGTTGGCGGTCGCGAGCCACACCGCGCCCGAGGCGTCGATCGGGACCTCCACGAATTCGTCGATGAAGCGGGTGGCGGTCTCCATTTCCAGCAGCTCGTAGAGCGCGCCGAGCGGATCGTACTGCCCGTCGCCGCCGGACTTGTCGAGCTCGTCGACCACGATCACCGGGTTCGCGTAGTCGCCGTTCAGGAAGGTGTCGAACACCTTGCCGGGTTTTGCGTTCTTCCACTGCGAGGAGGCGCCCGAGAGCACCCAGCCGGCGGTGAGCGAGCTCATCGGCACGAAGCCGTAGCCGGTGCCGAGGAGCTCCGCGATGCGGCGCGCGAAGTAGGTCTTGCCGATGCCGGGCTCGCCGAGCAGCAGCATCGGCGGCAGCTCGACCGAGTCTTCCGAATCGACGCACAACGCGAGGTGCTTGCGGATGTCGTCGAGCACCTGGGTGAAGTTCGGCAGCCCCTCGAACAGCGGCTCCATCGCCGGCAGCGCGGAAGGCTTGACGGTGAAGCGCTGGCCGCCGAGGCGCACCATTTTCTCGTAGACGGTGCGCAGCGCCTCGTTGGCGGTGGGAGAGAGTTCCTGCAGCGCTCGTTCGACGGCGCCGACGTCGTAGACGTCCTTGAAGCCTGCGATCGGAATGGTCACGGCTGCAGCCATGGAACACCGCCTTCCGTTTTTCTTCGTGCGCAGACGCTAGCATGGCCGCAGGGGCCAGGCAAACCCGCGCGCTGGCAGCAAGCCCGCGCGAGTGCCAATCCTGTAAAGTTGCCGCTCATGAATCCATTAACGCCAGGCGAATCGCGTACGTTGACCCCCGACTATTTCCGCAAATTCGGCGACGGCCACCTGCCGGGGCTGCTGGGCGTGGAGATCCTGTCGGTCGGCGAGCAGGGCGTCGAGAGCCGCCTGCAGGTGCGGCGCGAGGTGATGGCGCCGAATGGCTTCCTGCATGCCGCCACCGTCATCGCGCTCGCCGACACCAGCTGCGGCTACGGTTGCGTGGCGCTGCTGCCCAAGGGCGCAAGCGGCTTCACCACCATCGAGCTGAAGGCCAATTTCCTCGGCACGGCGCGCGAAGGCCTGATCCGGTGCCGGGCGCAGCCGGCGCACCTGGGGCGCAACACCCAGGTGTGGGACGCCACGGTAAGCGCCGGCGAAGGGGGCAAGACCATCGCTCTGTTCCGTTGCACCCAGATGGTTTTGTGGCAGAATCCGAAACCATGACGCGCCGGTACGGCTTTTTCTTCTTCTATTTCCCCTGCCATCTGGCGGAAGGGACCGGCTAAGCTCACCCCAC
The DNA here is from genome assembly GCA_036394595.1 of Burkholderiales bacterium. Classification (GTDB taxonomy): domain Bacteria; phylum Pseudomonadota; class Gammaproteobacteria; order Burkholderiales; family SG8-39; genus SCGC-AG-212-J23. The sequence goes on along the minus strand of DASWEU010000137.1, from coordinate 1,311 downwards.
AGTAGCCCCACCCACGAACCGCCAGCGCCGAACCGCCTGGCGGTTTTTGTTTTTTATCGAGGCAAACCGAGGCCAACATGACCGAGCCGATCGACGACAGGACTTCCCTCACCGACGACGAGCGCATCGAGAACATCGTGCCGCTGCCGCCGCCCGAGCACCTGATCCGCTTTTTTCCGATCCAGGGCACGCCGGTGGAGCAGCTGATTGCCGAGACGCGCAAGCGCGTGCGCGAAATCATCCGCGGCAAGTCCGACCGGCTGCTGGTGATCATCGGGCCTTGCTCGATCCACGACCCGAAGGCTGCCGTCGCCTATGCGGAAAAACTGGCGCAGGTCAGGAAAAAGCACGCCGGCGAGCTGGAAATTCTGATGCGCGTGTATTTCGAGAAGCCGCGCACCACGGTGGGCTGGAAGGGACTGATCAACGATCCCTACCTGAACGGCAGCTTTCGCATCAACGAGGGGCTGCGCATCGCGCGCGACCTGCTGGTGCGCATCAACCGCACCGGCGTGCCGGCGGGCTGCGAATTCCTCGACGTCATCTCGCCGCAGTACATCGGCGACCTCGTGTCCTGGGGCGCGATCGGCGCGCGCACCACCGAGAGCCAGGTGCACCGCGAGCTCGCCTCGGGCCTGTCGGCGCCGGTCGGCTTCAAGAACGGCACCGACGGCAACGTCAGAATCGCGGTCGACGCGATGCTCGCCGCGCGCCAGAAGCACCACTTCCTCTCGGTGCACAAGAGCGGCCAGGTGTCGATCGTCGAGACGCGCGGCAATCCCGACTGCCACGTCATCCTGCGCGGCGGGAAGCACCCGAACTACGACGCCGCGAGCGTCAACGCGGCCTGCGCGGAGCTGGCGAAGTCGAAGCTCGACTGCCGCCTGATGATCGACTGCTCGCACGCCAATTCGTCCAAGCAGTACAAGCGCCAGATCGACGTCGCGCGCGATATCGGCGAGCAGCTGGCGGCGGGCAGCCGCTGCGTGGTCGGCGCCATGGTCGAATCGCACCTGGTCGAGGGCCGCCAGGAGCTCTCCGCGGGCAAGGCCCTGACCTTCGGGCAGAGCATCACCGATCCCTGCCTCGGCTGGGAGGACTCGACGCGAGTGCTGCAGCGGCTCGCCGCGGCGGTGAAAAAACGGCGCCAGCGGCGCCCGTAGCCGAAAACGGCGCGTGCAGGCGGGATTCGGCATAATCCGGTGCACCCATGCCGGACCGCCCGCAACAGCTCGCGCACCTGGAGTCCCTCGGCGACGCCACCAAGTTCGCCGGCCAGATCCACGCGCTGATCCCGCGCTGCACGCTGCT
>DASWEU010000136.1:0-7264 GCA_036394595.1 Burkholderiales bacterium | reverse complement strand
TTGGGTCTCGAGACCATCGACAAGACGGTGGATTCGGTGTGCCCGTTCTGCGGCGTCGGCTGCCTGCTCACCTACCACGTGAAGAGCAACGTCATCCAGTTCGTCACCGGCAAGGACGGCCCGTCGAATCACAACCGCCTGTGCGTGAAAGGCCGCTACGGCTTCGACTATGCGGCGCATCCGCAGCGCCTGACCAAGCCTTTAATCAGAAAAGCAAACATTGGGAAATCTGCAGATTTCACCGCTGATCCCGCGAACTGGAAAGAAGTCTTCGAAGAGGTCTCCTGGGAAACGGCACTGCAAAAAGCCGCGGCGGGATTGAAAACGATCCGCGACAAGGACCGCTACGCACTGGCGGGCTTCGGCTCGGCCAAAGGCTCGAACGAAGAGGCCTACCTGTTCCAGAAGCTGGTGCGCACCGGCTTCGGCACCAACAACGTCGACCATTGCACGCGCCTGTGCCACGCCTCTTCGGTCGTCGCGCTGCTCGAGGGCATCGGCTCGGGTGCGGTGTCGAACCAGGTGAACGACGTCGAGAACGCCGAGCTGATCTTTCTCATCGGCGCCAACCCGACCTCCAACCACCCGGTGGCCGCCACCTGGATGAAAAACGCCGCCAAGCGCGGCGCCAAGCTGGTCTACGCCGATCCGCGGCGCGGCGATCTTTCGCGCCACGCCTGGCGCTTCCTGCAATTCAAGCCCGACACCGACGTCGCGCTGCTCAACGCGATGATCTACACCATCATCGAAGAGAATCTAGTCAACGAAACCTTCGTCAAGGACAGAACCTCCGGCTTCGAGGCCCTGAAGGAGAACGCCAAGGGCTTCTCGCCGGAATTGATGGCGCCGATTTGCGGCATCCCGGCGCAAACCATCCGCGAAGTGGCGCGCGCCTACGCCACCGCCAGGAGCTCGATGATCCTGTGGGGCATGGGCATCTCGCAGCACGTGCACGGCACCGACAACGCGCGCTGCCTGATTGCGCTCACGCTGATGACCGGCCAGGTCGGCCGGCCCGGCACCGGGCTGCACCCGCTGCGCGGCCAGAACAACGTGCAGGGCGCCTCCGACTCCGGCCTGATCCCGATGATGTATCCGGACTACCAGCGCGTGGCGACGCCGGAGGCGCAGCAGCGCTTCGAAAAGCTGTGGGGCACGGCGCTCGACCCGAAACCGGGCCTCACCGTGGTCGAGATCGTGAACGCCGCCTACGACGGCAAGATCCGCGGCATGTACATCATGGGCGAGAACCCGGCGATGTCCGATCCGGACGTGGATCACGCGCGCGCCGGCCTGGCGAAGCTCGAGCACCTGGTGGTGCAGGACATCTTCCTCACCGAGACCGCCTACCTCGCCGACGTGGTGCTGCCGGCGACCGCCTGGCCCGAGAAGACCGGCACGGTGACCAACACCGACCGCATGGTGCAGCTCGGCCGCAAGGCGGTGGAGCCGCCGGGCGAGGCGCGCGAGGATTTCTGGATCCTGGTCGAGCTGGGGCGACGCCTGGGGTTGAATTGGAGTTACGAACATCCCAAGCAGGTGTTCGACGAGATGCGCACCTGCATGGATTCGATCAAGGGCATCACCTGGGAGCGTCTGGAGCGCGACTCATCGGTGACCTATCCGTGCGAGAACGAGGGCGACGCGGGCACGCCGGTGGTGTTCACCGAGGTGTTCCCGACGCCGACCGGGCGCGCCAAGTTCGTGCCCGCCGACCTGATTCGCGCCGCCGAGCGGCCCGACGCCGAATACCCGATGGTGCTGATCACCGGCCGGCAGCTCGAGCACTGGCACACCGGCGCCATGACGCGCCGCGCCAGCGTGCTCGACGCCCTCGAGCCCGAAGCGACGGTGTCGATGCACCCGATCGACATGGGCGAGCGGGGCCTCAAGCGCGGCGACGTGGCGACGGTGGCGTCGCGCCGCGGCAAGATCTCGCTGTTCGTGCGGGAAGACGCCGGCACGCCGCGCGGGGCGGTGTTCATTCCGTTCGCCTATTTCGAGGCGGCGGCCAATCTGCTCACCAACCCGGTGCTCGATCCGTTCGGCAAGATCCCGGAGTTCAAGTACTGCGCCGTGAAGGTCAGCAAAGGCGGCGCGCGCCCGGGCGATCCGGGCTACGGCAAGGGCCGCACGCTCGACGACCTGTACGGCTAGCCGGGCTTGACCGTAGTCAAGGCCGCTGAAGGCGGCCCGCCGCCACAATCGCGCCTTCCATCGGAGGGGAAAGACATGCCGTCGGATATCGAAATCGCACAGGCCGCCAAGCTGCAACGCATCAGCAAGGTGGCCCAGGACAGGCTCGGCATCGCCGAGGAGCACCTCGAGCCCTACGGGCACTACAAGGCCAAGATTTCGCTCAAGTATCTCGAAACGCTGAAGGGCCGCAAGAACGGCAAGCTGATTCTGGTCACCGCCATCAGCCCGACGCCCGCGGGCGAGGGCAAGACCACCACCACCGTCGGCCTGGGCGATGCGCTCAACCACATCGGCAAGAAGGCGGCGATCTGCCTGCGCGAGCCCTCGCTCGGGCCGGTATTCGGCGTGAAGGGCGGGGCCGCCGGCGGCGGCTACGCGCAGGTGGTGCCGATGGAGGACATCAACCTGCACTTCACGGGCGATTTCTCCGCCATCGCGCTGGCGAACAACCTGCTGGCGGCGATGCTCGACAACCACATCAGCCACGGCAACGAGCTCGGCATCGACGTGCGGCGCATCCAGTGGCGGCGCGTCGTCGATATGAACGACCGGGCGCTGCGCGAAATCGTGGTCGCGCTCGGCGGCACCGCCAACGGCTACCCGCGGCAGGACGGCTTCGACATCGTGGTCGCCTCCGAAGTGATGGCGATCTTCTGCCTGTCCACCTCGCTCGAAGACCTGAAGAACCGCCTGGGGAACATTGTTGTCGCCTACTCGAGAGAGCAGAAACCGATCAGAGCAAGGGACTTAAAAGCGCATGGAGCGATGACGGTGCTGTTAAAGGACGCACTGGCGCCCAATCTGGTGCAGACGCTGGAGAACAACCCGGCTTTCATCCACGGCGGCCCCTTCGCCAACATCGCGCACGGCTGCAATTCGGTGATCGCCACCCAGAGCGCGCTCAAGCTGATGGATTACGTGGTGACCGAAGCGGGTTTCGGCGCCGATCTCGGCGCCGAGAAATTCCTCGACATCAAGTGCCGCAAGACCGGCCTGCGGCCGAGTGCCGCGGTCATCGTCGCTACGGTGCGGGCCATGAAGTACCACGGCGGCGTCGACGTCAAGGAAGTGAACAAGGAGAACCTGGCGGCGCTGGAAAAGGGCCTCGTCAACCTCGAGCGCCACGTCGAGAACGTGACCAAGGTCTACGGCATCCCCTGCGTGGTGTCGATCAACCGCTTCAACTACGACACGCCGGCGGAACTCGAACTGCTCAATGCGAGGATGAAGAAGCTCGGCGTGCCGGTGGTGCTGGCCACCCATTGGGGCGACGGCGGCAAGGGCGCGGCCGAACTGGCGAAAATCGTGGTCGGCCTGTGCGACCAGCCGTCGAATCCGACCTTCGTCTACGAGGATGCCGACAGCCTGTGGGACAAGATCAACAAGATCGCGAAGAAGGTCTACCGGGCGGGCAACGTCACCGCCGACGCCAAGGTCAAGGCGCAGATCCAGAGGCTGCAGGACGACGGCTACGGCCACTACCCGGTATGCGTGGCGAAGACGCAATCGTCGTTCACCACCAACGCCGCGACGCGCGGTGCGCCCGACGGCCACGTGGTGAACGTGCGCGAAGTGCGCCTTGCCGCCGGCGCCGAGTTCGTGGTGATGATCTGCGGCGACATCATGACCATGCCGGGGCTGCCCAAAGTGCCCTCGGCGGAGAAAATCGACCTGATCGACGGCAAGGTCGTCGGCCTGTTCTAGAATCCCTCGCTCAGGAGGGGCTCCATGGAAGAACTTGCCACCCAGGCCTTCTGGATCGGCCTGGCGAAAATCATCGGCGTCAACGTCGTCCTGTCGGGCGACAACGCGGTCGTGATCGCGCTCGCTGCGCGCTCGCTGCCGACCCGGCAGCGCAAGCAGGCGATCCTGTGGGGCGCCGGCGCCGCGGTGATCCTGCGGATCATCCTCACCATCTTCGCGGTCAAGCTGTTGATGCTGCCCTGGTTGAAGATCGTCGGCGGCCTGCTGTTGTTCTGGATCGGCATCAAACTGCTGGTGCCGGAGGAGGACGACCCTGAAATCAACGCCAGCGAGCACCTGCTCACGGCGATCAAGACCATTCTGATCGCCGATCTGGTGATGAGCCTGGACAACGTGATCGCGGTGGCCGCCGCCGCGGGCGGCAGCCTGACGCTGCTGATCCTCGGCCTGGCGATCTCGATCCCGCTGGTGGTGTTCGGCGCCACGCTGCTGGTGACGCTGATGGACCGCTTTCCGATCATCATCACCGTCGGCGCCGGCCTGATCGGCTGGGTCGCCGGCGAGATGCTGGTGACCGATCCGGCGCTCGCCGGATGGTTGACCTCGGCGGGAATTCGCTTCGTCGAGAGCAAGCCGTATCTGGGGCAGCTGAGCCTGGAGCTGGTCGCCGGAGCGATTGGCGTGGCGGTCGTCGTGGCGTGGGGCCTGTGGTTGGCGAAGCGTCAGAAGGCCGCCGCGCGGCAGGTCGAACCGGGGGGTTGATTGAAGATGGGGTATTCTTGATTGCGATCAAGGTTTGACGCAGCGCGACATACCCAGAATCGCAAGCTAGGGTCGGCACAACTCGAAAAAGCTTTCTTAAGGAGGAGGCGACATGTCATCCGTAATCAACGCCGAGACGGATCTCGCGAAGCAAACTTACGGGCCCATCGTCGGAAACCGCTGGATCCAGCTGGCCGCCGGTGTCACCGCGATGGTCGTCATTTCGAACTTTCAGTACGCGTTCACCTTGTTTACCCCGGGACTGCGACAGCAATTCGCCAGTGCGCCGTATTCCGATATTGCCCTGATCTACACGCTGTTCATCCTCTTCGAGACCTGGCCGGTACCGGTCGCCGGATTCTTCATCGATAAATTCGGCATCCGCAATCTCATGCTGGTTGGCGCCGTGCTCATTTTTCTGGGCTGGGTGCTCGGCGGCATGTTCGCCACTTCGCTGTTCCACTTGTATATCTATTACGGCGTGCTCGCCGGCACCGGCTGCGGCATCATCTACATCGCGACGGTGGCCAATGCGGTCAAGTGGTTCCCCGACAAGCGGGGATTGGCGGCCGGCCTGACCGCCGCGGGATTCGGGGGCGGCTCGGCGCTTACGCTCATCCCGATCAGCGGCAGCATTGCGACGATGGGATGGGCCGGCGCCATGACCGCGTGGGGCATCGGCCAGGGCGTCGTGGCCGTCGTGATGGCCATGATCCTGCATCACCCGCCCAAGGGATGGCTGCCCAAGGATTGGGTGCAGCCGAAGGCGGTCCTGCAAACGCGGAAGGAATTTTCCGCGGTGCAGATGATGTCGTCGAAAGAGTTCTACATCATGTACGCCATGTTCCTCATGGTCTGCACGGGCGGACTGATGACGACCGGCAACATGTCGCAGATTGCCAAGTCCCTCAACGTGTTCGATGCAAAATTCATGGGTATCGCCATCGTCCCGTTCGTCGCCACCCTGGCGGGCGTGACCAATGCGCTGGCCAGAATCATGTGGGGTTCGGTCTCCGACCGATTTGGCCGCGAGTACACGATGGCCTTTGCCTTCGCGCTCGAGGGCGTGCTCATCTTTCTGATGACGCAGATCGCCGGCAACCCGATCGCGTTCATGATCCTGATGCCCTTCGTGTTCCTTGCCTGGGGCGAGATCTATGCGTTGTTCTCGGCGATCACGGGAGATGTGTTCGGCCCGAAAAACGCGTCGGGCAACTACGGCATCATGTATACGGCCAAAGGGCTGGCCTCCATCATGGCCGGGTGGGGCGCTGCCGCGGTGGCGGCAATGTACGCCGGCTCGTTCTCGGTGCCTTACTACATCGCAGCCGTATTCGACCTCGTCGCGGCAGCCCTTGCCCTGTGGGTCCTGAGACCCATCGTGAGGAAGAGAATCGCCGGGGAAACGTAAGTTTCGTTTCCGGGAATCTGAGCGGGGTGGCACGTCCTTCGGGACGTGCACCTGGCGTCTGCAGCCGAGATGAACTCGCTGACGCCAACTGAAATCGCCTATTGCTGCTTGGTGCTGGTGATTTCGTTCGCCATTCGCGGCGGTATCGGTTTCGGTGGGGCAGCACTACCCCTGATCGCCCTGGTGCTGCCGATGAAACTCGTGGTGCCGGTATTTACGGTACTCGGGATATTCTCCTCGTGGTCCGTCGTTTTCAGCGACCGGCGCCATGTCGATTGGCGGGAGTTGCTCCGGCTGCTGCCCTACACCGTAGTGGGCGCGTTGATTGGCCTTTACTTCTACAACGCATTCGATACCCGCACGCTTGCCCATGGCCTGGGTGCACTGGTGCTGGCCTACGGCAGTGCGACCTTGTGGCAATCGCTGCGCCGGCGACCGGCTTGGAAATTTCCGTCGCGATTGACGCTACCGGTGACGGGCACGCTCGCCGGCATCGTTGGAACATTGTTCGGCGCGATGGCGGGCGTGTTCTACGCCATCTATCTCGACCTGCAAAAACTCGACAAGCACCGGTTCCGCGCCACGGTCGCCGCGACTTTGCTGGTACTCGGATTCGTTCGCGGCGCCGGCTATCTTGCGGTTGGCGCGTACGACCGTGAAGCGCTGCTGGCAACCGCGCTATCCCTGCCGTTGATGTTCATTGGCGTGGCGCTCGGCAATCGCATTCACACCAACCTGAGCGAAGTGGCGTTTCGCCGCCTGCTCGGCATCGTTTTGATCTGCAGTGGCGTCCCGCTGATGCTCGGGTAACGGGCGCGATACCCCGGATTAACCCAGTTTCTTCTTGAGCCGGCTCAGCGTCTCTGGCGTGAGGTTGAGGTAGGCGGCGAGTTCCTTCTTCGGGATGCGCCCGGAGAGCTCCGCATGCTTGCGCTGGAAGCGCGACAGCCGCCCCGGCGCGTCGAGCAGGTGCAGGGTGATCGAGTGGGCCATCACCTCCGACATCAGCTTCATCACCTCGTACTCGAAGCGCGACTTCACGTCCGGGTGGCGGTCGATGAATTCCACCCACAGCGGCATCGGCAGCTCGGCGGTGCGCACCTTGGTCACCGCGACGATCGAATAGGGCACCGGCGTGCGCAGCCGCCAGGCGGCGTAAGAGGTGTCCATCTCGGTATCGGCGGCGAA
>DASWEU010000135.1:0-1696 GCA_036394595.1 Burkholderiales bacterium | reverse complement strand
CCCGATGCCCCCTGCGCCGCCGTTTACAACCGCAACCTTGTCCACCATCTCGTCTCTATCTGCCTGATCGCAACAGGCGGTCGGCCTACGCCATGATGAAGCCGCCATTGACCACAATCGTCTGGCCGGTAATGAAACCTGCCGCGTCGCTTGCAAGAAATATTACAGGGCCTACCAGATCGTCCGGCTCCCCGATGCGTCCCAGCGGAATTGCGCGCGCCTGGGCGTACATGTCCTCTTCGGTCATGTGACCGCGTGGCTGCGCAGTATCGGTTATCCCCGGGAGGATGACGTTCACCGTGATTCCGGAAGGCGACAGGTCGTGTCGGGAATGTGGTGGGAATGAAGGTGGCGTAATCTCCAGGTGTCAAACCCAGAAAGCCGGCGGTTGGCGCCGCCGGAGGAGATTACGCCATGACGGAAGATATCGCGGCCGGGGCAGAGAATCCATTATTCGGCGAGCATTGGTTCGACCCGCTGGAGACGGCGGTTCGGCATCGGATCCGGGGTTTCATCGAGGATCTGCTGGAGATGGAACTGTCGGCGGCTCTGGGCCGGGAGCGCTATCAGCGGAGCTCGAGCAAGGGCCACCGGAACGGGCATCGGGATCGGCAGCTGATCGGCACGTTCGGGCCGCAGACGGTGTCGGTGCCGCGCGCTCGGGTGAGCGGGGCGGCGGGCAAATCGGAGGAATGGCACAGCAAGACGCTGCCGGCCTACAAGCGGGTGACGCGCCAGGCTGAGGCGCTGATCGCGAGCAGCTATCTGTCGGGCACCAACACGCGTCGGGTCGGGCGCGCGCTGGCTGCGCTGTTCGGCGGCGCGGTCGGGAAGGACACGGTGAGCCAGGCGTGGCGCAAGCTGAAGGGCGATTGGGAGGCTTGGCAGCAGCGCGATCTCGCTGGCGACGACATCGTGCGGCTGATCCTCGACGGCACGGTCGTGCCGGTGCGGCTGGACCGCAAGGCAACCAAGCTGTCGCTGCTGGTGGCGCTGGGCGTGCGGCGCGATGGCCAGAAGGTGTTGCTCGGCGTGCGCAATCTCGGCGGCGAGAGCGAGGCTGCCTGGCGGGTGCTGCTCGATGATCTGATCGGCCGTGGGCTCGCAACGCCGCAGCTGCTGATCACCGACGGCTCGACCGGGCTCGACAAGGCGTTGGCCGCCACCTGGCCCGGAGTACCGGTGCAGCGCTGCACCGTGCACAAGCACCGCAACCTGCTGGCCCATGCGCCCAAGCGGTTGCACGACGAGATCGGCGCCGACTACACCGACATGATCTACGCCGAGACCGTGCAGGCCGTGCTCGCCAAGCGCACCGCGTTCCTGCGCAAGTGGCGCGTGCGCTGCAGCGCCGTTGCCGACAGCCTGTCCGAAGCCGGCGAGCAGCTGTTCACGTTCCTGCGCTTGCCGCCAAGCCAATGGCGCTCGATCCGCACCACCAACGCGATCGAGCGGCTGCACGAGGAGTTCAAGCGCCGCATCAAGACGCAGTGCCTGCTGCCCTGCGCTGAGACCGCGTGTCTGCTGTTCTGGGCGCTCGTCGCCAGTGGCCAGATCAAGCTACGCAAAGTCGACGGCTGGCACAGCCTGCACGTTCCTCCTGCCAAGCAACGGCTTGACGCCGCCGCTTGAACTCGTAGCTTGCAACGCGGAGATCAACGCCACCGGCTTTCTCCACCAACTTCCAGACACGACC
>DASWEU010000134.1:0-10988 GCA_036394595.1 Burkholderiales bacterium | reverse complement strand
CGACCCCGACAGCGCCGTGTATCTCGACCTGCCGCACTATCGGCCGTTCTGGGCGGCGGTGCAGGAGTCGGGCATGCCCTTCTACCTGCACCCGCGCAACCCGCTGCCGGCGCATTCGCAGATCTACGAGGGCCATCCCTGGCTGCTCGGGCCGACCTGGGCGTTCGGGCAGGAAACGGCGGTGCACGCGCTACGCCTCATCGGTTCGGGCCTGTTCGACGAGTACCCGCGGCTGCAGATCGTCCTCGGGCACCTGGGCGAGGGCCTGCCCTACAGCATGTGGCGCATCGATCACCGCAACGCCTGGGTCAAGGCGCCGCACAAGCACAAGGCGAAGAAGAAGATCGTCGAGTACTTCAACGCCAACTTCCACCTCACCACCTCGGGCAATTTCCGCACCCAGACGCTGATCGACGCCATGCTCGAGATCGGCGCCGACCGCATCCTGTTCTCCACCGACTGGCCGTTCGAGAACATCGACCACGCCGCGGACTGGTTCGACGCCGCCTCCATCAGCGAGGCGGACCGGAAAAAAATCGGCCGCACCAACGCGCAGCGCCTGTTCAAACTCAACTAGCGGGGCACCATGGAATTCGGCTACTTCACCCTCAGCGACAACCACTACCCCAATAACGCGCGCTCGGCCAACCAGCTGGTGCTCGAGATCCGCGAGCAGGCGATCCTCGCCGACAAGATCGGCATGCACTCGGCGTGGATCGGCGAGCACCACTTCGACTCCCTGGGAGTCAACTCGCGCCCGGACCTTTTATTGGCAACCATCAGTTCAGTCACCAAAAACATCAGACTCGCGCCGGCCGTCACCGTTTTGCCGCTGCACCACCCGGTGCACGTCGCGGAAATGTGGGCCACGCTCGACCTGCTCTCGGGCGGGCGCGTCGACTTCGCCACCGGGCGTGGCTACGACCGCAAGGAGTACGCGCCTTTCGGTGCGGATTTCATGGCCTCCGCCGAGATCTTCGAGGAAGGCATCGAGGTCTTGCTGAAGGCGTGGAACTCGCCCGGGCCCTGGTCGCACCGCGGCAGGTTCTACGACATCCCGCAGATGTCGATCACGCCGAAACCGCTGCAGAAGCCGCTGCCCTTCTACGTCGCGTCGTTTTCGAAAACCAGCCTGGAGATGGCGGCGAAGCGCGGCTTGAACATCATCTATGCGCCGTTTGCCGCCGGCATGGTGTTCGGCGGGCTGGACAAGGCCGTCGACAGCTACCGCGAGGCCTGCGTCAAGGCCGGCAACAAGCCGGGCCGGGCCATGTGCAGCTATTTCATCTACATCGCCGACGATGCCAAGGCCGAGGATTACGGCCGGCAGACGCAGATGGACTACTTCAACCACTGCGTGCTGCAGGCCTTCCCGCAGAAGCCCGAGGACGCGCCGCCGACCATGCAGTACTTCATGAAGATCGTCGACATCCTGAAGAACATGAAGAAGGAGGACCTGTCCGAGCGCTCGATCCTGCTCGGCGCGCCGGAAAAGATCATCGAGACGCTGAAGAAGGTGGAGAAAAGCGGCGTCGAGGAAGTGATCCTCTACTTCAACGTCGGCAACAAGCCGCATGCGATGGTCAAGGAGCAGATGCACCGGTTCATGGAAGAGATCGCACCCCACTTCAAGGGCAAGCATGTGGGAAGAGCCGCTAGCGCTACCACGGTCTAGCCTCGACCCGCGCGATTTTCGCAGCGCGCTCGGCTGCTTCCCCACCGGCGTCTGCCTGGTCACCACGCTGGGGCCGGGCGGCAAGGCCGAAGGCCTGACCGTCAATTCCTTCAGCTCGGTGTCGCTCGATCCGCCGATGGTGCTGTGGAGCCTGGCGCGGACCGCGGGTTGCGCGATGGTTTTCCGGGACGCCGAGTACTTCACCATCAATGTGCTGGGCGAAGGCGACGAAGCCCTTTCGACGCACTTCGCCAAATCCGGCGCGGACAAGTTCGCGGCGTTCCCGCATAGATTTTCCAAAGGGATGCAAGGCATACCCCAGCTGCAGGGCGCGGCGGCCACTTTCGAATGCCACAGCCGCCACCGCTACTACGGCGGCGATCACATCGTCATCATCGGCGTGGTCGAGCGCTACGCCTGGACCGAGCGCAGGCCGCTCGGCTTTCATCGCGGCAAGTTCGTCGGCCTAGGCTAGGCGGAGGAGCTTCAGCGCATTGCCGCCGGAAATCTGCGCCTTTTCCTTGACAGAAAGACCCTTGATTCTCTTGACCGTGGCCAAGGGGTCATCCAGCCCCATATCAAAGCAGTAGTCGCTGCCGAGCGTGACACGGTCCGCGCCGACCAGCTTCACCAGCGCGGCGTTGATACGGTCGTCGTGGCCGATGGTGTCGAAGGTGAAGCGCCGCAGATAGGTGCTGGGCGCCTTCTTCATGTGCTTCAGCTCCGGGCGGACCTTGGTGCCGCGGTCCCAGCGGCCGATGAGCCAGGGGAATGTCCCCCCCGCGTGCGGCAAATTAAATGACAGTTTCTTGAATCGATCCAAAACGCCCCCGAAGATGAGGTGCGCGGCGGCGACTCCGGTGTCGTAAGGATTGCCGCACAGGTTCTTCAGGTAGTACTTCTTGGTGCGGTCCTGGCCGATGGTATCCACCGGGTGCAGGAAGATGGTCCAGCCAAGCTCTTCGCATTTCGCGTAGACGTCCCAGAAGCGCTTCTCGTCCAGCTCGTCGTAGTTGACGTTGGTGGCGAGATACAGGCCGCGGATGCCCGGCAGCTTCGCCGCCCGCTCCAGCTCCTGCAGGGCAAGCTTCGGCTCCTGCATCGGCAGCATGGCCAAGCCCATCAGGCGATCCGGATGCTTGCGGTGCGCCGCCGAGGCGGCGTCGTTGAACGCCTGGCTCAGCGCGAGGCCCAATCCGGGCGAGGCCCAGTAGACCATCGGCGTGGTGAGCGACAGGGCGTGCACGTCGACGCCTCTCTGACTCATTTTTTTCAATCGCGAATCCAGGTCGACGAAACGCTCGTCGAAGGCATTGGTGATGTGTTTGGCGCGCAGCCGGTAGCCGCCCTTTTCATCGCGTTCCAGCGCCGCCCCTTCGCGCGGCCCGTCCTTCTCGAACAGGCGCAGCCATTCGCTTGGATACCAGTGGGCGTGGATGTCGACGGTTTTCATCGCGGTTATGATGCCACGCGAGGAGGAGTCCCATGCGAAACGCTGGGGTGGGGCGAGGTCGTTCGCGCGACGAAAATCACGATAGACTAGCGCCGGGACAAGGGGGATTGTGATGACGTTCTGGGTGCTGAATACCGTTGGATTGCTCGCCACGACGATCGGCGTCCTGATCGTCTTCCTGCACTTGCACCGCACTTCGCGCACGGCGAGCGGCGCCCCCTGGCCGGAGGCCTGCGCCCCGCTGGCGAAGGACCGGCGCCTGCTGATGATCACGATCGGCCTGATGGCGGCCTGGTTCGTGATTCAGTACGTGGGAATGCTTCTGACTTGAAGTGATGCGGCCGGGGCGCGGCCATGCCGTGCGCCCGCCTGACTAACTCAGCCGTGCTCCCTGAATGCAACGCCTTCCGGCGTGCATTTGTCCACCTGCTGTTGCTGGACTTGCTTGGCCAGCTCGCTCATGCAGTACAGATGCTGCGACATCCTGGCGACGAGGGCGAGGGAGCTCTCGTCGACTTCGTTGCGGGCGCGGTGTAACACCTTCTCGCACATCCGCAGCGCGATGATCAGGTCGCGCGACACGTCCAGGGCGCGGACGTCGGAATTCAAACCCGCTTGCCGTGCCGTCGTTGCAACGCGCTCGGTGGCATTCATGTCCTGTACTCCAGCTGGCGCTTCCCGCATGCATGGCAGGTTGGCGTCGTCAGGTTGCGTCCTTGGAGCCCCCTCTATAGTCCGAACGGCTCATGTCTGTGGCTGGCGACTAGTGCTTTCAGGCCATATCAGGCACCTATCTTCGCCGCATGCAACTCCAGACCCAGGCCGAAGTCCAGGCCGCTACACCACCCGCGAGGGATTCGCAGCCCGAGGTACGGAGCGCGCTTCGGAAGATCCAGGAACAGGCGGAACTCCTGACGGTCCAGAACACCGACAGGGTCACGCTGGACCGCATGCTTCTCATCATCGCGCTGGCCCGGTTCTGTCTTGCCAGCATGCCTTCGACCAGGCCTCTTCAAGCCGCCGGCGCCACCCCATGGCCGCGACAGAGCCCCACAGCCCGGCAAAAGTGAGTCCGCCGTCCGCCGCCGACGACGAGGACCCACATGTCGGCGTGGCGTGCTGGATGCGCGAGCTCGGCACGAGAAGCACGACGTCCTTGGAGTCCACGCTGCCGCCGGTCCGCATAACGCAACGCGTTGGCACCACGCCTTTCCGCATTTCCGGGCGCGTCCTGCGCGAGGCGCTGGTTCTCGCCGCCCTGGTCGCCGCTTATCTCCAGTACGACCTCCTCGGCAAACTGCTGCAGATCGCGTTGATCCATTCGATCATCGTATTCGTGTTTCCGGGTCCGGTCTAGCCTCGCAGCGCTTTCGGATTGACCACGTTGACCGGAGCGCCGGCGGCGTAGGCGAGGATCTGGTCGAAGATTTCTGCGAACTGCAGCTCATACTCCTCGCGCGAGACGTAGCCGATGTGCGGCGTGCAGAGCACGTTGGGCATGGTCAGTAGCGGGTACTTCGGGTCGCGTACCGGCTCTTCCTCATAGACGTCCACCGCGGCCATGCCGGGGCGCCCGGCCTTGAGCGCCGCGAGCAGCGCGCCTGGTTCGAGCAGGGGTGCGCGGCTGGTATTGACCAGCAGCGCGGTGGGTTTCATGCGCGCGAGGTCCGCAGCGGTGACGATGCCGCGCGTCGCATCGACCAGCCGCATGTGCAGCGAAATGATGTCGCACTCGCTGAAGAACGCCTCCCGGCTCTGCGCGATTGAAAAACCGTCCGCGCGGGCGCGCTCGCGGCCGGCATCGCGGCCCCATGCCAGCACATTCATGCCGAAGGCCTTGCCGTAGCCCGCGACGACGGCGCCGATACGCCCGTAGCTGTAGACGCCAAGCGTCTTGCCGCGCAGGGTGTTGCCGACCTCCGCCTGCCACTTGCCCGCCTTGAGCGAACTGATCTGCTGCGGCAGCCGGCGCATCGCCGCGAGAATCAACAGCCACGTCAATTCGGACGTGGCATACGACGGCGTTCCCGGGTGCATGTTCGAGCAGACAACGATGCCGAGCTCGGTGCAGGCGTCGATGTCGATGTGCGGATAGACGCTGCGCTGGCTGATGAGCTTCAACTTCGGCAGCCGCTTCAGGAGCGGCGCCCGGATCTTGGTGCGCTCGCGGATCAGCACCAGTGCCTCGGCGTCCTTGAGTCGCGCGACCAGCTTGTCGTCGTCCTGGACGTGGTCGTGCCAGATCTTCACCTCGTGCCCCGCCAGCTTGCGGTAGCACTCGAGCGTGCGCAGCGTGTCGCCGTAGTCGTCGAGGATCGAAACCTTCAAGCCTGTTCCATGTCGCTACTCCTTGAGTGCGGCGTTTACCTTCGGCATCACCTTCTCGGCCATCAGTTCCATCGAGCGCTTGGCGAGCTTGGGGTCGGCCCAGTCGTGGCACGGGTAGTAGAGCGTGCCGAACGGACCGACTTTCCGGCGGAAGGCGAGGATCTGCTCGACTACGCTGTCGACGGTGCCGGCGATCACCAGCTTGGGCGTCATGGTGTCGGCGGTGATCGACGCGTCGGGCTCGTTCTGGTCCAGCTTGAAGAGATTGCCTCGTCCGCTCGAGCCCACCAGCTTGCGGATCAGCTGCTTGAAATAGAAATGATACGGGCCATTGGGTCCGTGGCCGTATTCCTTCGCCGTTTTCTCGCTATCGGAAACAAAAATGGATTTGGCCACCCGCCAGTCCTTGCCTTCGGCGGTCTTTCCGACTGCGGCACAACCTTCCTGGTACTTCGGCCAGTGCGAGGCGACCCACTCCGGCAGCAGGAAGTTCGCCGAGATCGGCGTCCAGCCGCGCTTGGCCGCCTCGGTCACGCCTTTGGAATGCGGCGCCACCGCCGTGACCACGATCGGCGGATGGGGTTTCTGGTAGGGCTTGATGATGGTGCCTTGCCCGATATCGGGAATTTGCGTGTTCGCCGTCGTCACTTCGAAGAAATTGCCCTTCAGGTTGTACGGGCCCTCGCCCTTCCAGATGTCGAGCACCATGTTGATGGACTCGAGGAAGATGGCGTTGCGGTCCTTCTTGAAGTTACCGAACACCTCGGCGTCCGACATCAGGCCGCCGGGGCTGATGCCCATCAGGAAACGCCCCTTCAGCAGGTGGTCGATCATCGCCACTTGCGCGGCGATCGCCGCCGGGTGCGAGTTCGGCATGTTGATGGTGCCGCTGCCGAGCACAATTTGCTTGGTGTCGTGGGCCAGGCTCGCCAGAAACATCAGGCAGGAGGTGACGTTCTCGGCCAGGTCGGTGACGTGCTCGCCCACCAGCGCCTCGCAATAGCCGAGCCGGTCGGCGAGCAGGATCGCCTCGCGGTCTTCCGGCAGCGTCTCCGAGGGACTGCGCTTGGGCGGGTGCAGCGGCATCATGAATGTTCCGAGCTTCAAGCAGCGACCTCCTCGACGTTTCCGGATCTGGCGGATTTGAATATGGCTTCAAGCGCCGAGACGTTGGCGATCATCTGCTGCTGCGGCACCGGATAAGGCGCCTGCCCGCCGGCAGCGTCGGCAAATGCTTCCAGGTTGGCCAGTACGGCCTGCGCGGGAGGGAACTCCTTCGTTTCTTTTTCCTTGCCCCTGATTACTTTGGTCAACACCCAGCCCTCGGGAGCCTCGGGATGCGCCTTGTCGCGCACCTCCACCCATCCCTTGGAACCGTAGACCGCGAAGCGACCGTCGAATGGCGTGGCGAGCACGGCGCTGAGAAGGGCATGGCCTTTTCCGAAGTCGACGAGGATGGCGAGCGTATCGCCGTTGGTCAACTGGCTTCCCAGTTGCTTGACGGGCGAGAACACCCGTTTCGCCGGGCCGAACACGCCGATGGAAAGATCGAGCAGGTGGATGCCGGTCGCCGTCATCGGCCCGGCCGGCGCCTCCTTGCCGGACAGGCGCCAGTTGTCGCTCTTCAGCGAGAGGAACTTGTCCTGGCTGAAATTGGCCTCGACCTGCAGCGGCACGCCGATCTCGCCGCTCTTCAGAATGCGGAACAGCTCCTGGATCGGCGGCTCGAAGCGCTTTTCGTGGCCGACGGCAAGAATCACTTTATTGGCATTGATCGATTGAACTGCTCTTAGCACATCCGCGCGGGACAGCGACAACGGTTTCTCGCAGAACACATGCTTCTTCGCGCTCGCCGCCTTCACGATCTGCTCGGCATGCAGCGTGTGCGGCGTGCAAAGCACTACGCCTTGCACCGCCGGGTTGCGCAGGGCCTTCTCGAAATCCTTCTCCATCGGAATGCCGTCCATCGTCGCCACGGGATCGACGCCGAGCACGACTTTCAATTTCCGGCTGGTTTGCACGAGCGGCACGATGATCCGCCCCCACCAGCCCAGCCCGCAGACCGCGACCCCCAGGCTCATGCGTCAGTCGGCCGTGGCATTCGAGTCCCTGGCGATACGCGCCCAGCGCTGGGTCTCGTCGGCGACGTACTTGGCAAAGGCCACGGACGACGGGCTGGTGATCGATTCGGCGCCGCCGGTTTTCAGCCGCGCGATCACCTCCGGCGCCGCCATTACCTGCTGCGCCACCGCGAACAGCCGCTCGACGATTGCGCGCTCGGTGCCGGTCGGCACGAACAGGCCCTGCCACGAGCTGGCGGTGAGGTCGGGATAGCCCTCCTCCGTCACCGTCGGCGCTTCCGGCACCTGCTCCATGCGTTTCGCGCTGGTGACCGCGAGCAGCCGCACCCGCCCGCCCTTGATGCCCGGCATGGCCGAGGCCGCGGTGGAGAACATGAGTTGCGTCTCGCCGCCCATCAGGCCGGCGTTGGCCGGGCCGGCGCCGCCCTTGTAGGGCACATGCACCATGTCCAGGCCGCCGAGCTTGCGCAGGATCTCCATCTCCAGCCGGTCGAGGCTGCCGCTGCCGGGCGAGGCGTAGTTGAGCTTGCCGGGATTGGCGCGGGCGTGCGCGATCAACTCCCGGATGCTTTTCACCGGCAGCGTCGGGTGCACGATCAGCACGCTCGGCACATCCACCACCTGCGTGATGGCGATCAGGTCGCGCAGCGGATTGGAGGCCGTCGGCAACACTGCCGGGTTGATGGCGATCGAGCCGACATTGCCGAGAAACACCGTGTAGCCGTCGGGCACCGACTTGGCCGCCGTCTCCATGCCGATGCTGCCGGCGGCGCCGGGCTTGTTCTCGATGACGATGGCCTGGCCGAGCAGCTCCGACATCTTCGGCTGCATGATGCGGCCGACGAAATCCGACGCGCCGCCCGGCGCGAAAGGAATGATGATGCGGACGGGTTTATTGGGGTAACTGCTTTGCGCATTTACAGAAAAAGGAATTACCAATAAAAGAAAAACGGCAATTCTCATCATTCCTCCTCGATCGGCAGCGGGAGCGGCTTTTTCAGGCGTGCCGACTTGTCGAATGCCTTGGTGAGCATCAGGCGGTTGTGCGCCTCGGCGGCGGTGGCGTGCTGCGTCGCGAGTCCCATCGAGATGCGGTTCAGCCACTGCTCGGTCTCCTCGCGCATCGGGCCGCGCAGTTCGCCGAGCGCCATGTCGCCGGGCGGGTAGCTGCCCAGGAAATCGACCGAGCGTTGCGAGTCCGGGGCGTAGCCTTCGCGCTGCGTGCGACTGGTGGCGAGAACGATGTCGCGATGGGTGTCGTCGATGGTCAGCACGCCCTCGGTGCCGGTGATGCCGACTTCCATGCTGTAGACGGCGCCCGGCCAGACCACCGGCAGGGCCCACGAGATGACCGCGTGATACAGGGATCCATCGTGAAAAATAATCGTTCCAGCCGTCGCATCGATGCCTCTGCACAGCGGGCCGAGCGCCTTGTCGACCGAACGCGCGTAGATCTCGACCGGCTGCTTTGCTTCCATCATCCACATGACGACGTCGAGCGCGTGGGTGCCCGAGATCACCATCGGCGAGATCTTCGACGGGTCGCTGGTGCGCTGGTAGTTGTCGAGCGCCACCAGCCGGTTCATGAACGCGCGCGAGGTGACGAGCGTCACATCGCCCAGCGCCCCGGTGCGCACCTTCTCCTTCGCCGACAGCCACTTTCGGCGGAAGCGCTGCGTGTAGCCGACCACCGCGTCGACTTTCGAACGCTGGATTTCCTGCAGGACTCTTTTCGATTCGGACAATTCCGTCGCCAGCGGTTTTTCGATCAACAGGCTGAGCTTGCGCTCGACCGCGGCGAGGATCGGCTCGACGTGCAGGTGCTCGTCCGTGGAAATGATGGCGGCGGTGACCTCGGGACGATCGAGCAGCTCGCGGTAGTCCGTGGTGACAAAGTCAGCCTTTGTCTTTTGCTTTAAAAGAGAAAGTCTCTCCTGCTTCAGGTCCGCAATCCCGATGAAATCGACCATCGGATGGCGCGCCGCCACCTCGCCGCGGAACAGGCCGACGCGGCCCGCCCCGATGATCGCCAGGCCGATGCGCTTAGGCTGCTTTTTCAAGCGATTTCCCTTTGGGCGGCCGCAAAGGCAAATCGACTGGGGCGTTGCGTGCCGCCGAGAGATCCGCGGCGACGTAGACCTCCATCACCATGCGCGCATGCTCCGCGGTGACCAGCACCGGCCGGTCGTGCACCACGGCCTCGAGAAAGTGCAACGTCTCCGCCGCCATGGCGCCGGCATAGGTATGCTCGACGAATTCACCCGGCATGGTCGACAGCGGCAGCTGCATGCCGCTTTTCATGGTGTTGAGCACCACGTCGCGATGCGAGTCGTCGAGCAGGATGGCGCCCTCGGTGCCCACCATCTCGATCCAGGTGGTGGAGAAATTGGGGTAGCCCGGCGGCAGGCTCCAGCCGCCGCCGCAGACAAAGGACAGGCCGCTGTCCAGCGTCACCGTGATCCATTGGGTGTCGGGCACGTCCTTGGCCCCGGCGTCGCGCATGGCGCCGAAATTCACCTGTGAATAAACGCGCACCGGCTTGGCAGGCTCCAGGCACCACAGCAGGAAATCGAGGTCGTGCGTGGACTCCATCGCCGCCGGCGAGCGATTGCCGCGCCCGCTGATCTTCTTGCCCAGGCCGCGCGTGATGTGGCGGCTGACGAGCGCGCTGACCGGCCGCCCGATGGTGCCGTCGCGGACGCACTTGCGCACGTAGGCGTATTTCGGATTGAAGCGCTGCGAATAACCGATCGTGAATTTAAGATTATTGATTTTTGATAAAGAAATTAATTCATCCGCTTCCTTGAGCGTTACTGCTATAGGTTTCTCGAGAAACACGTGCTTGCCGGCGGCGAGAAATTCGCGCGCCATCGGGAAGTGCAGGGTCTCCGGTGTCGCGGAGATATAGACCGCCTGGATGTCCTTCGACAGGAGCGAGCGCCAGTCCTCGGTCGCCGTCTTCGGCTTGAGCTTCTGCTCGAGCTGGTGCAGGCGCGCCGCGTCGATCTCCGCCAGATGCAGCTCGCGTGCCAGCGGGTGGCCCGCCAGCGTCTCGGCGCGGATGCCGCCGCACCAGCCGGTACCGACGACCGCGACGCCGACAGGCTTCACGGGTTCACCTTGATATTCGCTTCGCGGATCAGCTTGCCGTACTTGTCCGTCTCCGCCTTGATGAAGCGGCCGAATTCTTCCGGGGTGCTGCTCACGGCGATCACGCCGAGATCGGCGAACTTCTTCTTCACCTCCGGATCGGCGAGCGCCTTCACCGTGTCGGCGTTGAGCTTCGCCACCATCGGCCGCGGCGTGCCGGCCGGGAACAGCACGCCCCACCAGTTGACTGCCACCAGGCCCGGTGCCGCCAGGTGGCAAGGCGGCATGTCCGGCAGCAGCTCGAACTTGTCGGCGCCGGTGATGCACAGCGCGCGCAGCTTGCCGCCGCGCACGTGCGCCA
>DASWEU010000133.1:0-25488 GCA_036394595.1 Burkholderiales bacterium | reverse complement strand
AGACGTAGTTCATCGGCAGCTCGAGCCCGGGCGAGCTCTGCAGCTTTGCCACCTCGGACACCCGCCACGCGAGCCAGGCCAGCGAAACCGCGAACCAGATCCAGAGCATCTCGATGAACCTGTCGAAAACTCTGGCGATCTTCCTCGGCAGGAAATTTTTCAGGGATTCGACCGACATGTGCGCGCCGTAGCGGTAGGCGATCGGGATGGCGAGGAACACGATCCAGACGTGGCAGTAGATCTGGAATTCCTCGCTCCAGCTGATCGACTGGTTGAGGACGAAGCGGTTGAAGACCTGCAGCAGGCCGACCAGGCACATCGCCGCAAAGATGAGCGCGACCGCGTACTCGACCGCGCGGTCGATCCAGGCCAGGACTTTCTTCAAGCTACGGCGTCTTGCGGATCTGCTCGAGCAGCTTTTCGGCGCCGAATTCCTTCGCCAGATCGTCCTGCGCCTGCAGCGCGGCCTTGACCAGCGGCGCGGTGTCGATCTCGTTCACCTTCATGCCGAGCCTCTTCACCTCCGCCAGCGCCTCGCCTTCGCGCGCCGGCGCCATCGCGCGCACGATGCGACCCGCCTCGGTCGCCGCTTTCTGCAGCGCCGCCTGCTCGGCCGGCGAGAGCTTCTGCCACTCGGCGAGCGAGAACACCAGGAAGGTCGGGTCCATCAGGTGCTTGGTGAGCGCCATGCAGCACGCCACCTCGTACATCTTGAACGAGATGGTGGTCGCCGCGGTGTGCTCGTAGCCGTCGAGCACGCCGCTCTGCAGCGAGGTATAGATCTCGCCGAAGTTCATCGGCGTGGCGTTGGCGCCCATCGAGTTGACCGCGGCGACGAACACTTTGGTCGGGATGGTGCGGATCTTGAGGCCCTTCAGGTCGGAAGCCTGCTTCACTTCCTTCTTGGCGGTGATGACGTTGCGGTAGCCCCAGCTGGTGGCCCAGGCGAGGACCTTGAAGCCGGCCTTCTCCATGTCCTGGTCGAGCTCCTTGCCGACCGGACCGTCGAGCACGCGCAGCGCGTGCTCATAACTCTTCCATTCGAAAGGCAGCCCGAGCACGCCAAGGCGCCGCACGAACGAGGCGTACTCCGCCGGGCCTCCCGTGGTGCCGGCCGCGCCCGAGCCCAGGCGCATCGCCTCGATCACCTCGCGCGTCTGCCCGAGCTGGCTCGCCGGAAAGACCTTCACCTCGACCGTGCCCTGCGCCGCGTTGGCGCGATCCTGGAATTCGACCGCGAGCTTGGTGTTGTCGACGTTGGTGTCGTTCGGCCCGGCGGTGTGGATGCGCAGCAACCGCTTCCCTTGCGCCGATGCGGTGCAGGCGACGGCCGCAAGTACCAGGCCGATCAATGCGCGCTTCATGAGAGTCCTCCCGTCCTCGGTGGTATCAGCCGACTGTAGTTGTCATACAACCTGCCGTCAATGCGGCGTTTGCGACGGTCCCTTCCTGCGGGCGAGGAAATACAGCGGAATACCCGCGGCCATGACGATCAGCCCGCCGAGCACCGCCATGCCGAACTTCGGGCCGTAGTCGGGGTTGCGCACGTAGTCGATGCTCGAATAGAGCATATAGGCGCACGTCAGCACGAACGCTGCCGGGACCACCGGGTAGAACGGCACTTTGAATCCGGCCGATGCCTTGTCGCGAATGCGAAAAATGAACAGCGTGAGGCCGCAAAGCAGGAAGAAGGTCCAGAACACCGGCGAGGTATACGCCACCATCGCGTTGAATCCGTCCGGCGTAAACGCGCTCGCGCCGACCAGGAGCAGCGTAATGGCGCCTTGCAACAGCAGGGCGTTCGCCGGCGTGCTGCCGCTCTCGCGCCACTGTCCGAGGGCCCGCAGGAAGCGGAAATCCCGGCCCAGCGCGTAGCTGGTGCGCGCGCCGGTGAAGATCGCGGCATTGATCGTCGTGAGCACGGAGACGCAGACCACGAGCGCAATCAGCACCGCCCCCTTGTCGCCGGCGATGGCGCGCATCACATCGGCGGCCACCGCCTTGGAGGCCTTGATGCCGCCATGGCCGAGTACCGCGAGGTAGGCGAGGTTGACCAGTAGATAAAGCGCGGTGACGCCGAGCACCCCGATCACCAGGATGCGCGTCATGTTGCGCCGCCCGTCCTTTACCTCACCGGCCAGGTACGCGGCCTCGTTCCAGCCGCCGTAGGCGAGCAGGACGAAGATCATGGCGAAGCCGAAGGCGCCGAGGCTGCCGCCCGCCGCTGGCTGTGCAGCGGGCGCGCCGCCCTTCACCAGCGCCGCGATCGAGAACGCCACCAGACCGGCGATCAGAGCCACCTCCATTACTTTCTGGAGGAGCTTCGATTGCAGCGTGCCGGCGACGTTCAGCGCGGTCAGCGCCGCCACCGCCAGCGCAGCCCAGATCGCGGAACTGTGCGCGCCAAAGCGGAAGATTTCGGACGCGTAGTCGCCGAAAACGAAGGACACCGCGGCGATGGCGCCCGTCTGGATGACCGTCAGGCGCGACCAGGCGAAGAGGAACGCCACGCCCCTGCCCCAGCCACGCATGAGGAACACGTATTCGCCGCCGGTATCGGCGTGGCGCGACGCGAGCTCGGCGTACACCAGCGCGCCGCACAGCGACACCAGGCCGCCGAGCAGCCAGGCGAAGAGAAACGCTCCAGTGCCGCTGGTCGCGCCGGCCACCGTGGAGGGCGCCTTGAAGATCAGCGCGCCGATGATCATCCCAGCCGTCAGCAGCACGCCGTCGGTGACCGACAGCAACGGCTTGGGCGCGGCGCTCATCGGGCGCGCACCGCGGTCCAGGGAAACACGCGTTGCAGGTTGCCGTCGGAGGCGGTCAGCTGGCCCTCGATGCGCTCGCCGCGCACCGTGCCGACGAAATACTGGTGCCAGAAGCGGCCGCGCACCTTGCCGGTGAGCACCATCTTGATTTCGTTGCCGCGCAGCCGGCTGTTGCGGACTAGCAGATGCTCGCCCCCCGCCGCGGCCTCGATGTCGAGCACCTGGTATTTCTGCGCGATGCGAAAGCGCCAGGCGCCGCCGTGCTCGCCGAGCTCGCTCATCCAAATCCCGGCGACATCGGCCGGCACCACCCACAGCTCGATCTTCGACCTGCCGCCGACACCGACCGGCTTCTCCGGCGCGCGCATCTCAAGCGTCTCGTCGGCCGGCCAGTCGCCGATGCCGCCGTCGTGCGAGACGATGCGCGTGCCGGGCTTGAGGCGCAGCAGCCGCGCCTGCAATTTGGCGTTGAAGTCCGGCAGCAGGTACATCGTCACCACGGTCGCCGGCGCCAAGTTGGCGTCGAACAGGTCCATAATCTCGAAGCGCGTGCGATCGCCAACGCCGGCGCGGCGCGCGTTCTCGGTCGCCGCCTTCACCAGGTTCGGGTCGAGGTCTACGCCCAGGCCGCGCGCTCCGCGCCGCGCCGCCTCGATGATGATGCGACCGTCGCCCGAGCCCAGATCGATGACGTAGTCGTCGCGGCCGACCTCGGCCATGCGCAACATGCGCTCGACGATCTCCATCGGCGTGACGACATAGGGCACCGTGCCGTCGTCCCAAGCCCAGGACTGGGGCTGGGCGTAAGCCGGAGCGGCGACCGCCAGAATGGTCAAAATGAGTTTACGGATCAAGCGGTAAAATCCTGTCACGCCCCGGTAGCTCAGTGGATAGAGCAGCCCCCTCCTAAGGGGCAGGTCGCACGTTCGATTCGTGTCTGGGGCGCCAACATATTCAATAGGTTAGGCAAGTCTAGCGCAGCCCGGCCGGGCTGACGTGAACCATTTCTCTTTCCGCGCTGCCCGCGGGTTCGAAAACTTGTGCCTTTGCGTCCCACTTCCTGCAGGCGTAGAGTCGCGGCCAAGTAGTGAAAGGCAGTGATGAAATCAATGACAAGAACAGTCTTGCTGGCTGCGGCGACGGCGCTCGCGGTGGGCTGTTCTGCGGTTGAATTCCAGCCGATCGGTGTCGAGGAACTGCACAACGCGCAGGGCCACGTCATCGGCCAGAAGGAATTGCTGTGCGACTGCCGCTCCGGTGAGCAGCTCGCGCGCATTTCGCTTTACGTCCCGCGCTACGAGGACGGCCGCTTGGTCGGCTACGAGGAGCGCCTGCGCGGCGGCAGTATCCTGCGCGACCTAAACGGCAAGGCCGTCGGCAATCGCTTTGTCGACCTGCGCAGCCGCGCGACGAACTACCGGAACCGGGGCCTGACGGTGGTGTTCGTGCAGCCGGCATCGCCGCGCGCCGCGCTCGCCGTGGCGCCCTCGATCGACGAGCTGATGCAGCTCGCGCGGATCAACTAGCCCGCTTTCGCGCCGCGCCCCTAGAATCGGGGCATGTTTCCCGGCAAGTGGTACGACGAGGTCGCGGTCGGCGACCGCTTCGGCACGCGCATCACGGTGACCGAAGCGCACCTGGTGCTCGGCGCGGGCCTGTTCGGCGACTTCAATCCGCTGCACGTGGACGAGGAATTCGCGAAGAAATCGCGCTTCGGCACGCGCATCCTGCACGGCCCGTTCACCTCGGCGCTGATTTCCGCGCCGGTCGGCATGCACTTCTCGGGCACCGCCATCGCCTACCTGGAGCACGCCTGTCGCTTCAAGGCGGCCGTGCGCCCCGGCGACACGCTCGCCACCGAGTGGACGGTGGTCGAAAAACTCGACAAGCCGAAGCAAAAGGGCGGCATCTGCGTGCTGCGCGGCGCGGCGACCAACCAGCGTGGCGAGACGGTGATCGAAGCCGACGGCAAGATCCTGGTCAGCGCGCGGCCGCGAGGCGCCTGATCCAGCGCCGGTCGATCCAGTTC
Source organism: Burkholderiales bacterium (assembly GCA_036394595.1). Lineage (GTDB taxonomy): Bacteria > Pseudomonadota > Gammaproteobacteria > Burkholderiales > SG8-39 > SCGC-AG-212-J23. The sequence goes on along the minus strand of DASWEU010000133.1, from coordinate 20,691 downwards.
TTCCAGCCCCACACCCAGCGGCCCTGCGCCGTCCAGTCGCCGCGCGCCGCGATGGCCGAGCGCGAACCGGTGCTGAGCAGGAGCAGCGTCCGCTTCTGCGGGCGGTAGGCCTGGAGCGCCTCGCCCTGCAGCAGCCGGCGCAGGTTGGCGAGCAGCGCGGCGCCGTGGCGCACCGAGTACACGCCGGACTTGGCATGCGGCGCATTGCGCAGTGCGGCGCAGTCGCCCACGGCAAACAGGTCCGGGTGCGAGATGCTGCGCAAGGTCGCGTCGACCTGGATGAAGCCCTGCTCGTCCGTGGCGAGGCCGCTGCGGCGCGGCCAGGCGAGCGGCGCGGCACGGGTCGCGAGCACCGCGAGATCGAAGGACTGGCGCGAAGCGCCGGCGAGCACCACGGGACCCTGCTCGATGGTGTCCACCGCCATGCCCTGGCGAAAATCGACGCCGGCGCGACGCAAGGCCGCCGCCAAACGCGCGGCGAGCGCCGGCGCAAACACGTTGCGATCCGAATAGAGCGTGACCCCCGGCCCGCGATGGCGGATCGCCATGGCGAGCTCCGCGCCCGATGCGCCGCCGCCGATGACCGCCACTTCGCGAATGGCCGAGACCGAGATGCGCTGCATGAAGGACTCGAACGGGCGCACGGGGAGCGCATGCCGCGCCGAGCCGGGTATCGAAGTGTCGACGAGCGATCCGATGTTGATCGAGGCGATGGCGTAGCTCTTCTCTCGCCCGTCGTGCAGGCGCACGCGGCGTGCCAGCGGATCGAGCGCTTCGACGCTGCCCGGCAGAAACTCGGCGTAGGCGCGCTCGGCGAGCCGCGCCACGTCGATGCGAGCCTCGCGCGGCTGGTAGTGGCCGGCGATCACGCCAGGCAGCATCCCGGAGTAGAGCTGCTCGCGATGCGGCGAGACCAGCGTGATGCGCGCGCCGTAGAGCGGCTGCTTCGCCAGCGAGGCGAGGAGAACGAGGTGCGCGTGGCCCGCCCCGACGAGCAGGAGATCCTTCACCGCCGGGCGAGCTTCTCTTCCTCGCGCTTGCGCAGTTCCTTGCGCTGCACCTTGCCCGTGGTCGTCATGGGCAGCGCATCGATGAATTCGATCTCGCGCGGGTACTCGTAGGGAGCGAGGCGGCCGCGCACGTGGGTTTGTATCTGTTCGATAAGATTTTCCGAAGGTGAATGTCCAGGCTGCAAAACAATGAACGCCTTGACGATCGAGCCGCGTGTTTCGTCGGGCTTGCCGATCACCGCGGCGTTGGCCACCGCCGGGTGCTTGACGAGGCAGCTTTCGATCTCGGCCGGCCCGATGCGGTAGCCCGCGCTCTTGATGACGTCGTCGGAGCGGCCCTGGTACCAGAGGTAGCCGTCCTCGTCCATGCGGCCCTGGTCGCCGGTGCAGCCCCAGTCGCCGATGAATTTCTCACGCGTCGCTTTTTCGTTCTTCCAGTATTCCAGGAAGAACACTGGGTCGCCCCGGCGATCGACTGCGATTTCCCCGAGCTCGCCCCGCTTCACTTCCGCGCCCTTCTCGTCGATCACCGCGACCCGGTGTCCCGGATACGGGCGTCCGATCGAGCCCGGCTTCACCGGCCAGGCCGCCTGGCAGTTGCCGACCACGTAATTGATCTCGGTCTGCCCGAACATCTCGTTGATGGTCACGCCGAGCTGCTCGCGCGCCCATTCGATCACGGTCACCCCCACCGATTCGCCGGCGCTCATGATGGAGCGTAGGTTAAGTCGGTATCTGGTTTTTGGATTCGGCACCGCTTTCATCATCAGCTTCAACGCCGTGGGAAACAGAAACGAGTTCCGTACGTCGTATTTCTCCAGCAGATAATAGGCTCGCTCCGCGTCGAAGCGGCCGCGGTAGCCCAGGATCGGAATGCCGAAGTACCAACTGGGCAGCAGCGCGTCGAACAACCCGCCCGCCCAGGCCCAATCCGCGGGCGACCAGAACAGGTCGCCCGCCTGCGGGAAAAAATCGTGCGAATGCACGAAGCCCGAGATGTTGCCGATGATCAGCCGGTGCGCCTCGAGCGCGCCTTTTGGCGCGCCGGTCGTGCCGCTGGTGTAGATGATCAAAGCGGGATCATTTGCCGTGGTATCCACGGTTTTAAAAGAAGAATTTGCCTTTTGAAGAAGAACATTCCAGTCATGCACATCCTTTTCCCTCGCCCCGCCCACGCCGATGACGTGACGAAGAGTCTCCAGCCTGTCCTTGACCGCCCGGAGATTCGGCAGCGTCGTGGGCTCGACAATGGCGACGCTGGCGCCCGCGTTGTTCATCCGGTATTCGAGCGCGTCGGGCCCGAACAGGTGGGATAAAGGAAGCGCGATGGCGCCCATCTGGAATATCGCTATATAGGCGATCGCCGTCTCCGGACGCTGCGGCAGGATGATCGCCACGCGGTCGCCGCGGCGCACGCCGAGCGCGGCAAGCGCGTTGGACAGGCGGTTGGCCGCGACCTGGATGTCCCAGAACGAATACGCCGCGGTGGCGCCGGATTCGTCTTCCCAATAGAGCGCGAAGCGCGTGCGATCCGCGGCCCACTGGCCGCAGCAGGCCTGCGCGATATTGAAGCGCGCGGGCACGTCCCAACGGAAACTCTTGTAGAGCTCGTCGTAACGGTCAATCATGGGGACAATCAGTTTAACATCGCGAAAATGCCGCTCGACGCTCTGGTGTTCGACGCCTACGGCACGCTGTACGACGTGCACTGCGTCGCGCAGCGCTGCGATTCCTTCTGGCCCGGTCGCGGCGCCGCGTTGTCGCAAGCCTGGCGCACCAAGCAGCTCGAGTACACTTGGCTGCGCAGCCTGATGCGGCGCTACGCGCCTTTCTCGCAGGTGACGCGCGAGGCGCTCGAGCACGCCTGCGCGAGCCTGGCGCTGCCGCTGGACGCGGCCAAGGCGCAGGCCCTGATGCAGGAATACGTGCGGCTTGCGGTCTACCCCGACGTGCCCGCGGCACTCGCAGCTCTCAAGGGGAAGAAAGCAATCCTTTCCAACGGCTCGCCCGACATGCTGCTGCCTTTGGTCTCGCATAGCAGGCTTGGCTTTGATGCCGTGATCAGCGTGGACGAGGCAAAGGTGTTCAAGCCGGCGCCTGAGGTCTATCAATTGGCTGTTACACAGTTAAATATTTCCAGGGACCGGATCGCGTTCGTCTCATCGAATTGCTGGGACGCGCTCGGCGCCAAGGCCTTCGGCTTCAATGTTTACTGGATCAACCGTGGCGGCGCGCCGGTCGATCGCCTCGGGTTCACGCCGGATGGCGTGCTGAAGACGCTGGGAGACCTGCCTGAAGTTCTGCTCTAACTGCGCCGCGCCCGTCGTCCTGCGCGTGCCCCCGGGCGACAACCTGCCGCGCTGGGTGTGCGATGCCTGCGGCGAAATCCACTATCAGAACCCGAGGCTGGTGGTCGGCACGATTCCCGAGCACGAAGGCCGTTTACTGCTGTGCCGCCGCGCCATCGAACCGCGCTACGGCTACTGGACGCTGCCGGCCGGCTTCATGGAGAACGGCGAGACCGCGGGCCAGGCGGCGCTGCGCGAGACGCTCGAGGAAGCCGGCGCGCAGGTCGAGCTCGGCACCCCCTGCACCATGGTCTCCATCCCCTACGTCAACCAGGTGCATCTCTTCTACCGCGCGCGGCTCCTCGACCTGGAGTTCAAGCCCGGCGACGAGACCCTCGAGGTTGCGCTGTTCGAGGAAGCGCGCATCCCCTGGAAGGACATCGCCTTCCGCACGGTAGGCATCACGCTCCAGCGCTGGTATGCCGACCGCAAGGCGGGCGTCACCGGCTTCCACGCCGAAGACATCACGCCGCAAAAACCTTAATCTAGGCGCCATGGAACGGCGTGATTTCATCAAGTTCTGCGCGGCTTCCGCCGCCGCAACGGGCGGGCCCGCTCTAGCCGCCGATTTGCGCCCCCAGTTCTATGCGCGCGCCCGGCTGGTCGACGAAAAAGGCGCGCCGCTGCGCCCGCGCGAGGTGCCGGCGGACCGCAATCTCATCTTCCACTATCCCTACGCCGCCACGCCCTGCTTCCTGCTGAACCTCGGCAAGCCGGTGCGCCCGACGCAACTGCAGACCGCCGACAACCGGATCTACGAGTGGAAGGGCGGCGTCGGCCCGTCGGGCGCGATCGTCGCCTATTCGGCGATCTGCGCCCACAAGCTCTCCTACCCGACGCGCGACATCAGCTTCATCAGCTACCGGCCGGAAAAAAGCGCCCGCAACAAGTTCGCCAGCGTGATCCACTGCTGCTCGGAGCATAGCCAGTACGACCCGGCCGAGGGCGCACGCGTGGTCGCCGGCCCGGCGCCCCAGCCGCTGGCGGCGATCTTGCTCGAGCATGATCCGGCGCGCGACGAAATCCATGCCGTCGGCACGCTCGGCGGCGAGATGTTCAACGAGTTCTTCGACAAGTACGCCTTTAAGCTGCAAATGGAGCACGGCGCGACCGCCAAGGCTATCGTCGGCGCCGCCGTCGTCGTGTGGGAGCTGGAGAACTACTGCCGCCAGCAGGTGAAGTGCTAGCCTGGCTGGGGCCTGACGACCCGTTTCCTCCAGTGGAACGTGCCCTGCGGGAGCCAAACGGGCTGCTCGCCGCGGGCGGCGAGCTGTCCCCGGCGCGGCTGCTGCAGGCCTATCGCTGCGGCATCTTTCCCTGGTACTCCACGCCCGAGCCCATCCTGTGGTGGTCGCCGGACCCCCGCATGGTGCTCTACTGCGAGGACTTGAAAGTCTCGCGCTCGCTCGGCAAGAGCCTGCGGAACAAGGAGTACGAAGTCCGGATCGATACCTGCTTTTCGGAAATTCTCCAATCCTGCGCAGATCCGAGAAAAGGCGAGAAAGGCACTTGGCTCGGCGAAGAGATGCAGGCGGCCTACCTTGCCCTGCACCACCAGGGCCACGCGCATTCCTTCGAAACCTGGCGCGACGGCCGCCTGGTCGGCGGCCTGTACGGCGTCGCGGTGGGGCGCCTGTTCTGCGGCGAATCGATGTTCTCGCGCGAGGCCGATGCCTCCAAGGTCGCGCTGGTGCATCTGGTGCGGCATCTGCAGGAGCGCGGCTGCCCGCTGGTCGATTGCCAGGTGCACACCGAGCTGCTCGCCTCGCTCGGCGCCCGGGAAATCCCGCGACGCTCCTATCTGCGGGATCTGGCGGCGCTGGTAAACTACGCGGAGCCTCCTGGAAAGTGGAGCCGTGTCGCGCCTTAACGACCTGCCGCATGCCGTCCTGCAGTTCTATGTGACGGCGCCCTATCCGTGCAGCTACCTGCCGGACCGGATGGCGCGCTCCCAGGTCGCGACGCCCAGCCATCTCATTAACACCGAGCTGTACGGCGACCTGGTCAAGGCCGGCTTCCGCCGCAGCGGCATCTTCACCTACCGCCCGCATTGCGACGCCTGCCGCGCCTGCGTGCCGGTGCGCATCCCGGTGGCCGAGTTCAATCCCAATCGCTCGCAGCGCCGGGCCTGGAGGCTGCATGCCGGCCTCACGGCGCAGATCCAGCCGCTCAAGTTCCGCCTTGAGCACTACGCGCTCTACCTGCGCTACCAGTCCAAGCGCCACTCCGGCGGCGGCATGGACAACGACAGCCGCGACCAGTATTCGCACTTCCTGCTGCAGAGCCGGGTAGACACGCGGCTGGTCGAGTTTCGCGAGGCGGGCCAGCTGGCGATGGTCTCGATCGTCGACTTCCTTCCCGACGGCCTGTCCTCGGTCTACACCTTCTACGAGCCCGACCGGCGCAGCGCCAGCTTCGGCACCTTCAACGTGCTGTGGCAGATCGATCAGTGCCGCGCCCTCGGCCTGCCCTACCTCTATCTCGGCTACTGGATCCGCGAGAGCCCGAAGATGGCCTACAAGTCCAAGTTCGAGCCGATCGAGGGCTTCTCCGCGGGCGTCTGGCGGCGCCTCGGCAGGCGGGCGACGGCTTGAGCCTTTACGGGCTCGTCCGCCCGCTGCTTTTCTCGCTCGATCCGGAAACCGCCCATCGCGTCACGCTTTCTCTTCTGGAGAAAAGCTTTTATTCGCGAAAATCCCCAAGGCTGCCCGTGCATGCCATGGGGCTCGAATTCCCCAATCCCGTCGGCCTCGCCGCGGGGCTCGACAAGAACGCCGAGCACATCGACGCGCTGGCGCGCCTCGGCTTCGGCTTTCTCGAGGTGGGCACGGTGACGCCGCGGCCGCAGCCCGGCAACCCCCGCCCGCGCCTGTTCCGCGTCGTCGAGAAGGAAGCGATCATCAATCGCCTTGGGTTCAACAACGTCGGCATCGACGCGTGCCTGCGCAACGTCGAGCGCGCGCGCTGGAAAGGGATCCTCGGCATCAACATCGGCAAGAACGCCGACACGCCGGCCGAGCGCGCCATCGAGGACTATGCAAGCTGCTTCGACAAGGCCTATGCGCAGGCATCCTACGTGACGATCAACGTTTCATCGCCCAATACGAAGAATCTGCGCGACCTGCAACAAAGGAACCCGCTCGAAAAGCTGCTGCTGACTCTTGCCGAGCAAAGAAAAACGCTGTCCCAGAAGCACGGCAAGCACGTCCCTCTGGCGCTGAAAGTCGCCCCCGACCTCGAAGCGCAGGACATCGCCGACATCGCCGCCGCGGTGCGGCGCCATCGCATCGAAGGCGTGATCGCCACCAATACCTCGCTCAGCCGGGACGGCGTCGAGCACTTGAAGAATGCGGCGGAAGCCGGCGGGCTATCGGGCGCGCCGCTCAAGGCTCGCGCGACCGAAATATTGAGGCAATTTTCCGTTGCACTGAAAGGTGAAGCGACGCTGATCGGCGCCGGCGGCATCTGCTCGCGCGAGGACGCCGGCGAGAAATTCGCCGCCGGCGCGACGCTGGTCCAGCTGTATACGGGACTGGTCTACCGCGGGCCGGACCTGGTGGGCGAATGCGTGCCGTAGCCCTGGTCGACGAGGCGCGCTGCATCGGCTGCACGCTCTGCATCGATGCCTGCCCGGTGGATGCCATCGTCGGCGCGCAGGGCCTGATGCACACCGTCGTCGAGACCTGGTGCATCGGCTGCAAGCTGTGCCTGCCGCCCTGCCCGGTCGATTGCATCGACATGGTGCCGGCGCGCGGCCCCTGGACCGCGCCACTGCGGCGGGCGGCGGGAGCGCGCGGCAGGCTGCGGAAAAAAAGAGTCGGGCAGAAAATGATCTTTTCAAAACCGAAAGACCGAAAAAGCATCCTGGCCGCTGCGCTGGCCCGCAAGCGGCGATGAATCCCGACCGGCGCCGCGAAATCTACCGCCGGCTGCGGGCGGCGAATCCGCACCCGGAGACCGAGCTCGTCTACGGCTCGCCGTTCGAGCTGCTGGTGGCGGTGGTGCTGTCGGCGCAGGCGACGGACAAATCGGTGAACCTGGCGACACAAAGGCTTTTTCCGGCTACTCCGGAAAAAATCGTCGCGCTCGGCGCAGCCGGGCTCGAACCGTACATCAAGAGCATCGGCCTGTTCCGGACCAAGGCGAAGAACGTCGCAGCGTTGTCCAAAATGCTGGTCGAGCAGCATTGCGGCGCGGTGCCGCAGAACCGCGAGGCGCTGGAGCGCCTGCCGGGCGTGGGCCGCAAGACCGCCAATGTCGTGCTCAACACGGCATTCGGCCATGCCACGGTGGCGGTGGACACGCATATCTTCCGCGTCGCCAACCGCACCGGCCTCGCCACCGGAAAAGATGTCGTTGCCGTCGAAGAAAAACTGCTGAAGTTCACGCCGCCCGAATTCCTGCGGGACGCGCACCACTGGCTGATCCTGCACGGCCGCTACACCTGCCTCGCGCGCAAGCCCAAGTGCCCGGGTTGCCTGATCCGCGACCTGTGCGAGTTCCGCGGGAAGACCCGGGATGTTTGATCCCTCTCGCGAGCAGGTGCGCGAGATGTTTTTCGGTGCCTGGCGCAAGTACCGCGCCGGGGAGCCGATCGCCGGCATCGAGTCGCTGGCGCTCGACGTGATTCTGCTGCACCCGGAGTACCACGCTGCGCTGGGGCTGCCGGACAATTTGCGGGAGAAGGACTACACCGACGAGGCGAATCCGTTCTTGCACATGAGCCTGCACCTCGCGCTGGAAGAACAGCTGTCGATCGACCAGCCGCCGGGGATCAAGGTTTTTTTTGAAAGCATTTATCTAAAAACGAAGGATCGTCACGACGCGCTGCACCAGGCGCTCGAGTGCCTGGCGGAGACGATCTGGCGCGCGCAGCGCGACAAGGTCGCGCCGGACGCTGCCGCCTATCTGAACTGTCTGGAGAAACGAGCGCGCTAGCGCTGGAAGTGAAGCGCGGACTTCTGGCTGGCGAACCAGGCCGCGAGGTCCTCGATGTCCTGCTTCGAAAGCGTGCTGGCAAAGCCCTTCATGATCGGACTGGCGCGCTTGCCGGACTTGTAGTCGGAAAGCGCTTTCACCAGGTAGTCGTAGTGCTGCCCGGCGAGGATCGGCTGGTCGGGCGCGGAAGGCTTGTTGCCTTCGGCGCCGTGGCAGGCGGAGCAGACCTGCGCCGCCTTCTCCTTGCCCTTGTCGGCATTTCCCTTCGCCTGGACCGCGCCGGCGACACCCATGGCAACAACAATCAGGAGGAGCCTCACTTGTGACCCTCCGCGTAATACGCCGAGAGGTCGAGGATGTCCTTGTCCGACAGGCTCGCCGCGATGCCGCGCATCGAAGGGTGCGAACGCTCGCCCTTCTTGTAGGCATGCAGCGCGGCGGCGAGGTACGCCACCTGCTGGCCGCCGAGCATCGGCACGTGATAGACGTCGGGATACGCGGTGCGGTAACCCGGGATGCCGTGGCAGCCCTCGCACATCGCGATTTTCTTGTGCGCTTCCTTCGGATCGCCGGCGGGCTGCTGGGCCTGCGCGGCGCAGGCGAACGCGGAAAGAAGCAGGACGAACAGGATGCGAATCATGTTTTTATCTGGAAGGAAGCCCGGGCGATTTTATAGCATACTCGGGCCATGCGCTTCAAAGGCTCCGACGCTTACGTTTCGACCGACGACCTGACGCTGGCGGTCAACGCCGCCATCACGCTGTCGCGGCCGCTGCTGGTCAAGGGCGAGCCCGGCACCGGCAAGACCATGCTGGCCCTCGAGGTGGCGAAATCGATCGGCGTGCCGATTCTCGAGTGGCACATCAAGTCCACCACCAAGGCGCAGCAGGGCCTCTACGAGTACGACGCGGTCAGTCGCCTGCGCGACTCGCAACTCGGCGACCCGCGCGTGCAGGACATCCACAACTACATCGTCAAGGGCATGCTGTGGCAGGCCTTCACCGCCGAGCAGCCGGTGGTGCTGCTGATCGACGAGATCGACAAGGCCGACATCGAGTTCCCCAACGACTTGCTGCGCGAGCTCGATCGCATGGAGTTCTACGTCTACGAGACGCGCGAGCTGGTCAAGGCCAGGCACCGCCCGATCGTCTTCATTACCTCGAATAACGAGAAAGAACTGCCCGACGCCTTCCTGCGCCGCTGCTTCTTCCACTACATCCGCTTCCCCGACAAGGAAACGATGGAGAAGATCGTCGGGGTGCACTACCCCGCCCTGAAGAAATCCCTGCTGCGCGAGGCGATGGAGGTGTTCTTCGAGGTGCGCGAGGTGCCGGGCCTGAAGAAGAAACCCTCGACCTCGGAGCTGCTCGACTGGCTGAAGCTGCTGCTGGCCGAGGATATCCCGCCGGAGGCGCTGCGCTCCAAGGACCGCAAGACCATCATCCCGCCGCTGCACGGCGCGCTCCTGAAGAACGAGCAGGACGTGCACCTGTTCGAGCGCCTCGTGTTCATGACACGGGCGAAGGGCGGCTAAGTCCCTCGCGTCACCCGGTTGGCGAGCACGCCGATCGCGTCGTTCACCACTTCCACCAGGTCGCCCGGCTTGAGCGCCGGCTCGGTCGCCGCGTCGCAACCGAACCAGATGATGTCATTCGGGTGCAGCGTGAGGTAGCGCGACATGCGCGCGATGTACTGCGCCACGCCGAAAATCATGCCGCGCGTGTGGTAGCTGGAAACCGTCTTGCCGTTGACGCGCACCTCGATCACCTGGTTCTGTGGATCGATGCCGGCAACGATCTTTGGTCCCATCGGCTTGAAGGTATCCGCGCTCTTCGCGCGCCACAGGGTGCGGTCGCTTTTCTGCCAGGCGCGCTCGCTGATGTCGTTGCCGAGCGTGTATCCGGCAACGCAATCCAGGGCTTTTTTCTCCGGAATATTCTTGGTTAACTGCCCAATGACGGCGACCAGCTCGCCCTCGTATTCGACCGGCCCGGGGGAATCCGCCGGGATAACGATATCGTGGCCGCTGCCGATCAGCGCCGCGGCCGCGCGATAGCCGATGTCGGGCTGCGCCGGAACCTTGTGGCTGGCGCCACGGCTGTTGGCCCAGTCGATGTGGGCGCGGTAGTTCAGCCCGGCGGCGTAGAAATTGCCCGGGATCACCGGCGGCGGCAGCTTTTGCAGGCTCATTCCGCAGTGACCCCAGCGGACCGCGACGGCCGGAAAACAAGATCTGACGCCCGCAAGCCACCCTCCTCGCTGCGATTTTAGTCGTTCCCGCCTACAATTCGCGACCATGAGCGAACCCGTCCCCTCTTTCAACCCGCGTCCAACCAAGGCGAAGCTCAAGCTGCCGCCCGGCTCCTGCGACGCGCATTTCCATGTCTTCGGGCCCAAAGCCGAGTACCCGTTCGCCAAGGACGCCCCCTACGTGCCGGCCGACGCGCCGAAGGAAGAGCTGTTCGCGATGCACGAGTTCCTCGGCATCGACCGCGGCGTCGTTGTGCAGTCGGCCGCCCACGGCTTCGACAACCGCGCCGCCGCCGACCTGATCGCGGCGAAGAAGGGGCGCTACGTCGGCGTCGCGCTGCTGCCGCTCACCGCGACGGTCGACGACATGAAAAAACTGCAGGCGCAGGGCTTCTGCGGCGTGCGCTTCAATTATTTCGGCCACCTCGGCACGCCGCCGCCGATTGCCGACGTCATCAAGTTCGCCGCCAAGCTGGTTTCGGTCAACTGGCACCTGCAGGTGCATCTCGAGGCCAGCCACATCGAGCAGATCGCGCCGCAGCTCAAGAACTCGCCGGTGCCGGTGATGATCGACCACATGGGCCGTATCGACGCCGAACAGGGGCTCGACCAGATGCCGTTTCGCGTCCTCCTCTCGCTGCTCGAGGACAAGAAAATCTGGGTCAAGGTGAGCGGTGCCGAGCGCGCTTCGCGCGAAGGCGAGCCCTACGCCGATGCCGTTCCCTATGGGCGCAAGCTGGTCGACACCGTCGGCGATCGCGTCGTCTGGGGCACCGACTGGCCGCATCCGAATCTCAAGGCCATCCCGGACGATGGCGTGCTCGTCGACCTCGTCGGCCAGATGGCCGATTCGGAGGCCAAGCGCAAGGCGTTGCTGGTCGACAACCCGGCAAAATTCTACGGCCTCAAATAAGTAAGACGGTTGCAAACCTTTAGATGAGACGGTTGCAGACCTTTAAATGAAGCGGTTGCAGGGCAAGGTGGCACTGGTGATCGGCGCGGGCTCGGTCGGTCCAGGCTGGGGCAATGGCCGCGCGACCGCAGCGCGATTCGCCAAGGAAGGTGCAAAGGTCTTTGCCGTTGACCTCAATGAACAATCATTGAGGGAAACGGTGCGGCGCGGTGGAAAAGGCATCAAGACCTTCCTGGGTGATGCAACGAAAAGCAAATCGGTTTCGGCCATGGTCAAGGCCTGTCTGAATGCCTTTGGCCGCATCGACATTCTAGTCAACGTCGTCGGCGGCTCGGCGCCCGGCGGCGCCGTGGAGCTGAGCGAGGAAGGCTGGGACCGCCAGCTCGATTTCAACCTGAAGAGCGTATTCCTCGCCTGCAAGCACGTGATTCCGGTGATGCAACGCCAGGGCGGCGGCGCCATCGTCAACATCGCTTCCGCTTCAGGCCTGCGCTGGTCCGGCTCGGCCCAGGTCGGCTACGCCGCCGCCAAGGCCGGCGTGATCCAGCTCACCCGCGTGACTGCGGTGCAATACGCGCCGCAGGGCATCCGCGTCAATTGCGTGGTGCCGGGACAGCTGCATACGCCGATGGTGGAAGCGCGGCTGGCGAAGCAGCGCGCCGGCGGCGACGTGAAGAAACTCCTGAAGGAAAGACTGCGCAGAATTCCCCTGGGATTCGCCGGCGACGGTCGCGACACGGCCAATGCCGTGCTGTATCTCGCCTCGGACGAGGCGCGCTTCGTCACCGGCGCCGAGGTCGTGGTGGACGGCGGCATGACGGTAAGATGCGACTGAGGAGGAGCAGATGAATTTCCTAAAAAGAATCCTGCTTTTGGTCGCACTGGTGCCGGCTCTGGCACTGGCGCAGGCTTACCCGTCGAAGCCGATCCGGATGATCGTGCCCTTCCCGGCCGGCGGACCTGCCGACATCTTCGGCCGCGGCCTGGCGCTGGGGCTGACGACAGAGCTCGGCCAGCCGGTGGTGGTCGAGAACGTCGGCGGCGTCGGCGGCGTGCTCGGCATCGACCGCGCGCTCAAGTCGGCGCCAGACGGCTACACGCTCGGCTTCAACAGCGGCTCGACGCTGTCGATCGCGCCCTACTCGTTCGCCAAACTGCCCTATGACGTGAAAAAGGACGTCGCGCTGATCACGCTGGTGGTGCGCGTGCCCGAAGTCCTCGCGGTGCACCCGTCGCTGCCGGTCAATTCGCTGGCCGAGTTGATCGCCTATGCCAAGGCAAATCCCGGCAAGGTGAACTTCGGCTCCGCCGGCGGCGGCAGCATCACCCACCTCGCGGGCGAACTGCTCAAGGCCGAAGCGAAAGTCGACCTGGTGCACATCCCCTACAAGGGCGCAGCGCCGGCGGTGACCGACCTCGTCGGCGGCCAGGTGCAGATGGGCATCTTCGACGTGCCGATCCTGCTGAGCCACATACGGGCCGGCAAGCTCAAGGCGCTCGCCATCACCAGCGCCACCCGGGCGCCGACGCTGCCCGAGGTGCCGACTACCGCAGAGGGAAAATTCCCCAACGTGACATCCGACAATTGGTATGGCCTGATCATGCCGGCGGCGACGCCGGCTGCCATACAAAGGAAGGTGCATGCTGCGGCAGTGACAGCCCTTCAGACTCCTACTTTAAAAGAACAATTTGCAAAGGTCGGCGGAATTGCGGCGCCCGGCTCGCCGCAGGACTACGCGGCGTTTCTCGCCAATGAGCAGGCGAAGTGGAGCAAGGTCGTCGAAGCCATCGGCTTCAAGGAACAGACGCAGTAAACGGATAAGCGGCGGAGGAGAAACGATGGCGACGCGCAGGGATTTCGTCAAGGCGGCGGCGGCAGGCGTCCTGTTTCATGGCTGCGGGCTTGCCGCGCCCGCGCACGCGCAGGGTCGGCGGCGCGAGGTCATGGTGCGCGGCAAGCGCGTGCGCACCATCGACTTCCATGCGCACTGTGCGTTCCCGCAGGCGCTCGAGCTCGCCGGCCAGAAGCTCGGTCAGGGCGTGAACCGGCGCGACCTCGTGATCGGCGACACGCTCGAGCAGCGCCTGCGCGAAATGGATGCGCAAGGCATCGACATGGAAGCGCTCAGCGTCAACGCCTTCTGGTACGGGCAGCCGCGCGAGGTCGCCGAAAAGATCATCGAGATCCAAAACGAGGGGCTCGCCGAGCTTTGCGCGAAAGTGCCGGAGCGATTCGTGGCCCTCGCCTCCGTCGCGTTGCAGTTCCCCGACCTCGCGGCGAAACAGCTCGAGGACGGCGTGAAGAAGCTCGGCCTGCGGGGCGCCGGCGTCGGCGGCAGCGTGAACGGCAAGGAGCTTGCGGATCCGATGCTGCATCCGTTCTGGAAGAAAGCGGAGGAGCTCGGCGTCCCGGTGTTCATCCATCCCACGGGTACGGCAGAGCTGAAAGGCCGGCTGCAGGGGAGCGGCGGACTCGAGAACACGATCGGCAACCCGCTCGAGACCACGCTCGCGCTCTCGCACCTGATCTTCGAGGGAACGCTCGACCACTTCCCGGGCCTCAAGATCTGCGCGGCGCACGGCGGCGGCTACCTTCCTTCCTACGCGCCGCGCTCGGACCATATCTGCCTTACCTTCCCCGAGCGCTGCGCCGCGGTCAAGCTGAAGAAGCAGCCCACCGAGTACCTGAAGCAGCTTTACTTCGACGCGCTGGTCTTCACGCCCGAAGCGTTGCGCCACCTCGCTGCGCAGGTCGGAAGCTCGCAGCTTGTCCTCGGCACCGACCATCCCTTCCCGTGGGAGAAGGCTGCGGTGGACCACATCATGAACACGCCTGGGCTGAGCGATGCGGAGCGGGTGGCGATCCTCGGCGGCACGGCAGCCCGGCTCCTCGGCCTCCAATCGACCTAGATCCTAGCCACAATCGTCGTTGAATCGGATGCGCTACGGCGCGGAGAGGCTTTTCTCCAGCCGGTCGAGCGTTTCCATCGCCGGCAGGCACTGCGCGATGGACGAGTTGGGCTCGCGCTTTTCCTTGATGGCGGCGAAGAACTCGCGGTCCTGCAGCTCGATGCCGTTCATCGACACGTCGACCTTCGACACGTCGATCTTCTGCTCCTTGCCGTCGAACAGGTCGTCGTAGCGGGCGATGTAGGTGCCGTTGTCGCAGATGTAGCGGAAGAAGGTCCCCAGCGGCCCGTCGTTATTGAACGAGAGCGCGAGCGAGCACACGGCGCCGGAGGCGGTGGCCAGCTGGATGCTCATGTCCATGGCGATGCCGAGCTTCGGGTGCGGCGGCCCCTGCAGCGCGCGCGCCTTCACGATCGGCGAGCGCGCCTGGTAGGAAAACAGGTCCACCGTGTGGCAAGCGTGGTGCCATAGCAGGTGGTCGGTCCAGCTGCGCGGCTTGCCCGCGGCATTCATGTTGCTGCGGCGGAAGAAGAAGGTCTGCACCACCAGCTGCTGCAGGTTGAGCTCGCCGGCAAGGATTTTCTTGCGCACCCACTGGTGACTCGGGTTGAAGCGCCGCGTGTGCCCGGCCATGGCGATGAGGCCGCTCTCCTGCTGCGCCTTGAGGATCGCGCACGAGTCGGCAAGCGTGTCGGCCATCGGAATCTCGACCTGGACGTGCTTGCCGGCGCGCAGGCACTGGATCGCCTGCTTCGCGTGCATCTGGGTCGGCGTCGCCAGGATCACCGCCTCGAGTCCGGGCTGCTTCAGGCTCTCGGCGAGGTCGCCGCTCCAGTGCGGGATCTTGAACTTCTGCGCCACGTCCTTGGTTGCCTCGGGGTTGCCGCCGACCAGCGACACCACCTCGACGCCCTTGATGTTCTGGATCCCCTCGAGGTGCTTCTGGCCGAAGGCGCCTTGCCCTGCAACGCAGACTTTCATGAACGATTTTCCAGGATGAGATGCCCGACTGCGGTATTCGACGCGGGCACGTGATAGAAACGGTGCACTTCCTTGACCTTGGCCTCGAGTGCGCCGCGCATGATGAGCCACATCACCAGCTCGATGCCTTCGGAACCGGCTTCACGCATGAGCTCGAGGTGCGTGATACGCGTCAGCGCCGCCGGGTCCTTGGTCATGCGCTCGAGGAAACTCTTGTCGAACTTGCTGTTGATCAGCCCGGCACGCGGCCCCTGCAGCTGGTGCGACATGCCGCCGGTGCCGAACACCACCACCTTGAGGTCCTGGTCGAAGGATTTGATCGCCTTGCGGATGGCGCGCCCCAGCGCATAGCAGCGCTTGCCGGTGGGCGGCGGATAAACCACCACGTTCACCGCCAGCGGGATCACCGGGCAGGGCCAGGCCTTGGGCTGGCCGTACATCAGCGACAGCGGCACGGTGAGGCCGTGGTCGACGTCCATCTTGTTGACGATGGTGAGGTCGAATTCGTCGAGGATCACCGACTGCGCGATGTGCGCCGCGAGCTCGGGATGCCCGATCACCTTGGGCACCGGGCGCGGGCCCCAGCCCTCGTCGGCGATCGGGAACTCCGCGGCGCAGCCCAGCGCGAAGGTCGGAATCACCTCCAGCGAAAAAGCCGAGGCGTGGTCGTTGTAGACCAGCAGGATGACGTCCGGCTTCGCCTTGCGGATCCATTCCTTGGAGCGCTCATAGCCGTCGAACACCTTCTTCCAGTACGGCTCGCCGCTTTTGCCGTTGTCGAGCGCGGCGCCGATCGCCGGCACGTGCGAAGTCGTCACGCCTCCGATGATCCTAGCCACGCTTCTTGTCCCACTCTTTCTTGTAGCGGTTGCCCTTCACGGGGCGCCCGCCGTTGATCATCATCTGCGCGTATTGCTCCTGCGTGCTGCCGGTCATCTCGGCGGCGACGTACTGGAACGACTTCTGGTCGGTGAAGAACAGCTTCGCCAGGTAATAGATGTTGCCGCCGAGGGAAATCATGCGGTTCCAGTCGCGCGCCAGCACCGCCTTTTTCTGCTCCTCGCTCATCGGCCAGCGGTCGAGAGTGGCGCGCTCGTTCGCCTTGAACGTCGCGCGGTTCTCGGCCTTCATCAACGACATGCAGAACATGTTGAGGTGGTAGCCCTGACGCGCGCGCTGCGCGTCGAACACCGTGGTGCCCGGGATATCGTCGTAGTCGTTCGCCTTCGCCATGGCGCTACCTTAGCGATTGAGGCTGGAAAATGCCAGACGCGTTTCATGCGGGCGCCCGCGCTCGTCCATCAGCTTGTAGACGGCGTTCTTGTCCACCGGCGTGTTGTGCACGATGAAGATCGGCGTGAAGGGAAAGCTCGCCTCGACGAACCGGCGCCTTTCGCTTTGCCAGCGCGGCAGCGCCAGATGGCAAATCCAGTTGCACAAGGACGGCAGTCGCACATGCGGCACTTCGTCCAGGACCAGCGTCGCGTTGAGCACGGCCTGGTCGGACAGAAATTTGCCGTCCCAGCGGTCGAGCGCGTCCTGGAACCGTTTGGCGAACCGCGCCCAGACCGGCGCGCGGGCGCCGAAGGCGAACACGCCCGAATTGATGTAGGGCAGCGCCATCAGCCGGTCCGCCACCTCGGCGCCGAATCCCATCACGTAGCGTTGCCGTATCCACTCCACCTGGCGCGGGTGGTGGGTATAGCTGCGGTCGACCGCGGGTACCACCGCCGTCGACTCCGCGTTCCCGGTACGCAGCAGCCACTCCAGCCCGCGTCGCTCCTGCACGAACGTGTCCGCGTCGAACCAGAGGTAGGCGTCGTAGCCCGGGAAGAGATCGCGCAGGAATGGACGCGACGCGCGCGCGCGCCACTTGAGATCGCCGTCAAACAGGGCGTGCGGCCGGAACGGCCACGGCGGCACCAGGATATGGACGCCGCGCTCTGAAAGCTTTTCTCTGCTTTGAATCGAAAGACCGAGATCGAGAATCCCGACGTCGAGCCCCAGCGCCGCGCGGTGCGGCTCGAGCGAGTCGAGCAGCCCTTCGGCAAGCGCGGCGTAGGCCTCGTCGGCCGCCGTGACAACGATCGCTTTCATGGCGTTACACTACCAGCATGTTGATCGATTTTTTCCTCAAGCTGAAGAGCCACAAGCTGCCGGTCTCCATCAAGGAGTACCTGACGCTGCTCGAGGCGATGGACAAGAAGGTGATCGGCCCGTCGGTGGACGACTTCTACTACCTGTCGCGCACCGCGCTGGTGAAGGACGAATCGAACTTCGACAAATTCGACCGCGCCTTCGCCGAGTTCTGGCAGGGCGTGGAGACCATCCCGGGCATCGAGACCCAGATCCCGCTCGAGTGGCTGCTCAAGCAAGTCGAGCTGACGCTGTCGGAACAGGAGAAGAAGCAGATCGAGGCACTCGGCGGCTGGGAAAAGCTGATGGAAACGCTGCAGAAGCGCCTCGAAGAGCAGAAAGGCCGCCACCAGGGCGGCTCGAAGTGGATCGGCACCGGCGGCACCTCCCCCTTCGGCGCCTACGGCTACAACCCCGAGGGCATCCGCATCGGCCAGGAGAAGGGCCGCAACCGCAGCGCGGTCAAGGTCTGGGACCAGCGCGAATACCGCAACCTCGACGATTCAGTCGAGCTCGGCACCAGAAACATCAAGGTGGCATTGCGGCGATTGAGGAAGTTCGCCCGCGAGGGCGCCCCGGACGAATTCGACCTCGAAAACACCATCAACAGCACGGCGAGAAAAGCCTACCTCGACATCCACATGCGCCCGGAACGGCGTAATGCCATCAAGGTGCTGATGCTGATGGACATCGGCGGCACCATGGACGACCACATCAAGCTTGCCGAGGAGCTGTTCTCGGCCGCCAAGACCGAGTTCAAGCACCTCGAGTTCTTCTACTTCCACAACTGCCTCTACGACTTCGTCTGGAAGGACAACCGCCGGCGCCACTCGGAGCGCACCCGCACCTGGGACCTGCTGCACAAGTACGGCCACGATTACAAGGTGATCTTCGTTGGCGACGCCACCATGAGTCCCTACGAAATCCTGCAGCCCGGCGGCTCGGTCGAGTACTTCAACGAGGAGCCCGGCGCGGTGTGGGTGAAGCGCGTCACCGACATCTACGCCAAGAGCGTCTGGCTCAACCCCGAGCCCGAGGAGATCTGGAATTACCGCCAGTCGATCGGCATCGTCAAGGAGCTGATGAACGGCCGCATGTACCCCACCACCATCGCCGGGCTGGAGAAGGCAATGAAGGTGCTGGCGAAATAGATGGTCCGGCTTTTTTTATTCGCAGTAATCGTTTTTTTCTCGAGCTTCACGGCGGCGCAGTATCCGTCGCGACCCGTCCGCGTCGTGATCCACTTCCCCGCCGGCGGCTCGACCGATCTTGTTGCGCGGGTCCTCGCGCAGGCACTCACCGAATCGCTGGGCCAGCCCTTCGTGGTCGAGAACCGCACCGGCGCCGACGGCGTCATTGCCGCCGCGGCAGTAATGCAGGCGCCGCCTGACGGCCATACACTGTTCATCGCCACCAATACGGCGATGCTGCAGGTGCCGCTGCTGCAGAAAAATCCGCCTTACGACCCCCTCACCGCATTTACGCCGGTGTCGCTCGTTGGCCGCTACACCTTCCTGCTGGTCGTCACCCCCAGCCTCGGCGTCAATACCCTTGGCGAGCTGATCGCCTACGCGCGAGCCAACCCCGGCAAGGTGAATTTTTCGACCTACAGCGGCGCGAGCCAGCTCGCCTACGCCCAGATCGTCAAGACCGCGGGCGTCGACATGCTGCGCGTGCCCTACAAGGGCGAGGCGCCGTCGGTCGTCGACATCCTCGGCGGCACGATCCACGCGGTTTTCGCGACGCCGACCAGCAGCCTTGCGCACATCCGCGAGGGACGCCTGCGGGCGCTTGCCGTGACGTTGCCGCAGCGCTGGCCGTTGCTGCCCGAGGTGCCGACGACCGTCGAGGCCGGCATGCCGCCGATCAACGTCGAATTCTTTGCCGCGCTGTTCGGCCCCGCCGGATTGCCGCAGGACATCGCGCAGCGGCTGAGCCGCGAGCTGAACGCGATCATGGCGCGGCCGCCGATCCGCGAGCAGATCGACCGCCAGGGATTCGCCCTCGCCGGCTCATCGCCCGAGGAGTTGCGCAGCTTCATCCGGCAACAACTCGACGCCTGGGGGCGCGGCTTCCGCGAAGCCGGAATCCATCCGGAATGAGCGTCGACGATTCGCGCCGGATGAAACCGGTGGTGTACGGCATCCGCAACTGCGACACGATGAAGAAGGTCTTCGCCTGGCTCGACGCACACCGTATCGCCTACGACTTCCACGACTACAAGAAGGTCGGCGCGCCGGCGGGCAAGCTGAAGAACTGGGCCGGCCGCGCCGGCTGGGAGAAGCTGGTGAATTCGCGCGGACCGACCTGGCGCAAGATTCCGGAGTCCCGCAAGGCGAATCTGACGGAGGCGCGCGCCCTCGCCCTGCTGCAGGAGAACACCAGTGCCATCCGCCGGCCGATCGTCGAGGCCGGCACCCGGCTGCTGATCGGCTTCGATGCCGCCGAATTCGAGGGCGCGCTTACTCGACCTTGATGTTGGCGGCCCGGATCACGGGCCACCACTTGTCGATTTCCGCCTTCTGGAACCCGGCGAGGCCCTCCGGCGACTGCAGCTCGCGCGGAGCGATCTCCAGCCCGAGGTCGGCGAGGCGCTCCCGCACCTTCGGCTCGGCAAGCGCGTGCACCATCGCCGCGTTCAGCCTGGCGACCACCTGCTGCGGCATGCCGCGCGGGCCAAACAGCGCAAACCATCCCGACGCATAGAGGCCGGGAATGCCGCTCTCGTCCGAGGTCGGAATGTTCGGCACCACCGTCGAGCGCCGCGGCGAAAGATTGGCCAGGATCTTCACCGCGCCGGCGCGCGCCTGCGGCAGCGCCGCCGCGGCCTGCAGCACCATCAGGTCGACCTGCCCGCCGAGCATCGCCTGCATCGCGGGGCCGGCGCCGCGGTAAGGGATGAACTCCACCACCGTACCGGTGGCCTGCATCATCTGGATGCCGCTCAGCTTCGCCGCCGCGGTCTGCTCGACGAAGGTGGCCTTGCCCGGGTTGGCCTTCAGCCAGGCCACCAGGCCCTTCAGGTCGCTGGCGGGCAAGTCCTTGCGCGCAATCATCAGCTGGGGATTGATCGACAGCAGCCCGATCGGCGCGAAGTCCTTCTGCAAGTCGAAGCTGATCGGGTAGATGATGGCGCCGACGTGCGTGTCCCACTGGCCGATGTCGATGGTGTAGCCGTCGGGCGCGGCGCGCGCCACGCGCGCGA
>DASWEU010000132.1:0-13780 GCA_036394595.1 Burkholderiales bacterium | reverse complement strand
TCGAGCGCGCCGACATCCCGGTGCAGCGCATGAACAGCCTCGACGACATCGTCGCCGATCCCCACCTCGCCGCCATCGGCTACCTGGACGCCGTGCAGCATCCCTCCGAAGGCCGCATCAAATCCCTCGCCGTGCCCTCCGAGTGGTCCGAGTCGGCGCCCGAATACCGGCGCCACGCGCCGCGGCTCGGCGAGCACACGCGCGAGGTGCTTCGCGAGGCGGGCTATTCCGACGAAAAAATCGATTCCCTGATAAAAAGCGGAGCCGCGATATAATCCGCACCGCGCCGATTTGATGTTCAGCTTGCGGGCGCCTTACAAATACCGCTAAAGAGAAAAGTTTGAGCGCACCTCACGATCCTTCTTCAGTCGGCGCCGTAGTCGCGCAAAAGGCGCGCTTTGACACGCCCATCAAGCTGCGCGGCGGCGCCGAGCTGCCCGCGTTCGAGCTCGCCTACGAGACCTACGGCACCCTGAACGCCGCCCGCTCGAACGCCGTGCTGGTCTGCCACGCCTTGAACGCGTCTCACCATGTTGCCGGTTTTTATGAAAATGAAAATGATTCCCTGGGCTGGTGGGACAACCTTGTGGGCCCGGGCAAGCCGCTCGACACGCGGCGCTTCTTCGTAGTCGGCACCAACTACCTCGGCAGCTGCTTCGGCTCGACCGGCCCGGCTTCGCCGAACCCGGCGACCGGCAAGCCCTGGGGAGCGGATTTCCCGGTGGTCACGGTCGAGGATTGGGTCGCGGCGCAGGCGCGCCTCGCCGACCACCTCGGCATCGAGCGCTTCGCCGCGGCGATCGGCGGCTCGCTCGGCGCGATGCAGGCGCTGCAGTGGGCGCTGTCCTACCCCGAGCGCATCCGGCACTCGATCGTGGTCGCGGCGGCGGCCAAGCTCACGCCGCAGAACATCGCCTTCAACGAGGTGGCGCGCCAGGCGATCATGACCGACCCGGATTTTCACGGCGGCCACTACTACGAGCACGGCGTGGTGCCGGTGCGGGGCTTGCGCATCGCGCGCATGATCGGCCACATCACCTATATTTCCGGCGAGGCGATGGCGGAGAAATTCGGGCGCGCGCTGCGCCGCGGCGCGCCGGGCTTCGATTTCGACGTCGATTTCGAGATCGAGTCCTACCTGCGCTACCAGGGCGACAAGTTCTCGAGCTACTTCGACGCCAACACCTACCTGCGCATTACGAAGGCGCTCGACTACTTCGACCCGGCGGCCGAGTTCGGCGGCGACCTGTCTGCGGCGCTGGCGCGGGCGAAAGCGGCCTTCCTCGTGGTGTCGTTCAAGTCGGACTGGCGCTTCACGCCGGCGCGCTCGCGCGAGATGGTCAAGGCGCTGCTCGACAACCGGCGCATCGTCTCCTATCTGGAGATCGACGCGCCCGGCGGCCACGACGCCTTCCTGCTGGAGGACCCGCGCTACCACGACGGCCTGCGCGCCTACTTCGGCAACATCGAATTGTGAGACTGTGAGACCCGATCAGGCTGCCATCGTCCGCTGGGTGCCGCGCGGCGCGCGCGTACTGGACCTGGGCTGTGGCGACGGCTCGCTCTTGCGCTCGCTGTGGCAGGAACGCGCGGCGCCCGGCTACGGCGTCGAGATCGACGAAGCGAGCGTCCTGGCCTGCGTGAAGAACGACGTCAACGTGCTGCAGCTCGACCTGGAGAGCGGCCTCGCGGCGTTTGCCGACCACTCGTTCGACTGCGTGATCCTTTCCGAGACACTGCAGGCGATCCGCCACCAGGAGCCGCTGCTGCGCGAGATGCTGCGCGTCGGGCGCGAGGCGATCGTCTCCTTCCCCAATTTCGGCCACTGGCAGGCGCGGCTGCAAATCGCATTCGCCGGCCACATGCCGGTGTCCAGGGAACTTCCCTATCAGTGGTACGACACGCCCAACGTGCACCACTGCACACTGGTCGATTTCGAGGCGCTGTGCGCCAAGCTCGGCGTGCGCATCCTCGAGCGCGTGGTGCTCGACGACGGCCGCGAAGTTTCCTTCCTCCCCAACCTGCTCGGCAGCCTCGCGGTCTACCGTTGCAGCGCGCCCTGACCTAGCCGGGCCTGACGGCCACGAGATTGATGAGGGTTTCCTCACGCTCGCCGGGCGTGCCAGCGGGCAGGCCCCAGAACTCGAAGCTGCCGAGGTCGGGGCGACTCCACCACAGATAGGGATAGGAAACATTGGCCGCGCCGAACTCGAATCCACACGCGCGGATCATCTGCTGGTACTCGCCGGCGCTGCGCTGCACCTCCATCGGGTGGCGAAACAACAGGCGAATGATCCACGAATGGATGTAGGCGCGCGTCGATTCGGCAAACAGCAGCAGTCCGCCAGGCTTGAGTACGCGGTAGAACTCGCCGAGCGCCAGTTGCTGGCGCGTCAGATGGTGAAAGGTCTGATGGCAGAACACCAGGTCCACGCTTCGGTCCGCCAGGTCGAGGCGCGATAGTTCTCCACGCCGTACGTCCACCGGCAGGGCGCCGGCCGCGGCGCGCGCCGCGGCGACACAATGCTCGTCGAAGTCGATGCCGATGATCCGCGACGGCGAGAATTGCTCGAACAGCGGGAGGAACGACTTGCCCTGTCCGCAGCCGACGTCCAGCACCAGCGGTCGCCGCGGGCGATGACCTTCGGGGATGAGCCGATCGAGGTCCCTGAGCGCGACGCGGATGACCCGGGTTGCCCAGGTCTCGGTGCCGAGAAACCAGAAACCGATGCGGCTTTCCGGGACGAAGATTCTCGAATCGGGAGCAGCCGAAGCATCTAGCATGACGCCATTATCCGGCAGATTTCAGGAGTCGACCCCGATTCACGGCGCCCACTGTGGAAGAAATCCTCGATGCCTGCCGCCACGCCTGGCGTGGCTACCGCGATTACGCCTGGGGCCACGACGAACTGAAGCCCTTGAGCCGTGCGCCGCTCGATTGGTACGGCACGCCGCTTTTGCTCACCCCGGTAGACGCGCAGGACACGCTTTTCCTTCTCGGACTGCAGGAAGAAGCGGCGCAATCCAAGACGCTGATTCTCGAGCGGCTGTCGTTCGATCTCGACATTTCCGTGCAGGTCTTCGAGGTCAACATCCGCTTGCTCGGCGGGCTGCTCGCCGCGTATCAGCTCGACGGCGACGAAGCCTTTCTCACGCTGGCCGACGACCTCGGCCGACGGCTGCTGCCGGCCTTCGACTCGCCCACCGGCATGCCTTATCGATTCTTGAATTTACGTTCTGGCGAAAAAAATCAGCCTGTCAGCAATCCAGCCGAGATCGGCACCCTGACCCTGGAATTCGGCACGCTGGGACGGCTTACGGGCAACCAGAAGTTTTTTCAGGCAGCAAAAGCAGCCGTCGTTTCCCTCTTTGAAAGGCGTTCGAGCCTCGATCTGGTCGGCAGCCGCATCAACGTCGAGACCGGCGAGTGGCTCGACCCGCGCAGCCACGTCGGCGGCGGCATCGATTCGTACTACGAATACCTCCACAAGGCCTGGCGGCTTTTCGGCGACGAGGAGTTCCGCGCCATGTGGCAGGTCTCGATTACGGCCGTCCACCAGCACGTCGCGCACGGCGACTGGTACGGCGTCGTCGACATGAACACGGGCGAGCGTCTCGCGACGCGCTTCGGCGCGCTGCAGGCCTTTTTCCCGGGGCTGCTTGCCCTTTCCGGCGATATTGCGCGCGCCGAGCGCCTGATGGCGGCGATCGAAGAATTTGGCGGGCTGCTGCCCGAATCATTTGATTTTTCGGAGATGAAAATTCATTCCCCGGGGTACGAGCTGCGCCCTGAAGTCCTCGAATCGGCCTTCTACCTGTATCGCGCCACCGGCAACGAGCGCTACCGCGCTTTCGGCGCCGGCTACTTCGACGCGATCGTTCGCGCCACGCGCTGCGACACCGGCTTCGCCGCCCTTGCCGACGTGCGCAGCGGCGAGAAGAAGGACCGCATGCATTCCTTCCTCCTTGCCGAGACCTTCAAATACGCCTACCTTCTTTTCGCACCGGCAGAGACGCTCGACCTGGAGGCCGCGATCCTGACCACCGAAGCTCATCCGCTGCGTGCCCTCTAAGCTGATCGAGGTGCTGCCCGAATTGGTCGCCGACCTAGAGAGCCCGCTCGCGCACCTCGGTCGCGGCGATCTCGTCGCGCAGCTGAAGCAGGCGACGATCGAGAGCTGGAGCTACGACGACTTCGCCGATGCCACCACTATCATCCTGCTGCCATCGTCGAAGGCGGCGGAGCGGCTGTCGCTCTACGACGAGCTGGGCGTGAGCCTCGATACCGACGTCGAGGGCCGGCTCTGCGCCATCGAGGTGCTGGACGGCAAGCGCGTCACTGCGCTGCTGAGCCGCTAGCGTCCTTGCCCGCCGAACCGATCGACAGGTCGGCAAGCCCGGAGCGGATCATGAACCAGAACAGGATCACGCCCGGCAGCGCGGCAACCGTGGTCAGCACGTAGAAATTCACATACCCCATGGCATCGATCAGCGCGCCGGTCGTCGTCCCGGTGAGGAAGCGGCCGGCGATGCTCGCCAGCGCGGAGAGCAACGCGTATTGGCTCGCGGTGAAGCGCAGGTTGCACAGCGCGGAGAGATAGGCAACCACCGTCACGCCGCCGATGCCGCTGGCGAAATTCTCGAAACTCACCGCAGCGGCCATGCCGATATTGCTGTGGCCGACGGCCGCCAGCCCGGCAAAGCTCAGATTCGACACCGCCATCAGGATCAGGCTGATCAGCACGGAGCGCTTCATTCCCAGCCGCTCGTAGAGGATGCCGCCGACGAATACGCCGATCAGCAGGGCGACGAAGCCGACGCCGACGTCGTAGAAGGCGACTTCGTCGTTGCTGAAGCCGAGATCCTGGAACAGCAGCCGGAGCGTGAGGTTGGCGAGCGTGTCGCCGATCTTGTGGATCAGGACGAACAGCAGGACGACCAGCGCCCCTTTGCGCTCGAGGAACTCGAGCAGCGGCCTGAAATACGCCACGATCGCCTCGACGACGCCGTGCGGCCGGGCGGGCTCGCGGTGCCGGGCGGGTTCGCCCATCACTACGCCGACCAGCATCGCCGGCAGCGCAAAGGCGGCGCAGGCGACATAAGCGGCGGCCCAGCCGGCGCGAGCCGCAACCACCAGCGCCAGGGCGCCAGCCGCCGCGGCGCCGATGCGCCAGCCGTATTGCGACATGCCGGAGCCGACGCCGAGCTGTTGCGGCTCGAGCAGCTCGATGCGATAGGCGTCGATGATGATGTCGAAGGTGGCACCGGCCGCGCCAACGGCGAGCGCGGCGATGGCGACCGTAAACAGCGATTGATCGGGATCGGTAAAGCCGAGGGACGCGACGGCGGCCATCACCAGCACGCCGGCGAGCCAGAGCCAGCTGCGCCGCTGGCCGAAGCGGCCGATCACTGGCAGCCGGACGTTGTCGACGAGCGGCGCCCACAGGAACTTGAAGTTGTAGGCGAGGATGGTGAGCGTGAAGGCGGTCACCGCGTTCTTGGTGACGCCGTGCTGGGCGAGCCGCGTGGTCAGCGTGGCGCCGATCATGGCGAAGGCGAAACCGGAGGAGATGCCGAGGAACAAGGCCGCGAGCGGCGCGGCCTCCAGGTAGGGACGCACGCCTTGCGGCAGGCGCCTTTGCAGGCCGCTAAGCCAGCCGGTGGTCATAGTCGATCACCAGCGGCGCGTGGTCCGAGAAGCGCTTCGCCTTGTAGATCGACTCCTTTTTCGCCAGCGCGGCGATGCCGGGGGTGGCGATCTGGTAGTCGATGCGCCAGCCGACGTTCTTCGACCAGGCCTGGCCGCGATTCGACCACCAGGTGTATTGCTCGGGCTTCTGGTTGAGGCGGCGGAACACGTCGACGAAACCGTGATCATCGAACACCCGCGTCAGCCAGGCGCGCTCCTCGGGCAGGAAGCCGGAATTCTTCTGGTTGGAGCGCCAGTTCTTGAGGTCGATCTCCTGGTGCGCGATGTTCCAGTCGCCGCAGAGGATGATTTCCTGTTTTCTGTCCTTCAGTTTCTTCAGGTGCAGGACAAATTGCTTCAAGAACCTGAATTTGGACGCCTGGCGATGCGGCCCCGAGGAGCCCGACGGCAGGTAAAGCGAGACCACCCAGAGCTTGCCGAAACGCGCTTCGACGTAGCGGCCCTCGTCGTCGAACTCGCGCGCGCCGAAGCCGACGCGCCATTCGTCAGGCTTGTGGCGGCTGTACATCGCGACCCCGCTGTAGCCCTTCTTCTGGGCGAAGGCATGCTGGGCGTCGTAGCCCTTGAGCGCGTGCAGCTTCGGGTCGAGGTCGGCCGCCTGGCACTTCATTTCCTGCAGGCAGACGACGTCGGCGCGTTGCGCGGCGAGCCAGCGGAACACGCCCTTCCTCGCCGCCGACCGTACGCCGTTGACGTTGAGCGTGATGACGCGAAAGCTCATCTCACCCGCTGGGGAAGCTCGACGCCCCGCCGTGGCTCGCCGACCACTTCGCCGGCTCGTGCAGGAACTTCTCGACCTCGGCGAGCTGCGTCTTCTCCAGATAGCCGCCCTGCTTCACGACCTTGAGCACGTCCCACCAGGTGGCGAGGTAGTGCAGCTTGACGTTGAGGTCGGCCATCACCTTCTTCGACTCGGGGAAGATGTCGTAGTAGAAATTGACGAACACGTGATCGACGATGGCGCCGGCCTCGCGCAACGCGGTGCAGAAGTTGATTTTCGAGCGCCCGTCGGTGGTGAGGTCCTCCACCAGCAGCGTGCGCGCGCCCTCGCGCACGTCGCCCTCGATCTGGGCGTTGCGGCCGAAGCCCTTCGGCTTCTTGCGCACGTACTGCATCGGCAGGCCGAGGCGGTCGGCGATCCAGGCGGCGTAGGGGATGCCGGCGGTCTCGCCCCCGGCGACGACGTCGAACTGCTCGAAGCCGGCGTCGCGCGCCAGCGTGCTGGCGGCGAAGTCAACCAGCTGGCTGCGGATGCGTGGATAGAAGATGAGCTTGCGGCAGTCGATGTAGACCGGGCTCGCCCAGCCTGAGGTGAAGATGAACGGCTTGTCGGTGAAAAACAGCACGGCCTTGACCTCGAGCAGCATCTTGGCGGTGGTCTCGGCAACGAACGCCTTGTCGGCGAAGTGCATGGGCGGCGCGGATTTTAGCAGGTTAGAATTCGGCCATTCGCATCCCGGGAGGGCGCAGATGGGCACGTTCCTCGCAAGGCTCGCTTTGCTGGCGTTGATTGTCGCGCCCTTTGCGGCGCTGGCGCAGCCCGCGCTCACCTACCGCTGCACCGGCACCGACGGCAAGAAGTACTACGGCTCGACCATCCCCAAGCAGTGCATGGGCCGGCCGATCGAGCAGCTCAACTCCCAGGGCCTGGTGGTCAAGCGCATCGACATCGAGGGCGACGAGAAGGAGCGCGCCGCCAAGGAAGCCGAACTGGCGAAAAAGCGCGAGGCCGAGGTCATCAGCAAGGAAGAGTCGCGCCGCAACCGCGCGCTGCTCGCCACCTACACCAGCGTCTCCGACATCGACCAGGCCCGCTCGCGCGCGCTGGCCGAGAACCAGAAGACCACCCAGGAAGTGCAGGCGCGCATCGAGGGCATCAAGAAGGACCAGGCACGTTTGAAATCGGAGCTCGAGTTCTACGCCGGCAAGAACCAGCCGCCCGCCAAGCTGACCGAAGAAATCAAGAATCTCGAGATCGACCTCAGCGCCCAAGAGGGCCTGCTCGACGCCAAGAAGCGCGAGGTCGCCGGCATCAACGCGAAGTACGACGACGACAAGAAGCGCTACCAGGAATTGACGCGCGGCAAGTAGCTATTCAGCCGCCGAGCTTGCGGCGCAGGATCTCGTTCACCTGCGCCGGATTGGCCTTCCCCTTGGTCGCCTTCATCACCTGTCCCACCAGCGAGTTGAAGGCCTTCTCCTTGCCCGCCTTGTAGTCCGCCACCTGCTTCGCATTGGCGGCCAGCACCTCATCGACCGCTTTCGCGATCGCTCCTGCGTCGCTAATTTGCTTTAGGCCTTTCTTCTCGATGATCTCATCGGGAGTGCCATCACCATCCAGCATTGCCGCAAAGACATCTTTTGCAATTCTGTGACTAATTGTCTTATCTAGTATTCGCGCAATGAGAGTCGCAAGATAAATTGGAGAGATATCCTCGATCGAGATGCCCAAGCGCCCCATCGCGGCGCCAATCTCCATCATTGCGAAGTTGGCGCCCTGGACTCGTTCAGAAGGAACTACATCTGGGGTTAGTGCCAATAGATGCTTCCAGAAAACATCGAAATGCATTGCTCTGCGTCTATCTAACGTAAGTACATACGCCATTTCTTGCGTGAAGCCGTAATTAAGAAATCGCTTATGGACATTGCCTAGGCCTTCCGGCATTTCATTGCCGATTCGAGTTATTTCCTTCTCAGCTATCACCAATGGCAATAAATCGGGATCAGGGAAATATCGATAGTCTTGCGCATCTTCCTTTGAGCGCATCGCGCGAGTTTCGCCAATTTCCACATCGAAAAGTCGAGTCTCTTGATCAATCCTTCCACCACCTTCGAGGATCTCAATTTGGCGACCAGCCTCGAATTCAATTGCCTGTTCCATAAACAGAAAAGAATTGAGATTCTTAATCTCGCAACGCGTACCAAGCTTTGAATCGCCGAATTTTCTTACTGATACGTTTGCGTCACACCGAAAAGATCCTTCCTGCATGTTGCCATCGCAGATATCAATCCAGCGCACCAGCGTATGCAGCGCCTTGGCGTAGGCCACCGCCTCTTTGGCGCCGCGCAGCTCGGGTTCGGAAACGATCTCCAGCAGCGGCGTGCCGGCGCGGTTTAAGTCGATGCCGCTCATGCCCTGGACAGCTTCGTGCAGAGATTTGCCAGCGTCCTCCTCGAGATGCGCGCGCGTCAGGCGGATGGTCTTGGCGCCCGCCTCGGTCTGGATCTGGATCGAGCCGCCGGTGACGATGGGCAACTCGTACTGGCTGATCTGGTAGCCCTTCGGCAGGTCGGGATAGAAATAGTTTTTTCGCGCAAAAACGGAGCGGCGGCTGATGACGCCCGGCCCGCCGACCGCCAGGCCGAACCTGATCGCCAGCTCCACCGCGTGCTGGTTCAGCGCGGGAAGCGTGCCGGGGAGCGCGATGTCAACGGCGGAGGCGTAGGTGTTAGGTTCGGCGCCGAATGCGGTCGACGCGCTGGAGAACATCTTGCTCTTCGTCAGCAGCTGCGTGTGCGCCTCGATGCCGACCACGATTTCCCAGGCCATCGCGCCTACCTCGCCACGGGGTGCAGCAGGCGGCAGGCGCCGCGCCGATCGACCAGCAGCGGCTCGAGATAGGCCTGCGAGCCGCACTGCGCGCTGCAGTTCGCGGCGGTCACGCTGAGGAAATCGCCCAGGTCGCGCAGCGTCACGCGGCACCTGCCGGCGCCGGCGGCGAGCCCGCCCTTCATCGGCTGCTGCGCCAGGGCAGCGAGCGTGCAGCTGTGTTCGCTCGGCGTCACGCGCGAGCGCCAGTCGAGCGACCGGATCTTGCCGGACTCGATGGTGAAGGCGAGCGACGAACGATAAGCGCCCTCGTCCACGTCGCAGCGCACCGACCCGCCATAGGCGTCCATGGAAGGAAAATCCTCCGACAGCTCGAAGCGCTCGCGCTCCTGCCCGCCCGGGCCGTAGCGCGTGCCGGAGAACCTGCCCTCGCGCCAGGTGCCGCGCAGCTCCCCGGTCGCCGGCCGGCCGAACAGAATCGGCGAGGTTCCCTCTTTCAGCGAGGTGACGCCGATCTCCGGGCTTCGCTCGCCCTCGACGTAGCGTCGCACCACGGTCGGCAGCAGCACGTATTCACCCGCGACCCGCCATCCGCCATCGGCGCGCTGCGTAGCCTGGAGCACGAGCAGCGCGTTGCGCCCGCCCATGGTGCCGTAGAGCTCCTTGGTCTCCGCGCGGTCCTGAGATAGGGCCGGGAAAGCGACCAGCAGTGCGAAAAAGACCGCGATTCTCACAGCGGCGTCTCCTTCGGCACGCGCCGGTGCCAGTCCGTTGCCTGCTGGTAGCGGTGCGCCGCGCCTAGCAGCCTTGCTTCCGAAAAGTAGGTGCCCATTAATTGAAGGCCGACCGGCAGGCCCCGGGCATCGAAGCCGCAGGGGATCGACAGGCCCGGCAGGCCCGCCAGCGGCGCCGGGATGGTGAAGATGTCGTTGAGGTACATCTGCACCGGGTCATCCACCTTGGCGCCGAGCTCGAACGCCGTCGTCGGTGAGGTCGGTCCAAGAATGACATCGCATTTCTGAAAAGCCAGAGAAAAATCCTGTGCGATCAGCCGGCGTACTTTTTGCGCCTGCAGGTAGTAGGCGTCGTAGTAGCCGTGCGAGAGCACATAGGTGCCCACCAGGATGCGGCGCTTGACCTCGGCGCCGAAGCCCTCGTCGCGCGTGCGCTCGTACATGTCGTTCATGTCGGCGTATTGCTTCGCGCGGTGGCCGTAGCGCACACCGTCGAAGCGCGACAGGTTGGAGGAGGCCTCCGCCGGCGCGATGACGTAGTACACCGGCACGGCAAGCGGCGTATTCGGCAGCTCGATCGGCACGCGCTTCGCGCCCTGCGACTCGAACCAGCGCACCGCCTCTTCCACCGCGCTGCGCACGCCCGGCTCGATGCCGTCGCCGAAATATTCCTTGGGTAAGCCGATGCGGAGTCCCTTTAAATTCATTTCCAGAGAACGGCCATAGTCTTCCTTCGGCCGATCCACGCTGGTCGAATCGCGCGCGTCGAATCCCGCCATCACGTTCATCATCAGCGCCAGGTCGGCCGCGCTGCGCGCGATCGGCCCGGCCTGGTCGAGCGAGGAGGCGAAAGCCACCAGGCCGAAGCGTGACACCGCGCCATAGGTGGGCTTCATGCCGCACACGCCGGTGAGCGCCGCGGGCTGGCGGATCGAGCCGCCGGTGTCGGTGCCGGTGGCCGCCGGCGCCATGCGCGCCGCCACCGCGGCGGCCGAGCCGCCCGAGGAGCCGCCGGGCACGCGCCGCCGGTCCCAGGGATTCTTCACCGGGCCGAAATGCGAAGTCTCGTTCGACGAGCCCATGGCGAACTCGTCCATGTTGCACTTGCCGAGCTGCACCGCGCCCGCGGCGTCGAACTGCTCGATGACGTGCGCGTCGTAGGGACTGACGTATTCCGCCAGCATCTTCGAGCCGCAGGTCGTCGGCAGATGGCGGGTGCAGAAAATATCCTTGTGCGCAATCGGAATCCCGCTCAGCGCGCCCGCCTTGCCCGCGGCACGCAGCGTATCGGCCGCGCGCGCCTGCGCCAGGGCCGTATCCGCGTCATAGTTGATGAATGCATTGAGACTGCCGTTCAGGCTGTCGATGCGGTCGAGGCAGAGCCGCGTCAGCTCGACGGCCGAAATCTTTTTCGCGGCCAGCGCCGCAGAGAGTTCGGAAAGTGTCGAGTTCAGCAAGTTGGGGGGATTTGAAGGGGGAAGATTTATCCTCCCCCTTTCCTTTTACTCGAGAACCTTGGGAACTAGGTACAACCCGCCCTCGACCGCCGGGGCTGCCTTCTGATAGCTCTCGCGCGGCTCGGATTTGCTCGGCTGGTCGGGACGCAGCCGCTGCGTCAGGTCCATCGCATGCGCCATCGGCTCGATGCCCGTCGTGTCCACGGCGCGCAACTGGTCGATCAGGCCGAGCACCCGGTTCAGACGCTCGACCGCGGCGGCGGAGTCCTCCGGGCGGATGGCGATGCGCGCCAGTCGGGCGAGGCGGCGGACCTGATCGTCGGTTAGGGCCATTAAGGGGTATAAAGCGTGAAAAAATAGGCCTTTAGGCGTATTGCAGCTAGCGGCCTTAGCGTATCATATCGGCCCAAAGCAACAGGGCCTTACGATCACAACTTAAGGAAATTTGAAAGAAGGGGCCAGCGCCATTCCCATGTTTGGATTCCTGAGGAGTTACTTCTCGAACGATCTCGCGATCGATCTCGGCACCGCCAACACGCTGATTTATGTTCGCGGCAAAGGCATCGTGCTGAACGAGCCTTCGGTCGTCGCCATCCGGCAGGAAGCCGGGCCGAACGGCAAGAAGACCATCCAGGCCGTCGGCCGCGAAGCGAAAATGATGCTCGGCAAGACGCCGGGCAACATCATCGCCATCCGGCCGATGAAGGACGGCGTGATCGCCGACTTCACCGTCACCGAGCAGATGCTGAAGCAGTTCATCAAGAAGGTGCACGACAACAAGCTGTTCTCGCCCAGCCCGCGCATCATCATCTGCGTGCCCTGCGGCTCGACGCAGGTCGAGCGGCGCGCCATCCGGGAAAGCGCGATCGGCGCGGGCGCCGGCCAGGTTTACCTGATCGAAGAGCCGATGGCGGCAGCCATCGGCGCGGATCTGCCGGTGGCGGAGGCCACCGGCTCGATGGTGGTGGACGTCGGCGGCGGCACCACCGAGGTCGGCGTGATCTCGCTCGGCGGCATGGTGTACTCGGGCTCGGTGCGCGTCGGCGGCGACAAATTCGACGAAGCGATCATCAACTACATCCGCCGCAACTACGGCATGCTGATCGGCGAGACCACCGCCGAGATGATCAAGAAGCAGATCGGCTCGGCTTTCCCCGGCTCGGAAGTGCGCGAGATGGAAGTCAAGGGACGCAACCTGGCCGAAGGCATTCCGAGGAGCTTCACCATCTCGTCCAACGAGATCCTCGAGGCGCTCACCGAACCGCTGAACTCGATCGTGTCCGCGGTCAAGTCGGCGCTGGAGCAGACCCCGCCCGAGCTCGGCGCCGACATCGCCGAGAAGGGCATGGTGCTCACGGGCGGCGGCGCGCTGTTGCGCGACCTCGACCGCCTGATGATGGAGGAGACCGGTCTGCCGGTCATCGTCGCGGACGACCCGCTTACCTGCGTGGTGCGCGGCTCGGGCAAGGCTCTGGAGAAGATGGAGCACTTCGGCCCGATTTTCACCAACGACTGAGTAGTACCGGGGGATGGACCACAGCCCCCCGCCGTTCTTCAAGCGAGGACCGGCGCCGCTTGTGCGCCTGTTCTTTTTCGCCTCGCTGTCGCTCGCCCTGCTGGTGATCGATGCGCGCTTCCGCTACGCCGAGGGCATGCGCGTCTGGTTCGCGCTCGCCGCCTACCCGCTGCAGCGCGCTGCCACCTTTCCGATCGAGGTCGCCGAGCGCGTCGGCGGTTATTTTTCGGCGCAGTCGCGCCTGATCGACGAGAACGCGGAGCTGCGCGCCAAGACGCTCGCCTTCTCGCGCGACGCGCAACGCTTCGAGGCGGCGCAGGCGGAGTCCGCGGAGCTGCGCCGCACCATCGGCGCCGCCGACCGGCTCGACGTGCGCGCGGTGCCGGCCGAGGTGCTGTACGCCGGGCGCGACCCCTACGCGCAAAAGGTGTTCATCGACCGCGGCGCGACGCACGGCGTGCGCCCGGGCAGCCCGGTAGCCGACGAATCGGGCGTCGTCGGCCAGGTGACGCGCGTGCACCCGCTGCTCTCGGAGGTCACGCTGCTCACCAACCCGGACCAGGCGATCCCGGTGCAGGTGGTGAGGAACGGATTGCGCGCGGTGGCCTTCGGCGGCGGCGCTTCGGGCCTGCTCGAGCTGCGCTACCTGTCGGCCAACGCCGAGATCCAGAACGGCGACCGGCTGGTGACCTCCGGCATCGACGGCACCTACCCGGCCGGGTTGCCGGTGGCGAGCGTGGTGAGCATCGAGCGCGAGGCCGACCAGACTTTCGCGCGCGCGCTGTGCAAGCCGACGGCGGGCGTCGACCGCGG
>DASWEU010000131.1:0-29153 GCA_036394595.1 Burkholderiales bacterium | reverse complement strand
CGCGCCCGCCGCGAGGCGCCCCGCGGCGACGCCGAGAATGCGCGCCGGGTCGGAAGTGATCCGCGCCAGCGTCTTTGCCAGCGGCAGCTTGGCCGCTTCGCCCCACTTGAGCGCGAGCGGCAGAAGAAGCTCGAGTCCGGTTGCACCAGACTCGGCTTCAGAGAAGGGCAGGTGCTTGCCGTCCTCGTCGACCGGCGTGTGATCCGAACAGAGGCAGTCCACCACCCCCTCGGCGAGCGCGCGCGACAGCGCGTCGCGGTCGCGCTGGCTGCGCAGCGGCGGCTCGAGGCGGCAGTTGGAATCGAAGTAGCCGAGATCCATGTCGGAGAGATGCACGTAGTGGATGCCGACGTCGCAGCTCACCGGCAGGCCCTCGCGCTTGGCGGCGCGCACCAGCTCGACGCTGCCGGCGCACGACAGGCGGCACAGGTGCACGCGCGCGCCGGTCGCGCGCACCAGCTCGAGGATGGCGG
Source organism: Burkholderiales bacterium (assembly GCA_036394595.1). GTDB lineage: Bacteria > Pseudomonadota > Gammaproteobacteria > Burkholderiales > SG8-39 > SCGC-AG-212-J23. The sequence goes on along the minus strand of DASWEU010000131.1, from coordinate 28,680 downwards.
CGAGCGCGATGGTCTCGGCGAACGCCGGGATGCCCGGCAGGCCGAGGCGCGTCGCCACTTCGCCGTCGTGCGCCACGCCTTCGCGGGCGAGCGCGGCGTCTTCGGCGCGCAGCCACACCGGAAAACCGAAGGTCGCCGCGTATTGCAGCGCGCGCCACAGCACCTGGTGATCGACGAACGGCTGGTTGGCCTGCGAGAAGGCGACGCAGCCCGCCTCCGCCAGCAGCGCCATCTCGGTGAGCGACTCGCCCTTGAGCTTCACCGTGAGCGCGCCGACCGGGTAGACGCGGGCGCGCGACAGCGCCTTGGCGCGCCGGCGCAGCATGTCGACCAGGCCCGGCTCGTCGAGCGGCGGGTCGGTGTCGGGCAGGCAGGCGAGGCTGGTGACGCCGCCCGCGGCGGCGGCGCCCATTTCCGACTCGAGTGTCGCCTTGTACTCGTGGCCCGGCTCGCGCAGCCGCACCGCGAGGTCGATGAAACCTGGACAAACGATAAGGCCCTTCGCTTCAATAGTTTTTTCCGCTTTTACTTTTTCAACGATTTTTCCATCAGCAACGTACACATCGCCAACGGCGTCCTTCCCGCTCGCCGGGTCGATGACGCGTCCGCCCTTGATGTGCAGGTTCATCAGTTACCCGCCACGATGCTCATGACCGCCATGCGCACGGCGATGCCGAAGGTCACCTGCGGCAGGATCACCGAGTGCGGGCCGTCGGCCACCGACGAATCGATCTCCACGCCGCGGTTCATCGGCCCGGGATGCATGACGATGGCGTCGCGCTTGGCCGCCGCGAGCTTGTCGAGCGTCAGGCCGTAGCTCTTGAAGAATTCCTGCGCCGAGGGCAGCAGCGCGCCGCGCATGCGCTCGTTCTGCAGCCGCAGCATCACCACCACGTCGCAGTCCTTGAGGCCGGCGCGCATGTCGTGGAACACGCGCACGCCGAGCGCCTCGACGCCCGCGGGGATCAGCGTCTTCGGCGCGATGACGCGCACTTCCGGCGCGCCGAGCGTAGTCAGGCCGTGGATCAGGGAGCGCGCCACGCGTGAATGCAGGACGTCGCCGACGATGGCCACGGTCAGCTGGCTGAAGTCCTTCTTGTAGTGCCGGATGGTGAAGAGGTCGAGCAGCCCCTGCGTCGGGTGGGCGTGGCGGCCGTCGCCGGCGTTCACCACGTGCTCGTGCGGCTTGACGTGGCGCGCGATGAGGAAGGGCGCGCCCGAGGAAGCGTGGCGCACGACGAAGATGTCGGCCTGCATCGCCGAGAGGTTCGCGACCGTGTCGAGCAGCGACTCGCCCTTGGTGGCCGAGGACACGGAAATATTGAGGTTGATGACGTCGGCCGAAAGGCGCTTGGCCGCGATCTCGAAAGTGGTGCGCGTGCGCGTCGAAGGCTCGAAGAACAGGTTGAACACGCTCTTGCCGCGCAGCAGCGGCACCTTCTTCACCTCGCGCTCAGTGACGCCGGCGAAGGACTCCGCCGTGTCGAGGATCTGCACCAGGATCTCGCGCGGCAGCCCCTCGATCGACAGCAGGTGCTGCAGCTCGCCGTTGGCGTTGAGCTGCGGGTTACGCGGCATCGTCGGCCTCCAGGACGAGCGCAAGCCTGCCGTCATCGCCGCGTTTCAGCCGCAGGCGCTTGCCTTGCGGCACTTCCACCTTGGCGCCGACGTGCTGCGCGGCGATCGGCAGTTGGCGGCCGCCGCGATCGGCGAGCACCACGAGGCGAATGCTGGCCGGGCGCCCGTAGTCGAATAGCTCATTCATCGCGGCGCGCACCGTGCGCCCGCTGTAGAGGACGTCGTCGACCAGCAGCAGCTCGGCGCCGTTGACGTCGAACGGGATCTTGGTGCGCTTCGGGTCATGGTGCAGGCCGCGCGCGGCGTAGTCGTCGCGGTAGAAGGCGATGTCCATCAAGCCCAATGGTTTTTCAATCCTCAATTCCTTATGGAGTCTTTCCGCAAGCCAAACGCCTCCGGTATAGAGCCCGACCATCGCGCTATTCGGGCCGATAAGCGGCTTCAGCTCAGCGGCGAGCTGCGCCGAGAGCTTCTCGGCGTCAGGCAGCTTCATCGAAGTACTGCTCGAGAATTAACTGGGCGGCGACGGAATCGATCATTTTTTTCTTCAAGCCGCGCAGGCGCGACTCCGCCTCCACGGACGTATAGCGTTCATCGACGCGCGCCACCGGCAGCTTGAAGCGCTTCTCCAGCCGGCGCGCGAACACCTCAGCGTGCCGCGTCATGGCGTGCGCCGCGCCTTGGGCAGACGTGGGCAGGCCAACGACGAGATTGGTTGGTTTCCATTCCTTGATCAGTTTTTCTACTTGTGAAAAATCTGAAACTGCCCGCAGCGGGTGAGCCGTTCCGAGCTCGGGCTCGCCGACGGCGACGCCGATGCGCTTGAGACCGAAATCGAAGGCTAGAACGGTACGCGCTGAGCGTTTGGCGAGGGTCGCCTGCTCAGGCATGTCCTGCTTCGTCCTGCAGCCTCGCGAAGTCGATGCCGAGGAGTTCCATCGCCGCCGGCAGGCGTTCCTCGACCGGCGTCTCGAAAATGATGCCGTCGCGCGCCTCCACCGTGAGCCAGGCGTTCTTCGAAATTTCGTGCTCGAGCTGCCCCGGCGACCAGCCGGCGTAGCCGAGCGTCACCAGGATGCGCGGCGGTCCCTCGCCGCGGCCCACCGCTTCGAGGATGTCCTTCGAAGTGGTGAGGCCGATCGCCTCGCCCACGCGCAGCGTCGCCTGCCAGTTGCCCGCCGGCGCGTGCAGCACGAAGCCGCGGTCGGTCTGCACCGGGCCGCCGAAGAAGATCGGCGAGCCGCCGAGCTCGGCGTCGGGCAGCTTGAGCGACAGGCGCTGGAACAGCGATTGCAGCGTCATGTCGATGGGACGGTTGACCACCAGGCCGAGGGCGCCCTGGTCGTTGTGCTCGCAGATGTAGGTCAGGGTCCTGGAAAAGTACGGGTCCGCCATGTTGGGCATGGCGATCAGGAAGTGGTGCGTCAGGTTGATCGAAGACATACGCCCACTTCGTATTTTACCGCGTTACAGCTCGACCATCTCGAAATCATCCTTGCGCGCTCCGCACTCGGGACAGGTCCAGTTCATCGGCACGTCCTCCCAGCGCGTGCCCGGCGCGAGGCCCTCGTCGGGCAGCCCCGCCGCCTCGTCGTAGACGAAGCCGCAGATCAGGCACATCCAGGTCTTGTACTGAACTTGGCTCTCGGTCATCGGCAGCGGACAGTAAAATGGCACCGGAGTTTAACGCATGTCGTCCTCGCCTCCGGCCGTCCTCGCCTGCGCCGCTTCGGATCCCACGGGCGGAGCCGGCGTGCAGGCCGACCTGCTGACGCTCGCCGCCCTCGGCTGCCATCCGCTTTCGGTGGTGACGGCGCTCACCGTGCAGGATACGAGCGGCGTCGAGGCCCTGCAGGCCGTCGACACGCGCTGGGTGGAAGACCAGGCGCGGCGCCTGCTGGCCGAGTGGCCGATCGCGGCGATCAAGCTCGGCGTGCTCGGCTCGGCGGGCAACGTGCGCGCCCTTGCCGCCCTGCTCGCGGCGCAGCGCGCGCCCCTGGTGTTCGACCCGGTCCTCGCCTCGGGACGCGGCGACCCGCTCGCCAGCGATGCCGTCGAAGCGGCGATGATCGAAGTCATCCTGCCGCTCGCCACCGTGGCGACGCCGAATCTCCTCGAAGCCAGGCGCCTGGGCGGCGCGGCACGGCTGCTGTCGCTCGGCTGCCGCTACGTGCTCGTCACCGGCACGCATGCGGATACCCCCGAAGTCGTCAATACGCTTTACGACGCGCACGGCGTGGTGCGGGAAGACCGCTGGCCCCGGCTGCCCGGGAGCTACCACGGCTCGGGCTGTACGCTCGCCTCCGCCATCGCGGCGCTGCTGGCGCGGGGGCTCGAGCTGCCGCGCGCCGTGGGCGAAGCGCAGGAATTCACCTGGCGCGCGCTCGAGGCGGGCTTTCGTCCCGGCGCCGGCCAGTTCATTCCGCAGCGCTTCTTCAAGTCGTGAGACTGCGCGGCCTGTACGCCATCACGCCGGATGGCGCGGACCTGATGAACAAGCTTCGCCCGGCGCTGGAGGGCGGCATGGCCCTGCTGCAATACCGGAGAAAACAGCAGGCATCCCCGTCGGAAGCAAAAGAGGTCGTGGCGCTCGCGCATCGCTACCATGTGCGCGTGATCATCAACGACGACCTCGAGCTCGCGCTCGCCTGCGGCGCCGATGGCGTGCACTTCGGGCGCGAGGACGGCGACCTCGCCGCCGCGCGAAAGAAACTGAAAGGCAAGCTGCTGGGGGCGTCCTGCTACAACGATGCCGAAGCCGCGAAGGCCGCGGTGCGCGCGGGAGCGGACTACGTGGCGTTCGGCAGCGTGTTTGCCTCGCCGACCAAGCCGGGTGCTCTGCGCGCGCCGCTGTCGCTGTTCGACCAGGATCTCGGGGTGCCGGTCTGCGCCATCGGCGGCATCACGCTGGAGAACGCGCCCGCAGTCATCGCCGCCGGCGCCGACATGGTGGCGGTGATCTCGGATCTGTTTGATGCGGTGGACATCCGCGAACGCGCTGCCAGGTATGGAAAATTATTTAGATGAAGAACAAATCGCTTTTTGAGCGCGCCCAGCTCCACATCCCCGGCGGCGTCAATTCGCCGGTGCGCGCGTTTCGCGCCGTCGGCGGCACGCCGCTGTTCTTCGGGCGCGCCCTCGGCCCGCACCTGTGGGATGCGGAGGGCCGGCGCTACATCGACTACGTCGGCTCCTGGGGACCGATGGTCCTCGGCCACACGCATCCGGCGGTGGTGGAGGCCGTGCGCCAGGCGGCCTCGCGCGCCCTGTCGTATGGCGCACCGACCGAGGCGGAAATCGAGCTGGCCGAAACGCTGTGCCGCCTGGTGCCATCGCTCGAGCTGGTGCGGCTGGTGTCCTCGGGTACCGAGGCCACCATGACCGCCATCCGCCTCGCCCGCGGCTTTACCGGGCGCAGCCTGATCGTCAAATTCGAGGGTTGCTACCACGGCCACGCCGATGCCCTGCTGGTGAAGGCCGGCTCCGGCGCGCTGACGCTGGGCAATCCGAGCTCGGCCGGCGTTCCGGACGAAACGGCGAAACTTACTGCCGTTCTCGATTTCAATGATGTTCTTCAAGTCAAGAAATTCTTCGAAAAAAGCGGCTCGAAAACCGCGGCCGTCATCGTCGAGCCCGTGGCGGGCAACATGAACCTCGTCCTCCCTGCCCCCGGCTTCCTCGAGGCGTTGCGCGAGGAATGCACGCGCCACGGCGCGCTGCTGATCTTCGACGAGGTGATGACGGGATTCCGCGTCGCGCTCGGCGGCGCGCAGGCGCGCTTCGGCATCCGGCCCGACCTGACCACGCTCGGCAAGGTGATCGGCGGCGGGCTGCCAGTGGGCGCGGTCGGCGGCAGGCGCGACATCATGGAAAAGCTCGCGCCGCTCGGGCCGGTCTACCAGGCCGGCACGCTATCCGGCAATCCGATCGCGGTCGCCGCCGGTTTGGCCACTTTGAAATTAATTCAGGAAAAGAATTTCCAGGGAAAAATAGAAAAAAATACCGTTTCCCTTGTGAAAGGCCTTTGCATCGAAGCTGAAAAGGCCGGCGTCGCCTTCTCGGCGCAATCCATCGGCAGCATGTTTGGCCTGTATTTCCGCCCCGCGCCGCCCGCGTCCTTCGCCGAGGTCATGCAGTGCGACAAGGAGCGCTTCAACCGCTTCTTCCACGCCATGCTGGCGCGCGGCGTCTACCTCGCGCCCTCGGCCTACGAGGCGGGCTTCGTCTCGGCGGCGCACGGCGAGGCGGAGGTCGCGGCGACCCTCGCCGCAGCGCGCGCCGCGTTCGCCCCGGCCTAGCCCCGCCTCACCTACCTGCCTGCCTCAGGGAATCTGCGCCTTGTCCATGTGCGAGGCGATGGCCGCCGCGCGCTGGGCGCTGTACGGCGTGATCTCGCCGCGCTTGTAGCGTCGCGGGCTGGGCAGGATCGCCGCCAGCCACGCCGCCTCCTCCGGGTTCAGCGCGGCGGCGCCGATGCCGAAGTGGTAGCGCGCCGCGGATTCCGCGCCGAATACGCCCTCGCCCCACTCGGCGTAATTCAGGTACAGCTCGAGGATGCGCCGCTTGGACATCACCGCTTCGAGCATCCAGGTGATCAGCGCCTCCTCGCCCTTGCGCAGCAAGGAGCGCTCGCCCGAGAGAAACAGGTTCTTGGCCAGCTGCTGGCTGATGGTCGAGGCGCCGGCGACCGCCTTGCCCTGCTGCACGTTCTTTTCCAGCGCCTTCTGGATCGCCAGCCAGTCGAAGCCTTCGTGGTCGAGGAACTTGGCATCCTCGGCGGCCACCACCGCGCGCTTCAGGTGCGCGGAGATGCGCACATAGGGCAGCCATTCCTGATGCAGGACCGCGTGCGGGTCATGCGCCCGCAGCGACTCGAGCCGGCGCTCCATGAACGCGGTCGAGCCCGGCTCGAATCGCGACCAGTACATCACTTGCGAAAAGAACCACAGCTGCACCAGCGCGAAGACGAAAACCACGGCGGCGAGCGCCGCCCAGGAGAGCCGCCAGGCAATCTTCCCAACCCGCATGCTAGGCGCGGCGCAGTTCGGCGAGCACCGCGCCGGTTTCGGGACGCACCCCGCGCCAGACGAGAAACGACTCGGCCGCCTGCTCGACCAGCATGCCGAGCCCGTCGCAGGCTCGCGCGCCCGCCGCGCGTGCCGCGGCGAGGAACGGCGTGTCGCGGCCGTAGACCATGTCGTAGGCCAGCACGCCTTTGCCGATCAGGCCATGCGGCAGCGCCAGCGCGTCGCCCGCCAGGCCGGCAGAGGTGGCGTTGACCACGATATCGGCCGGCTCCGACAACGACGCGTAGCTTTTCGCCGTCACCCCGGGGTGGCGCGCGGCGAGCGCCTGCGCGCGGCCCATCGTGCGGTTCGCGATCACCAGCTGCGCCACGCCGGCCTCGAGCAGGGCGCCCACCACCCCCTGCGCCGCGCCGCCCGCGCCCATCAGCAGCACGCGCCGGCCGGTGAGCTCGACGCCGAGGTTGGCGCGCAGGTCGCGCACCAGGCCCACGCCGTCGGTGTTATCGCCAAAGACGCCGCCGTCGAAGCAAAGCGTGTTCACCACCTGCGCCGCGCGCGCGCTGAACCGCTCGCAATACTGGCGCGCCTGCTCCTTGAACGGCAGCGTCACGTTCAGGCCCTTGCCGCCCGCGGCGCGAAACGCGTCTACCGTGGCGGCAAAGCCCTCCAGCGGCGCCTCGATGCGGCCGTAGTCGAGGTCCTGGCCGCAATCGCGCGCGAAGCGGGCGTGGATCCAGGGCGACTTCGAGTGGGCCACCGGGTTGCCGATGACCGCGTAACGATCGCTCATCGGGCCCCGCTACTCAGTCCAGAGCTTGTCGCCTTGGCCGAAAAACCAGGTGCGAGTGATGACCAGCAGGTCGGTGTCGCGCCGGATCTCCGGCGGGAACGGCGCGTAGCGCGCGGCAAGGCGCACGATCTTGAACGCGGCGTCGTCGAGCACCTTGAGCCCCGAGGAGCGGTCGAGCTCCACCGCATCGACGCTGCCGTCGGGGCGGATGGTCACCGTCATGCGCAGGTTGCCGTAGATCTTGCCGCGCGCCTCCGGCGGATAGTTGAGCATGCCGACGCGCTCGACCTTGACGCGCCAGTCCTCCTCGTACTGCGCGAAGCGGTATTCGGCGGCATTGGCGCCGATGAATTTCTTGCGCGGGCGCTTCTGGTATTCCTCGACCTGCTTGTCGATCTGCGCCTGCAGGCGCATCGAGGCGAGCGCCATGTCGGCGAGGTCGCGCCCGCTGGGGTTTTTCGCCTGCTCATCGGCGGGTGCCGCGCGCGGCGGCGCCGGTTGCACGCGCGTTTTCGCCTTGCGCGCCTGCGCCAGCAGGCGCTTCTGCTGCGCCTCGAGCTCGCGCACGCGCCGCTGCGCCTCGGCGAGGTCCCTGCCGGGATTGCGCGGCTCGCTCACCGGCAGCGGCGTGGCGGCGCGGCGGTTCTCGTCGACGTTGCCGCCGCGATCGAGATTGGCCTGCGCGAGTACCGTCGCGCGCGACGGCATCTCGCTCGTTCTGGCGTTGACCAGCACGACTTCCATCGTCGTACTGGCCGGCTTCCAGCCCAGGCGTTGGGGGACCTTGAAATGCACGGCAAGCGCTGCCGCGTGCAGCAGCACTGAGATACCGAGCGCCGTCTGCAGCAGCCGGTAGTCGCCGCCAATGATCAAGTAAGATCTCACGTTAGCCGAACAAGCCTTTCATATTTTAGACTTTTTCGCCACGCCCCGAACCGATATCCTGCACCATTTCCGGACTTTCTCCAAGCGTCTCACCATACGCCAGCGCCACCGACCGCTCCAGCAGGTCGACCGATTTCACCGCCAGGCGCACCCTCGTGCCGGCCGCAAGCTCGGGTAGCGAAGGCACCCTCGCGACCAGCGGCAGGCCTTCGAGCCGGACCAGATTCTCGCGCAGCACCAGCGCCTCCACGGAGGCCACGGCCTCCTGCAGGAGCCAGCGCAGGCACCAGTAGTCCTCCATCACCCGCTGGTGCTCGTCGTAGCGCGCGGTGGTCACCTCGAAGGCGCGCAGCGCCGATAGCAGGGCGTCCGAATTGCGGGCGAACGGCGCGCGTGCCCCGGCCAGCGCCGCGACCAGCTGCCACTGGTTGATCAGGTCGACGTAGCGGCGCAGCGGCGAGCTCATCCAGGCATAGCAGGCAAGCCCCAGCCCTTCGTGCGGCTCCGGGTGCACGCTCAGGCGTACCTTGCCGACCGACTGCACGCGATAGATCGCCGCCACGTCGCGCTCGGCAAGCAGCTCGCCCCAACTCGAGTTGGCAAGGATCATCAGCTCGGCGACCAGCTTGTCGAGCGGCGCGCCGCGCTTGCGCGGCACGATGCGCACCCGCCCGGCTTCGATGCTGAAGCTGTAGTCGAGCGACGCCGCGCCGGCGCTCGGCCGGCCGCGGCGCGCCTCGAGCGCCTGCGCTACCTTCCAGAGCGAGCGCAGCTCGTCCTCGTAGGCCAGCCCCGCGCCGCCGCCGGCTTCGAACGCCTGGTTCAGCACGTCGTACTGCGCATGCCGCAGGTTGGCGACGATCGGCACGCGCTCGAGGCGCGTTTGGCGCCCGCGCAGCCCGCCCTCCCCTTCGGCGACATCGAAGTACAGCGACAGCGCGGCGCGCTCGCCGCCCGCATCGAGCGAGAAGCGCTCGACCACGTCCGCCGGCAGCATGGTGTACTTGCGTCCCGGCATATAGGCGGTCGACAGGCGCTCGCGCGCCATGGCGTCGAGCGGCGAGCCGGGCGCGATGGCGAGTGCCGGCGCGGCGATGTGGATGCCGATGCGCAGCTCGCCGGAGGCAAGGCGCCGCACCGAAAAGGCGTCGTCGACCTCGGTGGTGCCGGCGTCGTCCAGGCTGAAGGCGCCCGCCTCTGCCAGCGGCAGGTCCTGCGGCGGTGCCGGAATGACGTGCGGCGCGAACGCCGTGCCGCCGGGGAAGAACTCGAACAGAAAGCGCCCGAGGTGGTAGTCATGCGTATCGGGCAGCAGGCCGCAGCGCTCGAACAGCCGTACTGGCGCGAGCCCGGTCGCCTCGCAGGCCTGCTCGAGCGCCTTGGTCTCCGGCTTGTTGCGGTCCGGCCCGTAGAGCAGCTCGTCCTTGAGAGCGGCAATCTCGGCCGGGCAGTCGGCGCGAGAGAGACGCGCCGCCCAGGCGGCGATCTTCTCCTGCAGTGCCCGCCGCTTCTCGATGCCGGCGAGCGCGAGGCGCAGCGTGGCCTCGGGCGCCGCCTGGAAGCGTCCCCTGCCCCGGCGGTAGAAGTAGACCGGCGCCGCGTGCAGTTTCCACAGCACGCCGGCCGCCTCGACGGGCGTCGGCTCGCGCCCGACGTACTCGCGCGCCAGCTCCTGGAAGCCGAATTCCCGCGTGCCAATGCATTGCCACAGGAATTCGGTATCGAGCGCGGCGGCGTACTGCTCGGCGGCGCCGAGCAGCTCGGCGCCCGAGGGGCGCTCGAAGCTCATCAGCACCGCGGCCGCCTTGATTTTGGATCGGCGCCCGTGCGGGCTTTCCACCTGCAGCGACGCCGGCGCCTGGGCGAGCACCGCCCCGACCTTCAGGTCGCCGTCCTCCTCATACAGGATTTGCACGGGAGAACTCGAGGATGCGCGGCAGCTGACGCGGAAAGCTCTGCAGGCTATGGTCGCCGCCGTCGACGACCACCTGCTCGGCACCAGCATAGCGCTCGACGGCGCGCCGGTAGTCGAGCACTTCGTCGCCGGTCTCGACGAGCAACAGGTACCGCGCGGGCGTCAGCCGGCGCACATAGAGCTTCTCCCAGTCGCGCAGGTAGGCCTCGGTGAGCTCATAGGGCTCGCCGGTGTGGAGGTTCTGCTGCGGGCCGAGGTAGGTGCGCAGCCCGAGGTGCGGATCGATGGCCGGATTGATGAGCACCGCCCGGCAGCGATGCTTTTCCGCCAGGTAGGTAGCGTAGTAGCCGCCGAGGGAGGATCCGACCAGGCAGGCGCGGCGATCGAGGCGCAGCTTCTCGATCGCGCCGATCGCCTCCGCGGCGCGCGGCGGCAGGTCTGGGCAGGCGTACTCGGCGCCGAGCCCCTGCTCCTGCAGGAAGCGCCCGAGCAGCTGCGCCTTGTGGGACTGCGCCGACGAATTGAAGCCATGCAGATACGCGATCACGCGGTGGCCGCCTGCGCGAGCCGCGCCAGGAGCTTCGCGTGGATGCCGCCGAATGCGCCGTTGGACATCACCAGAACATGGTCCCCAGGACGGCTGTCGGCCACCACCGCGGCGACCAAGGCGTCGAGCTCGCTCAGGCAGCGCGCCCGCGCACCGAGCGGCGCGAAAGTTTCCTCGGCGTTCCATTCCAGATTGGCGGAATAAATGTAGCAAAGGTCGGCCGGCGCGAAGGCGCCCGGCAGGGCCTCGCGCATCACGCCGCGCTTCATGGTGTTCGAGCGCGGCTCGAACACCGCCAGGATGCGCCCCTGCCCCGCTTTCTGCCTCAGGCCGACGATCGTCGTCCGGATCGCCGTCGGGTGATGGGCGAAATCGTCGTAGACGGTCACGCCGCGCGCGCGGCCGCGCACCTGCATGCGCCGGCGCACCCCCGAGAACGAATGCAGGGCGTCGATCGCCTGGGCGGGAGACACGCCGGCATGCTCCGCGGCGGCAATCGCGGCGAGCGCATTCAACCGGTTGTGGTCGCCGGAGAGTTCCCAGCGGATGCGACCGGCGGGTCGCCCCGCTTTGAGCACGTCGAACCCCCCCTTCTCGTCGATGGGCCCAGCCTCCCATCCCCCCTGCACTCCGAACCGATCGACCGGACTCCAGAAACCTTGGGTGAGCACTCGCTCCACTACCGGATCCGCACCGTTCGCGATGATCCTTCCTCCTCTGGGAACGGTTCGCACAAAATGATGGAATTGACGCTCGATCGCTGCAAGATCGTCGAAGATGTCTGCATGATCGAACTCGATATTGTTCAGGATTGCGGTCCGGGCGCCGTAGTGGACGAACTTGGATCGCTTGTCGAAAAAGGCCGTGTCGTACTCGTCCGCCTCGATTACAAAGTGCGGTGATCCGGTATGCCGGGCCGAGACCGGGAAATCGACCGGCAGCCCGCCGATCAGGAATCCGGGCTTGCGGCCGGCCTGCTCGAGGATCCAGGCGAGCATCGCCGAGACGGTGGTCTTGCCGTGGGTCCCGGCGACCGCCAGGACGTGCCGGCCGGCGAGCACGTTTTCCGACAGCCACTGCGGCCCGGAGACATAGCGCTCGCCCCGGTCGAGAATCGCCTCCATCAGGGGCGTGCCGCGCGTGATGACGTTGCCGATGACCCACAGGTCGGGGCGCAACCGGAGTTGATCCTCGCCGTAGCCCTCGGTGAGCCCGATGCCGAGCCCGGCGAGCTGCTCGCTCATCGGCGGATAGACGTTGGCGTCGCAGCCGGTCACGCGATAGCCCGCGGCCTGCGCGATCGCCGCGACGCCACCCATGAAGGTGCCGCAAATGCCGAGGATGTGGAGGTGCGCGGCCATGAGGAAGGGTGAAGATTCTATGATTGAATCGCGGGCATGAGCCGCCACAGCAGCCGCCAGGCCGCCATGCGGGTGCGCATCGCCGCGGCGGCGGCGCGCATCATGGCCGAGGACGGCGTCGACGATTTCGCGCTCGCCAAGCGCAAGGCGGCGCGCCAGCTCGGCGCCCCCGATTCGCAGGCGCTGCCACGCAACGACGAAATCGAGTCCGAATTGCGCGCCTATCGCGGTCTCTACCAGGCCGACGAGCACGCCGAGCGCGTCGCCGGGCTGCGCCGCCTCGCCCTCGAGGCGATGCGCGCGCTCGAGCAATTCAATCCCTATCTCACCGGGCCGGTGCTCGCCGGCATCGCCGGTCCCTATGCCGAAATCGAGCTGCAGCTGTTTCCCGACAGCGCCAAGGATGTCGAGATCTTCCTGCTCGAGCGCAACCTCGCCTTTCGCACCCAGGAGCGCCGGCGCTTTTCGGGCGACCAGGCGCGCGCCGTGAGCGTGTTTTCCACCACCTGGCAGGGTGCGGCGCTGCGCCTGACCGTGTGCGACCCGCGCGACGAGCGCGTCACCCTGAAATCCACGCCAGCGGGGCGGGTCATGGAGCGCGCCGGCATCGCCGAAGTCGGGGCACTGGTCCGCGATGCCGCTCGCCCGGCGTGAGGCGCTGATCCTCGGCGCGGCCGGGCTGGCCGCCGCGGGCGCCGGTGCCCTGGTCGGCGCTTTTGCGCTTCAGTCGCGCAGCGGCGCCGCAAGTCTTCTCAGCCAGAATTTCCGCGACCTCACGGGCGCATCGCGCCGGTTGGCCGAGTGGCGGGGCAGGGTGATCGTTTGCAACTTCTGGGCGACCTGGTGCGCGCCTTGCAGGGAAGAGATCCCTCTTTTATCTGCTGCGCAGCACAAATACGGCGATAAGATGGTGCTAATTGTCGGGATTGGTATCGATAATGCAGTCAAAATCTCCGAATTCTCGAATGATCTCAAGATCAGCTACCTTCTTCTGGTTGCCGAGTCAGAGACCGTGGATACAATGAAGAGGCTGGGCAATCTCCAGGGCGGACTGCCCTTCACGGTGGTACTGGATCGCCAGGGAGCTGTCGCCCATACCCGCCTTGGGGCGTTCAAGAGAGGGGATTTGGACCGGATTCTCGATCCACTGGTAGGCTAAAATTCCGCGTTCTGCGTCGAAAAATCCCGAAAATCGCCGAACGTGCGCCCGCAAGCTCCGGGGCTGAAGGGAGATCATGGATCTGCGCAAGCTGAAGAAGTTGATCGACCTGGTGCAGGAATCGGGCATCGCCGAGATCGAGATCACCGAGGGCGAAGAGAAGGTCAAGATCGTCAAGGGCGGCGGCGTGAACATCATGCCCGGGCCCATGGCTCCAGCCCAGGCGCTGGCCTCACCCGCGCCGAATGCCGATGCTCGTCCCGCACCCGCCGCATCCGGTGCGGCACCGGCGGCCGAACCGGCTCCAGGCGAAGGGGGACATCTGGTGAAAGCCCCGATGGTCGGCACGTTCTACCGCTCGCCCTCGCCGGATGCCAAGGTTTTCGTCGAAGTCGGCCAGGCGGTGAAGCAGGGCGACACCATCTGCATCATCGAGGCGATGAAGCTGATGAACGAGATCGAGGCCGACGCCTCGGGCGTGGTGAAGGCGATCCTGGTCGAGAACGGCCAGCCGGTCGAATACGGCCAGCCCCTGTTCATCCTCGCCTGACGCATGTTTGAGAAGATCCTGATCGCCAACCGCGGCGAGATCGCGCTGCGCATCCAGCGCGCCTGCCGCGAGATGGGGATCCGCACGGTGATGGTCCATTCCGAGGCCGACACCGAAGCGAAGTACGTCAAGCTGGCCGACGAATCGGTCTGCATCGGGCCGGCGCCCGCCGCCGCGAGCTATCTCAACATCCCGGCGATCATCAGCGCGGCGGAGGTCACCGACGCCGAGGCGATCCATCCGGGCTACGGCTTTCTCGCCGAAAACGCCGACTTCGCCGAGAAAGTCGAGCGCTCGGGCTTCGTCTTCATCGGCCCGCGCCCGGAGAACATCCGGCTGATGGGCGACAAGGTCAGCGCCAAGCAGGCCATGGCCAAGGCGGGCGTGCCCACGGTGCCGGGGTCGGACGGCGCCCTGCCGGAGGACCCGAAGGAAACGGTGCGCATCGCGCGCAAGATCGGCTACCCGGTGATCATCAAGTCCTCGGGCGGCGGCGGCGGGCGCGGCATGCGCGTGGTGCACACCGAGGCGGCGCTGCTCAACGCGGTCAACATGACGCGCGGTGAAGCCCTGGCCGCGTTCGCCAATCCGGTCGTCTACCTGGAGAAATACCTCGAGCACCCGCGTCACATCGAGATCCAGGTGCTGGCGGATGCGCACAAGAACGCCGTGCACCTTGGCGAGCGCGACTGCTCGCTGCAGCGCCGGCACCAGAAGGTGATCGAAGAATCGCCGGCGCCCGAGCTGCCGGCGAAGCTGCGCGAGAAAATCGGCGAGCGCTGCGTCGACGCCTGCCGCAAGATCGCTTACCGCGGCGCCGGCACCTTCGAATTCCTGTACGAGGAGGGCGAGTTCTACTTCATCGAGATGAACACGCGCATCCAGGTCGAGCATCCGGTGACCGAGATGGTCACCGGCATCGACCTGGTGCAGGAGCAGATCCGCGTCGCCGCCGGCCAGAAGCTGCGCTTCCGGCAGAAGGACATCCAGTTCCGCGGCCACGCGATCGAGTGCCGCATCAATGCCGAGGATCCCTACCGCTTCACGCCGTCGCCGGGCAAGATCACCTCCTGGCATCCGCCGGGCGGGCCAGGCATCCGGGTCGACTCGCACGTTTACGCCGGCTACAGCGTGCCGCCGTTCTACGACTCGATGGTCGGCAAGCTGATCGCCTACGGCGCAAACCGCGAGCAGGCGCTCGCGCGCATGCGCATCGCGTTGTCCGAGATGGTGGTGGAGGGCATCCTGACCAACATTCCCCTGCACCGCGACATGCTGAACGACACGCGCTTCCTGCGCGGCGCGGTCTCGATCCACTACCTGGAGCAGAAGCTGGCGCAGGAGCAGGGCAAGAAGAAGTAATGCCCTGGCTCGCGGTCCAGCTCGAAGTCGACGCCGGCCTCGCCGACTCCCTGAGCGACGCGCTGCTCGAAGCGGGAGTGCATTCGGTGTCGCTCGAGGCGGGGCGGGTCGCGGCGATTCTCGATTTGCACCAAGACGCGCAGCGCCTGGTCGCGGCTGCGGCGAACAGCATCGGCATCGACACGCCCCGATTCGTCACGCAGACGCTAGGCGACCAGGATTGGGTCCGCGCCAGCCAGGCTCAATTCGCGCCCCTTGAAGTGGGCCGGCGGCTGTGGATCGGCGCGCACTGGCACCGGCCGCCGCCGGACCGGCTGGTGGTGCGGCTCGACCCGGGCCTCGCATTCGGCACCGGATCCCATCCCACCACCCGGCTCGCGCTCGCTGACCTCGAATCGGGCCTCCGGGGCGGCGAGCGCGTCCTCGATTACGGATGCGGCTCGGGTATATTGGCCATCGCGGCGGCCCGGCTCGGCGCGTCGCTGGTGGACGCCACGGATATCGACCCACAGGCGGTGGAAACGACACTGCAGAATGCCGCCGCCAACGCCGTACGGGTGCGCGCGGTGGCGCCCGATGCCCTGCCAGAGTCCGAATACGACTGCGTGATCTCCAACATCCTCGCCCAGCCGCTCATTGTCCTCGCGCCCCTGCTCGCGGTACGCACCGCACGCGGCGGGCGCTTGGCGCTCTCGGGCGTGCTCGAGTCCCAGGCGAGGGAAGTCATCGCCGCCTATGCGCCGTGGCTCGACCTGGCGACGGCCGCGACGGAGGAGGGCTGGGCGCTCCTCGCCGGGCTGCGGCGATGAGCCTGGTGACGCGCTGCCCGGTGTGCGCCACCTCGTTTAGCGTGCAGCGCGCGCAACTCGCCGCGCACGGCGGCACGGTGCGCTGCGGCAAGTGCGCCGCGGTGTTCGACGGCGTCGCCGGACTGGTCGAGGAGGGCGCGGAAAGCCTTTCGCTCGAGCCCTCGCCCCAACTCGGCCTATTCGACCCCTCGCGCAAGCCGCAAGCGGTGGCGGGCGACGACGGCCCCTTGCCGCCATTCCTGGACGAGCGGCACGCCGGGCCGCGGCGCACCTGGCTTTGGACCACGCTCGCCGCGCTCGCCGCGCTCGCGCTCGCCGGCCAGACGCTGCACCGTTTTCGCGCCGAGATCGGCGCCGGCTTGCCCGAGGCGCGCGCGCCGCTCGCGGCGGCCTGCCGGCTGTTCGGCTGCGAAGTGCCGCTGCCGCGGCGCCCGGATCTGATGAGCATCGACTCCTCGGAGCTGCAGACCGACGCGCGCCGGGAAGACGTCATCGTGCTCAACGCCGTGATCCGCAACCGCGCGCGCTTCCCGCAGGACTACCCCTCGCTCGAGCTGACGCTGACCGACGAAGCCGAGCACCCGGTGCTGCGACGCGTGCTCGCGCCGCGCGATTATCTCGACACCGGACGCGCAGCGGCGATGATCGCGCAAGGCATCCCTGAAAGCGGCGAGGTGCCGCTCAAGGTCTTTCTCTACGCCGAGCGCGTCCGCGCCACGGGCTATCGCCTCTACCTCTTCTTCCCCCAATGAAAATACTCGTCACCGGCTCGATCGCCTACGACACCATCATGGTGTTCCCGGATCGCTTTCGTAACCACCTGCTGCCGGACCAGCTGCACATCCTCAACGTCTGCTTCCTGACGCCCGAGATGCGCCGCGAATACGGCGGCACCGCCGGCAACATCGGCTACAACCTGAAACTCCTCGGTGAGGATGCGCTGGTCATGGCGACCGTCGGCGAGGACATCCCGCCCTATCTCGCCCGCTTCGAGGGCCTCGGCATCGGCACCGCGCTGTTCAAGCGCATTCCCGGCCAGTTCACGGCGCAGGCCTTCATCACCACCGACCTCGACGACAACCAGATCACGGCGTTTCACCCGGGGGCGATGAACCATTCGCACGAGAACCACGTCAGCCGCGCCCTCGGCGCCGGGGTGGCGATTATCGGCCCCGACGGCAAGGAAGGCATGCTGCAGCACGCGCGCGAGTGCGCGGCGCTCGGCCTGCCTTTCGTCTTCGACCCCGGACAGGGCCTGCCGATGTTCAGCGGCGCCGAGCTCGAGGAATTCCTGCGCGCCGCCGCCTACGTCGCGGTCAACGACTACGAAGGCCGCATGCTGGAAGAGAAAACCGGGCGCAAGCTCGAGGACATCGCCCGCGGCTTGAAGGGCCTCATCTACACGCTGGGCGCCAAAGGATCGGTCGTCCTTGCCGGCGGCCAGCGCCACGAGATCCCCTGCGTCAAGGCGGACGCCGTCGTCGACCCCACCGGGTGCGGCGACGCCTACCGCGCCGGCCTGCTCTACGGCATCGCTTGCGGCTGGGACTGGGCGAGCACGGGCAGGCTGGGCGCCGTGATGGGTGCCATCAAGATCGCGCAGCGCGGCGCGCAGAACCACGCGCCTGCGCGCACGGAGATCGAAGCGCGCTTTCGCAAGGCGTTCGGCTACTCGCCCTGGAAGGGCTAGCGCCGGGCTAGCCCAGCCGCGCGCGTATCTTCTTCGCGTACTCCTCGAGCTTTTCGCGCGGCGGGTTCTTCACCGGCCAGGCGAGCGCCATGCCGTCGCCCTCGTGGCGCGGCACCAGATGAACGTGGTAGTGGAACACCGTCTGGCCGGCCGCCTTGCCGTTGGCCTGATAAACGGAAAGGCCTTCGGGATCGAAAGCGGCTTTCAATGCGCGCGCGATTCTTGCGCAGGCTTGCGCGACCGCCGCCGCCTGCGTGTCCTCCAGCTCGAACAGATTGGGGGCGTGCGTCTTTGCGGCGACCAGTACGTGACCCGGATTGACCTGGCCGATGTCCATGAAAGCGACGACCTGCGCGTCCTCATACACCCGCGTCGAAGGAATCTGGCCCGCGACGATTCTGCAGAATACGCAATCGCTCATCCGTCTCCTCCAGGCGCCTGGTAGCGGCGGCACGCTAACTGATAGAGCGCGCGGTCTTCGAGCCGCAGCGCCGTGAGCTGGCCACCCCACACGCAGCCCGAGTCGAGCCCGACATGGCGCTCGCCCGTGGTCAGGCCGAGCTGGGACCAGTGGCCGAAGATCACGGTCTTTTTCCCCCTATAGGTGTCAAACCAGCGGCGGAAACCCCGCGGCGGCTTTTCGCCCTTGGCATGAAACTCCATTTTCCCGCGCGCGGTGCAAAATCGCATGCGCGTCATCGCGTTGACGATTACGCGCAACCGGTCCCAGCCCTCCAGGTCTTCGCGCCATTCCGCGGGCTTGCTGCCGTACATGTTCTGCAGGAAGTTGCGGTAGTCGGCGGCTTGCAATGCCGCTTCGACTTCGGCCGCCAGCGCCAGCGCTTTGTCGATCGTCCACTGCGGCAGCAGTCCGGCGTGAACCATGGCGCAGCCCTCGCCCCCGTGCATCAGCGGCCGCGCGCGCAGCCAATCGACCAAGTCGCGCGCGTCGGGTGCCTCGAGAACATCCTGGAACGTGTCGTCCTTGCGCGGTCGCTCGAAGCCCTCGTACTGCGTGACGAGGTGCAGGTCATGGTTGCCGAGCACCGTGATTGCGCGCGCGCCCAGGTCGCGCACAAAGCGCAGCACCTCGAGCGACTTCGGGCCGCGATTGACGAGGTCGCCTACAAACCAGAGACGATCTTTCTTTTTGTGAAAAGAAATAATCTCGAGGAGCTTGCGCAGCTCGTCAAAGCAGCCTTGCACGTCGCCTATCGCGAAAGTCGCCATCGCTCCCTAGAAACTGGCATCCAGACGCCGATACTGTATCGCCTCTGCGATGTGCTCTGCCGCGATGGCGCCCTTGCCCGCCAGGTCGGCGATGGAGCGCGCCACCCGCAGCACGCGATGATATGCACGCGCCGAGAGCAGCAGCCGGGCAAGGGCATGGCGCAGGAGCTGGTCGCCGTCGCGGTCGGTGCCGCAGTGCCGGTCGATCTCCGCCGTGCCGAGCAGGGAATTGGGCTTGCCCTGGCGCACGAGTTGCAGGCTTCTCGCCCGTGCGACCCGCGACTTGATGGTGCTCGAGCTCTCGCCAGCGAGCGGCGCGACCAGCTCGGCCTCGCGCGGCGCCGGCACTTCGAGCTTGATGTCGATGCGGTCGGCCAGCGGCCCTGAAATGCGGCCGCGGTAGCGCGCGATGCGCTCGGGCGTGCAGCGGCAGCGGCCGTTGCGATCGCCGCAATGCCCGCAAGGACAGGGGTTCATCGCCGCCACCAGCTGGAAGCGCGCGGGAAACTGCGCCTGGCGCGCCGCCCGGGCTATCGATACCTTGCCCGATTCGAGCGGCTCGCGCATCGCCTCGAGCACGTCGCGATCGAATTCCGGCAGCTCGTCGAGGAACAGCACGCCGTGATGTGCGAGGGAGATCTCCCCAGGCCGCGGCAGATTGCCGCCGCCGACGAGCGCCGCCCCCGACGCGCTGTGGTGCGGCGATCGGTACGGTCGCTCGCCCCAGCGTAGCGCGTCGAAGCCGCCGGTCGACACCGAATGGATGGCCGCCACCTCGAGCGCCTCCGCGTCCGACAGCGGCGGCAGGATGCCCGGGAAGCGCGCGGCGAGCATCGACTTGCCGGTGCCGGGCGGTCCGACCATCAGGACGCTGTGCGCGCCAGCGGCGGCGACTTCCAGGGCGCGCTTGACCTGCTGCTGACCCTTGACGTCATTGAAATCGGGATAAATCGGCGGCGCCGCCGGCGGGCCGGCGCGGTATTCATTCAGCCGCGACTCGCCGGACAAGTGCGCGACGACTTCGAGCAGCGTGCGCGCCGGCAGCACACGCGCGCCCTCGGCGAGCGCCGCCTGCGGGGCATTGCCCTCGGGTAAAACGAATACGCGCTGCGCGCTGCGCGCCGAAAGCGCCATGGCGAGCGCGCCGCGCACCGGGCGCAGGTCGCCGGTCAGCGAAAGCTCGCCGGCGAATTCTTGTCCGGCCAGCGATTCGGGCGCGAGCTGGCCGGTCGCCGCCAGGATACCGAGCGCGATCGGCAGGTCGAAGCGGCTCGAGTCCTTCGGCAGCTCCGCCGGCGCGAGATTGACCGTGATTCTTCGCGCGGGAAATTCGAAGCGCGCGTGATTGAGCGCGGCGCGCACGCGATCGCGCGCCTCGCGCACCTCGGCATCGGGCAGGCCGACGATGTGAAACGCGGGCAGGCCGGGCCCGAGATGGACCTCGACGGTGACCTCGGGCGCGTCGATGCCGGCGAGCGCCCGGCTCGCGACGATGGCGACGGACATGCGTTCCTCCCACTGGAAAGAACGCCGCCGCCTGCCGATCGTTTACTTGCGCTCCAACTCGCGCACGCGCGCCTCGAGCTCGGCGAGCCGGGCCTGGGCACGCTCGAGGAGCTTCTTCTGCACGTCGAAGTCCTCGCGCAGGACCAGGTCCAGGCGATCAAACCAGGCGGCGAGCAAGGCGCGCAAATTCTTTTCGGCATCCTGCGCCGGGGAATGGCGCAGGGCGTCGCCAACGCGTTCGCTCAATTCATCGAGAAAGCGCTTGTCCATTGCGGTCGAAGGTAGCACCCGCTGCCTGGCACCACCTTGGGGCAATGCCACTTTACGACCGCACCATGGAAGTGCGTCGATTCTTCCGGATCGGTCATCATGTATATAGATCATTGATTTAAATAATAAATATATCTGGCATAGGAGATGCTAAGTGGCTGGGTAGCTTTTTAACCACTAGGGAGTTTCTGATGCGTAAAACAATCTTGTCCCTCGCGGTCGCGGCTGCGGTCGCGGTTCCGTCCCTTGCATTTGCACAGGCCACCGCTCCGGCTGCGCCCCCTGCTGCGGCGCCCGAGCCTTCGCCGTTTACCGGAAACGTCGGCCTGTTCAGCCAGTACATCTTTCGCGGTCTGACCCAGACCGCAGGCAAGCCCGCGCTCCAGGGCGGCGCCGACTATGCCCATTCGAGTGGGCTCTACGTGGGCACCTGGCTGTCCAACGTGAGCTGGATTTCGGATACCGCCATCCAGTCGGGTGCTGGTGCCAGGAATTCCAGCCTCGAATGGGATATGTACGGCGGCTACAAGAACACGTTCGGCAAGAGCGACTTCGGCTACGACGTCGGCATGCTCCAGTATTACTACCCCGGGGTCCGTATGCCGGGCGCTGTGACGGCGAACACCAGGGAGGTCTATGGTGCGCTGACCTGGAAGTGGCTGAGCGCAAAGTTGTCGAGGAGCGTGCTCGAGAGGACCTTCGGCGTCGATGGCAGCAAGGGAACCACGTATCTCGACCTCTCCGCCACCTATCCAGTGACCGACCAAATCAGCCTCGTGGCCCACTGGGGCAGGCAGAAATTCTCGGGTAGCAGTCCACAGTGCACTTCGGTAGGGGCAGGTGCGAGCAACTCGAACGACACCTGCGCCACGTACAAGGACTGGAAACTCGGCGCAAGCTACTCCTTGCCGCAGTCGTGGTCCGTCGGTGGCTATTACACCGGGACCAAGATGACCGGGCAGCAGAGATTCAACTACACCCTCCACTCGTACGACTTGGGCAAGAGCTCGGTTACGGCCTACGTCCAGAAGACATTCTGATATGAAACTCGTCACTGCCATCATCAAACCTTTCAAGCTCGATGAAGTGCGCGAGGCGCTCTCGGCGATCGGCGTGCAGGGCATCACCGTGACCGAGGTCAAGGGATTCGGGCGCCAGAAGGGGCATACCGAGCTCTACCGCGGCGCGGAGTACGTCGTCGACTTCCTGCCCAAGGTAAAGGTCGAAGCCGCGATCAAGACGGAGTTGCTCGAGCAGACGATCGAGGCGATCGAAAAATCGGCCAACACCGGCAAGATTGGCGACGGCAAGATCTTCGTGTTCGATCTCGAGAAAGTCATTCGCATCCGCACCGGCGAAACCGATGCGGCGGCGCTCTAAGGGGAATGCAATGAAGAAACTGTTGACATGGTTCGCCATGGCTGCCTGCCTGGCATTTGCGGGCATCACCGTGGCACAAGATAAGCCGGCAGCCACGCCGGACAAGCCGGCCGCTGCGGCCGAGGCGGCGAAACCCGCGGCGGCCCCGGCCGCTGCGGAAGCCAAGAAGGAAGAGGCGAAGCCGGCCCCGGTGCCGAAATGTGGCGACAAGGGTTTCGACTGCAACAAGGGCGATGTTGCCTGGATGATGACCTCGACGGCGTTCGTGCTGCTGATGACCGTGCCGGGTCTGGCGCTGTTCTACGCCGGGATGGCACGCAGCAAGAACGCACTGTCGACGGCGATGCAGAGCTTTTCCATCTTCTGCGTCGTCGCCGTACTGTGGGTTATCTACGGCTACAGCGTGGCGTTCACCGCCGGCAACCCCTACTGGGGCTCGTGGGACAAGCTGTTTATGCTCGGCGAGGACCCGGCCACTGCGGTCGCCGCGACGTTCAGCAAGGGACAGTACCTGCCCGACTTCGTGTACTGCATGTTCCAGCTGACCTTCGCCGCGATTACGGTCGCGCTGATCTGCGGCGGCTTCGCGGAGCGCTTCAAGTTTTCCGCGATGATCCTGTTTGCGATCCTGTGGTTTACCTTCGCGTATCTGCCAGTCGCGCACATGGTCTGGTATTGGGACGGCCCGGATGCTTATACGACCGCAAAATTGGCCGACGAAGCCAACAGCCATGCCGGCTACATCTTCCAGAAAGGCGCGCTTGACTTTGCCGGGGGCACCGTGGTGCACGTTAACTCCGGTATCGCGGCGCTGGTCTGTGCGCTGATGCTCGGCAAGCGCAACGGCTACGGCAAGGTAGCCATGCCTCCGCACAGCGTCATGATGACCGCGATCGGTACCGGCATGCTGTGGATGGGCTGGTTCGGCTTCAATGCGGGCTCAGCCTTGGAAGCCAATGGCGGCGCCGGAATTGCGTTCTTCAATACGCTTTTCGGCACTGCCACCGCCGGAGTCGCCTGGGCGCTCATCGAGTGGCTCGTCAAGGGTAAGCCAAGCCTTCTGGGCATCTGCTCGGGGATCGTCGCGGGTCTGGTAGCCATCACACCAGCAGCCGGTTACGTCGGTCCGGTGGGGGCGTTTGTTACCTGCGCGGTTGCCGGCGTGCTCTGCTTCTTCGCCGTGACGAAAATCAAGGCCTGGCTGGGCTACGACGACTCCCTCGATACCTTCGGTGTGCACTGCATCGGCGGCATCATCGGGTCGCTCGGCACCGGTATCTTTGTCAATCCCAAGTTGGGCGGCACGGGAGTTTACGACTACGTCGCCAACAAGGTGGGTGACTTTGACGCCATGGCGCAAATCGTGTCGCAGCTCTGGGACATCGGCATCGTGCTGGTGTGGTCGGGAGGCGTTGCCTTCCTGATCATGCTCGTGCTGAAGTTCACCATTGGCATCCGTGCAAGCGATGAGGCGCAGGAAGAGGGCCTCGATCTCGCCGATCACGGTGAAAAGGCCTACAACTACTAACCCGCTTTTCTTCTCGGGAGTGAAACGGGGCCGGTCAGACCGGCCCCGTTTTTTTGGTACTAAAGGAGAGTGGTATGAAGAAATTATTTGCGTGGTTTGCAATCGCCGCCTGTGTCGGTTTTGCCGGCGTCACCCTGGCTCAAGAAAAAGCGGCAGCAGCGCCGGATAAACCGACTGCAGCGGCCGAACCTGCCAAGCCGCCGGCGGAGGCGAAGAAGGACGAGGCAAAGCCGGCCCCTGCGCCTGTGCCCAACAAAGGCGACGTCGCCTGGATGCTGACCTCTACCGCGCTCGTATTGATGATGAGTGTGCCAGCACTGGCGCTGTTCTATGGCGGCATGGTGCGTGCGAAGAATGTGTTGTCCATGCTGATGCAGGTATTTGTGGTGTTTTCGCTGGTGACGGTGCTTTGGTGCGTCTATGGCTACAGCCTGGCCTTTACCGAAGGCACTGCCTACTTCGGGGGCTTCGACCGGCTGTTTCTCGTGGGTACCTTCGATCCCGTCAAGGGTGAATTCTCGAATGCAGCTACCTTTAGCAAAGGCGTGGTGCTGCCCGAACTGGTATTCGTTGCCTTTCAAGCAACGTTTGCCGCCATCACGTGTTGTCTGGTCCTTGGCGCTATTGCCGAGCGCGCCAAGTTCTCGGCGGTGCTGGTGTTCATCGTGCTCTGGTTCACCTTCAGCTACGCGCCGATCGCCCACATGGTGTGGTTCTGGATGGGGCCAGATGCGTACACCGATCCGAAAGTGGTCGACGTGATGAACGCGAAGGCCGGCCTGATCTGGCAGTGGGGCGTGCTCGACTTCGCCGGCGGCACGGTAGTACACATCAACTCCGGCGTTGCCGGCCTGGTGGGCGCCTACCTGATCGGCAATCGCATCGGCTTTGGAAAAGAGGCCATGCCACCGCACAACCTGACGCTGACGATGATCGGCGCGGCGCTGCTGTGGACCGGATGGTTCGGCTTCAACGCCGGGTCTGCCCTGGAAGCCAACGGTACCGCGGCGCTCGCTTTCATCAATACGTACCTGGCGACAGCCTGCGCGGTGCTCTCCTGGATCCTGGGCGAGGCGGTGTTCAAGGGCAAGCCCTCGATGCTGGGCGCGGCCTCTGGCGCGGTGGCGGGATTGGTGGCCATCACGCCGGCGGCGGGCAATGTCGGTATTCCCGGGGCGTTCGTCATCGGCCTGGCAGCCGGCTTGGTCTGCCTCTGGGGCGTGAGCGGCCTGAAGAAGCTGCTGCGTGCCGACGACTCGCTCGACGTGTTTGGCGTGCATGCCATCGGCGGGATCCTCGGCGCGCTGCTGACCGGCGTGTTCAACGACCCGTCGCTTGGCGGTCCGGGACTGGTTACCGACTGGGTCACGGCCAAGGTCGGTTTCCCGGGCATCGGTGAGCAGCTGTGGATCCAGGCCAAGGGCGTCATGCTGACCTTCGTCTGGTCCGGCGTGGTTGCCGCGGTGGCGTACAAACTGGTCGATCTCACCATCGGTCTACGCGTCACGGAAGAAGAAGAGCGCGAAGGCCTGGACACGGCTTCGCACGGTGAAGCCGCGTATCGCATGTAAGCGGGATTACCGGTAACGGAAAAGGGGGCGCTGCGGCGCCCCTTTCCTTTTCAGGTCGACAGTTTTTCCAGCAGCACGAGAAGCTTCTGCCGCTCGTCCGTGCTGAGGCGCGCGGCGATGCGCCGCTCGTGTGCCGCGATCGAGCGCTTGAGCCGCGCTGTCAAGATGCTGCCGGCGCGCGTCAGCCACAGGCCGTTGGTGCGCCGGTCGCGGCCGCGTCGGCGCTCGAGCAGGCCGCGCGCCTCGAGTGCGTGCAGCACGCCCACCATGGTGGAGCGCTCAAGTTGCACGGCCTGCGCCAGGCGGCTCTGCGTCACGCCGGGGTTGGCCTCGACCAGGAACAGCAAGCCGACGCGGCCGGGCGAGATGTCGCGCCGGTCCGCCGCCACGCGCGCGGCAAAATCGCGGAACACCGCCTGCTGCGCGCGGCGCAGGCGGTAACCGATGAGGCCCGACAGAAATCCCGGCTTGAGCTGCAGTTTGTTTGGACTCCAAACGATCGCCGCCATCCTAGCCGCGGCGCGCTCCGGCATGCAAATGGTCACGCGCAGGGACTAGAATTCGCCTTTTCCGAGGATCGCCATGGGTTACGCCATTTCCCTGCCGACGCCGCCGGCGCTGCCGGTCGCCGGCTCGAAGGAGTTGTTTCCGGTGCGCCGCATCTTCTGCGTTGGCCGCAACTATGCCGAGCACCAGAAGGAGATGGGCGGCGACGGCCGCGAGCAGCCGTTCTTCTTTCTCAAGACCGAGCACGCGTTGGTGCCGCGCGGCGGCGACGTGCACTACCCCGCCAAGACGTCCAACTATCACTACGAGACCGAGCTGGTGGTGGCGCTGTCGAAAGGCGGCCGTCGCATCGATGCCAAGCGCGCCAATGAGCACATCTACGGCTACGCCGTCGGGCTCGACATGACGCGGCGCGACCTGCAGCAATGGGGCAAGGACCACGGTCGTCCGTGGGACTTCGGCAAGAATTTCGACGAGTCGGCGCCCTGCGGCGAGCTGGTACCGGCGTCGAAAATCGGTCACCCCTCCAAGGGCGCCATCTGGCTTCAAGTGAACGGCAAGCAGCGCCAGAAGGCCGACCTCGCCGATATGATCTGGTCGGTGCCGGAGCAGATTACCTATCTTTCCGAGCACTACACGCTTGAGCCCGGCGATGTCATCTTCACCGGCACCCCGGCCGGCGTCGGCCCGGTAAAGGCCGGCGACGAGCTGGTGGCAGGCATCGACGGCGTGGGCGAGCTCAAGGTCAGGATCGTCGCCGCGCTGTGAAGCTGTACACCTATTTCCGCAGCTCGGCGGCGTTTCGCGTTCGCATCGCGCTCAATCTCAAGGGCCTCGCCTACCAGCCGCAGTTTGTGCACCTGGCGAAAGGCGAGCATCGCGCCGCCGGCTACGCGGACATCAACGTACAGGGGCTGGTGCCGACCCTGGAGTTCGACGACGGCATGCGGCTCGCGCAATCGCTCGCCATCATCGAGTACCTGGACGAGCTGCACCCAAAGCCGCGCCTGGTCCCCGAGGAACCGCGTGCGCGCGCGCGGGTGAGGGCGCTTTCGCTCCTGGTCGCCTGCGAAATCCATCCGCTCAACAACCTGCGCGTGCTGCAGTACCTCAAGCGCGTGCTCGGCCAGAGCGAGGAGCAGGTCAACGCCTGGTACCGCCACTGGGTGGCCGACGGCCTGCAGAAATTCGAAGCGGAGGTCAAACGCGGAGCGAGCCGTTACTCGCACGGCGGCACGCCGTCGATGGCCGACTGCTGCCTGGTGCCGCAGATCTTCAATGCCCAGCGCTACAAGTGCGACCTCGCGCCCTATCCGGTGACGCAGCGCATTTTCGACGCCTGCATGAAGCTCGAGGCCTTCGACCGCGCGCAGCCATCAAAACAACCCGACGCCGAATAGCGGATTGCGCCGGCTAGCGGGCCCGGAACAGGACCTTCATCGCCTCGGGGATGACCTCGCCCTTGATCGGCGACCCGGGGCCGCCTGCATGGCGCGCCCACACCCGCGTCTCGCTACCCTTCGCGAGCGTCGTGCCGTCGCTACGCACCATCTCGTGGGCGACGACGAAGGATTTGCCGCCGAAGCGCGCAATTCGCGTGCGTACCTCGCAGCGGTCGCCCTGCTCGGCGGGAAACAGGAACTGGCAATCGGCCGATACCAGCGGCATCGAGCGCTGCTCGGTCCGCATGCGCTTGGGGCCAAAGCCCACTGCCTCCATGAACGCCCAGGTCGCGGCGTCCATCCAGCGGAAGTAGGTCGGATAAAAGATGATCCCCGCCGGATCGCAATCGCCCCACTGCACCTGGCAGGGAAAACTGCCGACGATCGAGTGGAATTCCGGGGTCTCGGGCATAAAAAATTATAAGGCGTTGACAGACCAAGCCGCTGTTGGGCAGAATCCCACTCACGCGCCGATTTGATGTTCAGCTTGCGGGCGCGCTACAAATGCCGCTAAAGAGACGCCTCGTCGAGGCCCGTTTCTGCGAAAGCTGAACGGGCTTTTTCTTTTTCGACCGGCGGTCCGTGGACGATTTCGCGCAGCAGCTCGGCAGCCGCATCCTGCTCCTCGACGGCGCCATGGGCACCATGATTCAGCGTGCGCGGCTCGCCGAAGAGGACTATCGCGGCGCGCGTTTTCACGACTGGCCGCGCGAGCTGCGCGGCAACAATGACCTGCTGTCCCTGACGCAGCCGCAACTGGTGCGCGAGATCCATGCGCAATACCTGGCGGCGGGCGCCGATGTGGTCGAGACCAATACCTTCAATTCGACCGCCGTCGCGCTCGCCGACTACGGCCTGCAGGATCTCGCGCGCGAGCTGAATCGCGCCGCCGCGCAACTGGCGAGCGAGGCCGTGCGCGAGGCTCGGCGGCGCGCGCCCGGGCAGCCGCGCTTTGTCGCCGGCGTGCTCGGTCCGACCAACAAGACGGCGTCGATCTCCCCCGACGTCAACGATCCCGGCCATCGCGCCATCGGCTTCGACGAGCTCGCCGCAGCCTACGGCGAGGCGCTGGCCGGACTGCTCGAAGGCGGCGTCGACCTGGTGCTGGTAGAAACCGTGTTCGACACGCTCAACGCCAAGGCTGCGCTGTTCGCCATCGAGCGCGCGTTCGCGGCACGCGGAACGCGCCTGCCGGTGATCATCTCCGGCACCATCACCGATGCCTCGGGCCGCACACTCTCGGGCCAGACCGCAGAAGCGTTCTACAACTCGGTACGCCACGCGCGGCCGGTCGCCGTCGGCCTCAATTGCGCCCTCGGCGCGCGCGAGTTGCGCGCCCACGTCGAAGAGCTGGCGGCGATTTCAGAGACTTTCGTCTCCTGTCATCCGAATGCCGGCCTGCCAAACGCTTTCGGCGAGTACGAGGACACGCCTGAATCGATGGCCGCGGAGATCGGCCAGTGGGCACGCAGCGGCTGGCTGAACCTGGTCGGCGGTTGCTGCGGCACCACGCCGGAGCACATCGGCGCCATGGCCGAGGCGCTGCGCGGCGTTGCGCCGCGCCGCCCGCCGG
>DASWEU010000130.1:0-2952 GCA_036394595.1 Burkholderiales bacterium | reverse complement strand
GATGAGGAAGGCGCGGTCGACGTCGATGCCGAGGCCGCGCGCCATGCGCTGGTTGTCGACCGCGGCGCGCACCTGCGCGCCGAAGCGCGTCTTCTCCAGCGCCAGCACCAGCAAGGCCGTCACCAGCAGCGCAACCACGATCAGGAAGACCCGATAGACGGCGAAGCTCATGCCCATGGCGTGCCACGAGCCCTTGAGGTAGGCCGGGATGCTCGCCGATTGCTGCTCGGTGGTGAAGAACCAGGCGAAGGCCGCCACCGAGATGAACACCAGGCCGATAGTCAGCAGGCATTGATCCAGGTCGCTGGCCCGGTATAGCCTTCTAAATAAAAGCTTCTCTAATACAACAGCTGTAAAACCTGATGTAACAAATGCCATCGGCAGGGTGGCGAAGAAAGGCCACCCGGCCTTGTTCATCAGCGTCACGGTGGTGTAGCCGCCGATCATGGCGAAGCTGCAGTGCGCCAGGTTGACGAAGTTCATCATCCCCAGCGTCACCGACAGCCCCACGGACAGCAGGAACAACAGCATCCCGTAGGCGAACCCGTCGAAGAGTACGCCTGCGAGCGACGTCAGCATGCGCTACTTCGGCTGCTTGCGGCGTTCCCCGGCCGGGTCCTTCACCATCGGGATGGTGTCGAACGGCACGTTGACCAGCTCGCCGCCGACCTTCTCGACGCGGCGGATGTAGACGTTCTGCACCACGTCGCGCGTCTCCGGGTCGATCATCATCGGCCCGCGCGGGCTGTCCCACTTCAGGCCCCTGGCCGCGGCGATCATCGCCTCGGCGTCGGTGTTGCCCTTGGTCTTCTTCAGCGTCTCGTAGATGGCGTGCATGCCGTCGAAGCCGCCAAGCGAGAAGAAGTCGGGATTGCGCCCGCCCGACACCTCCTGGTAGGCCTTGACGAAGGCGACGTTGGCCGGGTGCTTCGAGGTGTAGTCGTAGTGCCAGGCGGTGATGATGTCGAGCGCGGTGTCGCCCATGCTCTTCAGCGCCGCCTCGGCCGTGGTCTCGCCCGAGCCGAGGACGCGGGTCTTCTTCTTGTCGATGCCGCGCTCGGCGATCGCCTTGCCGAAGGCCGCCGGCTGGGCGCCGCCGGGGATGAAGACGAAGATCGATTCCGGCGCCACGTCCTTCGCGCGCTGCACGAAGGCGGAGAAGTCCGGGTTCGCCACCGGGAAGCGCACCGCGCCGACGATGGTGCCGCCGGCCGCCTTGAAGGCGCTGGTGAACGCGTTCTCCGAGTCATGGCCCGGGCCGTAGTCGGTCACCATGGTGTAGCTCTGCTTGAGGCCGCCCTTGGTCGCCGCCCAGGTGCCGAAGGTCTCCATCACCTGCGGCAGGGTCACCGAGGTGCGGATCATGTAGGGCGACTTGGTGATCACCACCGAGGTGGCGGCGTTCATCACCACCATGAATTTCTTCGCCTCGGCCGAGACGTCGCCGGCCGCCATGGCGTTCGGCGTCAGCACGTAGCCGGCGAGGATGTCGACGTTGTCGCGCACCACCAGTTCCTGCGACAGGCGCTTGGCGACGTCGGGGGCGGGGCCGCCGACGTCCTTGGTGATCAGCTCGATCTTGCGCCCGGCGACGGTGTCGCCGTGCATCTTGATGTAGGTCTTGGCGCCGTTGAGCATCTGGTTGGCGGCATCGGCGAACTGGCCCGACAGGGTCAGCGGCATGCCGATCTTGACCGGTGCCTGCGCTTGGGCTGTGGAAGCCGCGGCAATCGCGGCGACTAGCAGTAGTTTCTTCATGATCTCCTCCTCAGGAAAGTCGATTCTAACCCCAGATATCCCGCGCCACCTCGGCCACCAGCTCGAGCTTGCGGCGCTCGTCGTCCTCGGTGAGCTTGTTGCCCACCTCGCTCGAAGCGAAACCGCACTGCGGCGAGAGGCACAAATTTTCCAGCGGCACGTACCTGGATGCTTCTTCGACTCGCTTTTTCAATGCGTCCTTGTTTTCCAATTTGGGATTCTTCGAAGACACCAGGCCCAGCACCACTTTCTTGCCTTTAGGTACAAAGCGAAGCGGAGCAAAGCCGCCGGCGCGCTCGGTGTCGTACTCGAGGAAGAAGCCGTCGACCGCGGTCTGGAAGATCGCCTCGGCGACCGGATCGTAGCCGCCCTCGGCCATCCACATGCTGGCGTGGTTGCCGCGGCAGGTGTGCATGGTGACTCCCATGCTTTCAGGTTTGTTTTTTAACAAAGAACTTATTACCGAAACGTATTTCGCCGGCAACTTTGCCGGGTCCTCGCCGTCGCGCTTCACCTGCGCACGGATGTTTTCGTCACAGAGGGCGGCGAAGGAGACATCGTCGATCTGCAGGTAAGTGCAGCCGGCTTTCGCGAGGTCGGCGATCTCTTCGTGGTAGGCGCGGGTGATGTCGCTCCAGAACTCCTCGATGTCCGGATAGGCCTTGGCGTCCACCACCTTGCGCCCGCCGCGCATGTGCAGATAGGTGGGGGCGGGGATGCACAGCTTCGCTGTCCGCCTCGTATTTTCTTTCACGAACTTGAAGTGATCGACCATGATCGGCCGGCTGCGCTTGACCTTGCCGTTCACCACCATCATCGACTTCGTCTCGCCCTGGGCGCCGCCTTCGCCGTGAAACTTGAGGGCGTACTGGCCCTGCGTGGCGACGATGCCGTCGAAGCCGGTGAGGAAGTCGGTGTGCCAGAAGGCGCGGCGGAATTCGCCGTCGGTGACCGCCTGCATGCCGGCCGACTCTTGCAGCTTGATCGCCTTTTGAATGCTCCGGTCTTCGATTTCCTTTAGCTGTTCGGCGGAAAGCTTTTTTTCCTTGAAATCCGCGCGGGCCTGCTTGAGTTCGGGCGGGCGGAGAAGGCTGCCGACCTGGTCGGCGCGGAATGGGGGCTTCATGGCGGCTAGGGTACCGTGGGAATCAGCCCACGGCATATGGGTATAGTCTTGGCTCGGAAGTGGATCGA
>DASWEU010000129.1:0-19537 GCA_036394595.1 Burkholderiales bacterium | reverse complement strand
ACCGGCTCGACGCCGAGCCTGGTGAGCCGCTCGCGCGCGTCGGGATTCTGCATCGCTTTGCGCACCTCGAGCGCGAGCTTCTCGACGATGTCGGCCGGCGTGCCGGCGGGCGCGAACATGCCGAACCAGCCGCCATCGTGGCGGTATCGGGGCAGCCCCGCTTCCGCGGTGGTCGGCACCTCGGGCGCCGCCGGATGGCGTTGCGCACCGGTATAGGCAATCACGCGCACCTTGCCGCTCTTGTAATGCGGCATCAGCGGCGCCGGCGAGGCGAACATCGCCTGCACCTCGCCCGTGACCAGCGCCGCGGTCGCCGGCCCGCCGCCCTTGTACGGGATATGCGTCATCTTGATGCCGGTCATGTTGTCGAATACCTCCATGGCGAGGTGCCAGGTATTGCCGATGCCGGGCGTGCTGTAGGCGAGCTGCACCCCGGGCTGCTTCGCATAAGCGAGAAATTCCTGCAGGGTCTTCGCCGGCACCGCGTTGGCGACGGCGAAGAACAGGCCGCCGTTGCTCACCAGGTTGGTGACCGGCGTGAAGTCCTTCTCCGTGTCGTAGGGCAGGCTCTTGTGCATGGCCGGATTGATGACGAAGCCGGAGGAGTACACCAGCAGCGTGTAGCCGTCGGGCGCGGCCTTGGCCACCGTATTGGCGCCGACGATGCCGTTGGCGCCGCCCTGGTTCTCGACCACGAACGGCTGACCCATCTGCACCTGCAGCTGCGCCGCGACAATGCGCGCCACGATGTCCGGTCCACCAGTCTGCGCTGCGACGACTACGCGTACCGCGCGGTTCGGGTAGTTCTGCGCCGCGGCCGGCGCGCAGGCCAGGGCCAACGCGAACAAGAGCTCCTTTTTCATGCGACCTCCTCCAGGAGTGTTTTCACCTTGAGCCACGGATCCGGCTCCAGCTTGTCGAACGGAGCACGGTCTTGCGGCGTCATGCGCTCGAGCATCTCCTTCCGCACCGAGGGCCGCTCGCGCATGCGCGCATACCAGGCCTTGATTCTCGCGTTCAGGAGTTTTTCCAGCTTGAGCAGATCAAGGCGAAGGATATAGGGGATCACCGCCGCGTCCGCGAGCGAAAATGCGGCACCTGCGAGCCAAGGTCCGTCGGCGAGCGCCTCGTCCATCTTCTTCAGCAGCGTGAGGTGGTGCTCGAGCGCCTCGCGGGCGAACTTCGACTCCAGGCCATTCAGCGCGACATCACGCTTGTATTCCGTGCGCTTCTTGCTCGGCGATTTGGCGAGCCGCGCCTCGATCTCGGCGCCGGTCAGGCCGGCGAACCACGGCCGGAAAGCGGTGGCGAAGGTCAGGATGGTGCAGGAATTGTGCACGTACTCGTCGATCAGCTTGTTGAACTGGCGCACCCGGGCGCGCAGGTGCGGGTCGGCCGGCATCAGCGCCCGCTGTGGAAAGACCTCGTCGAGGTAATACAGGATCACCGAGGACTCGATCACCGGCCGGCCGTCGTGGATCAACGTGGGCACTACCGCGGCGGGGTTGAGTTTCATGTACTCCGGCGAGAACTGGTCGCCGCGCAACGTCATCAGGTGCTCGCGGTAGTCCAGCCCCTTCTCGGCCAAAACCACGCGCACCTTCTGCGCGCACACCGAGTTGACGCTGTGGTAGAGCTCAAGCATGGATCGCTCTTGCGATGTTCTCCGGCTTGCCATTGACGTGGAATTTCAAGTCTTGGCCTTGCGGATAGCTTGCCACACCCGATGCGGCGTTGCGGGCATGTCCAGATGACCAATCTTGTAAATCGAAAGGGCGTCGAGGATGGCGTTCATCACCGCCGGCGGCGCGCCGACGCAACCGGCTTCGCCCACGCCCTTGACCCCGAGCGGGTTGGTCTTCGCCGGTACGTCGATGAAATCGAGCTCGTAGTGAAGCGGCAGGTCATTGGCGCGAGGCATGGCGTAGTCGGTGAAGCTCGCCGACAGCAGCTGGCCCGACTCGCGGTCGAAGGCGATATTTTCCATCAGCGCCTGGCCGATGCCCTGCGCCAGCGCACCTTCGATCTGGCCGTGGCAGATCATCGGATTGATTACCCGGCCGACGTCGTCCACGACTACGTAGCGATCGATGAAGACTTCCCCCGTTTCCGGATCGATCTCCAGCTCGCACACATGGCAGCCGTTCGGGAAGGTCGGCGGCGCCGCCGACGAGCCGCTGGCGTCGAGCCCGGTGCCGAACTTCGTCGTCGGGCCGGCCGGGCGAAAGAATGCTTTCGCCACGTCTGTCATGGAGATTTTTCGATCTGTTCCTTCAATTTCAAAATTTCCATTGAAAAACCTGATATCGGAAGCCCCTGCTTCCATCAGGTGCGCCGCCATGGGCTTGGCCTTTTCGACGATGGCGTCGGCGGCGCCCTTCAGCGCCGACCCGCCGAGCATCGCGCTGCGCGACGCGTACGTCCCGCGGCCGAAGGCCACCGCATCGGTGTCGCCTTGCACCAGCCGCACGTTCTCGAACGGCACGCCCAGCCAGTCCGAAACGAGCTGGGCATAAGTGGTCGCGTGTCCCTGGCCGTGCGAATGCGTGCCCGCGACGACCGTCACGGTGCCGCTCGGATCGAAGCGCAGCTCCATGCGCTCGTTGAAGACGCCGGAGTCTTCGAGGTAATAGATGAGCGAGCGGCCACGCAGCTTTCCGCGTTTTTCGCTTGCCGTCTTTCGAATTGAATAGGAATTCCATTGTGAAAGATCGAGCGCTCTGTCCGTCAATTTCTCAAAGTCCCCGGAGTCGTAGGTCCAGCCGACCGCCGCGCCGACGGTCCAGCCGGCCGTGGTGTTGTAGGGCATGGCCTCGGACTTGATGTAGTTGCGCCGGCGCAGCTCCACCGGGTCGATGCCGGCCTTCTTCGCCGCCTCCTCCATCAGCCGCTCGGTGAGGTAGGCGGCTTCCGGCCGCCCGGCGCCGCGGTAGGGCCCGAGCGGCGTGGTGTGCGTGAAGGTCGCCTTGCTCGCCACCAGCATCGCCGGCACGACGTAGACGCTGGGGATGTTGCGCAGCGCGCAGAGCACCGGGACGACGCCGGCGTTGGTGACGTAGGCGCCCACCGCGTGCAGCGCCTGCGCGCGGATGGCGAGGATCTTGCCGTTGTCGTCGAGCGCCATCTCGGCGTTCACCAGCTGGTCGCGGCCATGGTTGTCGCCCTGCATCGATTCGCTGCGGGTGCCCACCCATTTCACCGGCCGGCCGAGCCGGCGCGAGGCCCACAGCACCAGGCCGTCTTCGGGATAGACGTCGCCTTTCATGCCGAAACCGCCGCCAACATCCGGCGAGACGACACGCAAGCGGTTTTCCGGCAGCTTGAAAACCGCCGTGCAGAGGATGCCTCTTACGCCATGGGGATTCTGCGAGCTGGTGTAGAGCGTAAAGGATTCGTTGGAGTAGTCCCCGATGGTCGCGCGCGGCTCCATCGCGTTCGCGGTGATGCGGTTGTTGTAGAGCCGCACCGCCACCGTGTGCTTCGCCCTGGCGAAGGCCGCCTCGGTCGCCTCCTTGTTGCCCATCATCAGCGGGAAGGCAAGGTTGCCCGCAGCGTTGTCGTCCCAGACCTTGGGTGCGCCCTCCTTTGCGGCATCTTCGACGTTCACCACTGCCGGCAGCGGCTCGTAATCCACCTCGACCTCCTCCGCCGCGATGCGCGCCAGTTCCGGCGTATCGGCAACGACGAAGGCGATGCGGTCGCCCACGTAGCGAGCCTTCGCGGGCTCGAGCAACGGGCGGAACGTGCGGTAGCCCTTCGGGCCGCCCATGTCCTCGGGCATGAAAAGCGGCGGAATGCCGCCGAGCCCTTCCTTCTTCGCATCCTCGCCAGTCAGCACGAGGTAAACGCCGGGGATCTTCAATGCCTCTTCAAAAGAAATTTTTCTTATGCGGGCGTGGGCATGGGGCGACATCACCACAGCGCCGTGAAGCATGTGCGGCAATTGGATGTCGTCCACGAAGCGCGCACGACCGGTAAGGAAGCGCTGGTCCTCGACGCGCCGGACCGGCTGGCCGATGCCGTACCGGTTAGATGGGCTATTCATGGGCGGGGAGGATCAGCTCGGAAGGGAATTTGTCGCTGTGCCAGATCGTGTCCTGCCCGATCTTGTGCGGCGCGTAGTAGTGCGTCCAGAGCATGTCGGTCACCATGGAATCGCCGTTCACGATTTCCAGCCGGATGCGGCTGCCCTGCCTGAAGCGGTAGGCATTCGGCTCGACACTGATGTCGAATCGATACACCTCGCCCGGCTTGAGCGGCTCCGGCTTGGCGTGCGTGTGATAGGGCTCCATCCCGGTGCTGCGCTGCGGGTCGAGCGCACGGTGCGACGCGCGCAGCCAGCCCTTGGTCACCAGCTGCGCCGCGCCCTGCGCTCCCTGGTCGGAGAGCTTGACGAAGAAATCGGTATCGGTGCGTGTCGAGGAAGCGTAGAGCACGAGCTTGATCGGCCCGGCGATCTCGAGGTCCTTCTCCAGCGGCGCCGTCGTGAAGGTGAGCACGCGGCGCACCGGGTCGAACACCGGCGGGCCGTTCGGCCCGAAGCCCACGACTCCGCTTACCCACCCTGGATTTGGATATGAATAGGAAGTTTTTTCAACGGAAGAATTTTTTGTCAAAGACAAGCCGCCATCATTCAAAGACACCGCTCCACCTGCTTTCTCTCCATTGAGAAACCACGACTGATACTTCACGCCGGCCGGCGGCCAGGTATCCGACGAGCGAAACAAGTTGGCGCCCCGTACGAAATACTCTACCGCAGGTCGCTTTTCGTAATTAGTGGGGAGATTTTTTAAAAAGCAATCATAAAAAGGCAGTAGCACCTTCTCGTGTAACTCGGTGCCGTTGAACTCGGCGTTGGCCGCCCAGGCGTTGGGCGGGCCGCGCATCTGCAGTTTCTTCGGTCCGCTCGCGCGCCGGTAGCCGTCGATGTTGCCGCGGGTGTGCAGGTCGACCTTGCCCCAGATGCCGATCGAATAGAGCGGCACCTTGATCTCGTGCAGCCGCTCGGCCGCCGAGCGCACGCGCCAGAAGTCGTCATAGGTGGGATGCGCCGAGATCAACGCGTCGAGGTCGACGTTCTGCTCGCGCGGCGCGGCACCGTTGGCCGGGTAGCGGTTGATGATGCGGTTCTGGTTCCACCAGTAGCCGGGGAAGAACTGCCCCGGGATGCCGCCTGTGTAGCAGGAGGCGCGATAGGGATCGTTCAGGCCGTCGTAGGCCGCGAGGCAGGCTAGCGCCGGCGGCGCCATGATGCCCATCCACCACTGCGACATGCAGAAGTAGGACTGGCCGATGCCGCCGACCTTGCCGTTCGACCAGGGCTGGGCGGCGATCCACTGGATGACGTCGTAGAGGTCGCGCTGCTCGTTGGGGCCGAGCAGCTCGAAGTCGCCGCCCGATTTGCCGCAGCCGCGCACGTCCATGTGCACGTAGACGTAGCCCTGCTTGACGTAAAGCTCGATCGGCCCGGTCTCGCGCCACAGGAATTGCGGCCCGGCGGGCAGGCTGTTGTTGTCGTAGCGGTAGGGCGAAGGCGCGAGCAGCGCCGGAAAGCGGCCGGCGCCCTCCGGCCCGTAGGCGGCCACGCCGATGCGTGTGCCGTCCCGCGCCGTGATCTGGATTTCCTTCATCGCCCCCATGCTAGCCGGGGGTTGAACATGTTCGCAATTAGCGGCGCAGCCCGGCGAACAACAGTTTCAACATCCGGCGCAGGTCGGTGACCCCGCGCGCCGGATCGGGATGCTGCGCCGCGATCCACCAGCGCAGGGATGCCGAATAGACGAAAAAGATGTACCGGGCGATGACAGCAGGCGATTCGCTCTTCCTGATTTCACCTCTTGCCTGTGCTTTTTCAGTCAGGAATGCGATGCCATCGATCAGCCTGTTGCGAATCGCGTGAAAGGTCGCGGCCTGCTTGCCGCTGGAATAGAAGGTCAATTCCTGCAGCAGGATACGGGCGAGAGCCGGCTGCGCGGCAAGCCAGCGGTAATGGGCGCGAAACACCGCGATCAGCTGATCGGGCAGCGGTGCGCCGGGCCGGGCCGACGCCAGCGCGGTGTCGGTGACCGCGTTCAGCTCTTCGTTGAAGATGAGAAATACGAGGTCGCGCTTGTCTTCGGCGTAATTGAACAGCGTGCCCAGGCCGACGTGTGCGCGGCGCGCGATCTGGCGCATGGTGGCCGCCGAGTAGCCGCGCCGCGCGAACAGCTCCGCCGCCGCCGCGCGGATACGGTCGCGCGTGACGAGCTTCTTGCGTTCCCTCAGCCCCGCCGGGCGCTGGCGATCGCTTGCCACAGGCGATGCGACGAATAGGGAAAGTCGAGGTGGTGGATGCCGAGCGGCCGCAGCGCATCGATCACCGCGTTGGCGAGCGCCGGGATCGCCCCGGTGGTGCCCGCCTCGCCCGCTCCCTTGGCGCCGAGCGGGTTGCTGGGCGACGGCACGGAGTGATCGTAGAGCCGCACGTCGGTGAGCAGATCCGGGCGCGGCATGGCGTAGTCCATGAACGTCCCAGTGAGGAGCTGCCCGCTGGCGCGGTCGTAGACGCACTGCTCGGCCAGCACCTGCCCGATGCCCTGCACGATGCCGCCGACCACCTGTCCTTCGAGCAGCACGTGGTTAATGACGCGGCCGCAGTCGTCCACCGCCACGTAGCGTTCGATCTTCAACTCGCCGCTATCGGGATCGATCTCGACTTCAGCGACGTGCGCGCCGCCGGGAAACGAGGTCGGCGTGGGGATGCCGTCCAGCGAGTCGAGCTGGCCGTGGTAGCGGCGGGCAATCTCCTGGAAGGAAATGGAGAGGTCTGTACCTTTCACTTCGAATTTGCCGTTGTTGAACTGAATATCCCGGGAAGAAACTTCAAGATCTTTCGCCGCCAGCTCCAGAGCCTTCTTCAGCACCACCCGCGCGGTTGCCACCAGGGCGCCGCCGTGCGCCATGATCGAGCGCGAGCCCACCGTCCCGCCGCCGATCAGCTTCGGGCCCAACGGGTCGCTTGCTTTCAAAAAAATATGTTCCGGTGAAAGTCCGAGTATCTCCCCGACAATCTCCGGGAAAACCGTTTCATGTCCCTGGCCGGAGGGCCCGGAAAGGACATAAAGCGAGGCATTGCCCGACTCGCCGAACTTGATCGCCGCCTGCTCCTGCGGCGCGGCGCCCGCGCCCGAGGGCTCGCAGAACACCGCGCAGCCGATGCCGCGGAGCTTTTTGCTTCTTTCGGAAATCTTTTTTCTCTCCGGGAATGAATCCCAGTCGGAAAACCGCAAGGCATCCCCCAGCTCGCCCGCCGGGTCGCCGCTATCGTAGGTCGAGCCGACCGGCGTCTTGAAGGGATAGGCCTCCTTCGGGATGAAATTGCGCCGGCGCAGCTCGACGCGATCGATTCCGGTTTCGCGCGCCGCCTCGTCCACCAAGCGCTCGATGAGGTAGGAGACATTCGGGCGGCCAGCGCCGCGGTAAGCCGTGATCGGCGTAGTGTTGGTGAGCGCGAGCCGGTGCCGGCCGTAGAGCGCCGCGATGCGATAGACGTTGATGGCGTGGGTCGAGGGGTTGAGGGTGTTGATCAGCGGCCCGGGCTGCGACAGGTAGGCACCCATGTTGCAGATCCAGTCCAGGCGCAGGCCGACGAATTTGCCGTCGCGGTCGAGCGCCAGCTCGCCGCGCAGCTCGGCGGCGCGCCCATGATGGTCGCTGACGATGGTTTCGAATCGCGAGCCGACCCATTTCACCGGCTTGCCCAGGCGCCGCGAGGCGAGCATCAGGGCGCAATACTCGGGATAGGCCTGGGAGCGGATACCGAAGCCGCCGCCGACGTCGTGCGCGTGCAGGCGGATCTTTTCGGCTGGCGTGCCGGTGATGGCGGCGAAGTTCGGCAGCATCATCGACATGCCCTGCGAGCTGGCGTACACGTCGTAGGACTCGCTCGCCGCGTCCCAGGCGGCGACGCAGGCCTTCGGCTCCATGGGGTTGCCGGAGATGCGCGTGCTGTCGAGCGTCAGGCGCGTGACGTGGGCGGCGCCGGCGATTGCCGCAGCCGCAGCTGACTCGTTGCCGTACTCGTAATCAAAGGCGAGGTTGCCGGCGATGCTGGCGTGCAGCTGCGGCGCGCCGTCCTGCAGCGCCTCCGCGCCGTCCACCACGACCGGCAGCTCGCGCCAATCGATTTCGATCTTCTCGGCGGCATCCTGCGCCGCCGCCGGCGAGGTGGCGACGACCAGGGCCACCTCCTCCCCGACATAGCGCACCCGGCCACGAGCCAGGATCGGCCGCTCGGGCACCTTGAGCATGCCGCCGCCCCGTCCCGGGTACTTCACCATCGGCGGAGGTGTCTTGAGGTCTTTTGCGTCTTCACCGGTGAAGACCGCAACTACGCCAGGACTCTTTGAAGCGTTTTCTTTCGAAATTTTGTCTATCTGAGCGTGAGCGCGATCCGACCGTAAAAAGCATCCATACAGCTGACCGGGAAAATTCCAGTCTGCGGTGTAGCGACCCTGCCCGGTGAGGAGGCGGTCGTCCTCGCGGCGACCGCGAAACGTGCCGCTCACGCCGGCATCGACGTCGACTGCCAGGCAACGAACTTCCAGCCCTTGGGCGTGCGCATCCAGGCCTCGAGGAAGCGCAGGCGCTGGTCCTGCAATCCGAGAATTTCCTTGTCGCTCACTGCCAGATCTCCTTCGATACCTCGATCACGCGCTCGAGCTTGCGCCACTGCTCATCCATGGTCAGGTTGTTGCCGTGGTGGGTGCTGGAAAAGCCACACTGCGGGGAAAGGCAGAGATCCTCGAGTGCAACGTATTTCGAGGCCTGTTCGATTTTTTTTTGCAAGTCGCCTTTTGATTCCAGAGCCGGGACTTTCGAAGAAACGATCCCCAGGACCACCTTCTTCCCCTTAGGAACAAAGCGAAGTGGTTCAAAACCACCGGCGCGCTCGGTGTCGAACTCCATGAAGAAGGCATCCACGCCGCTCGAGAACATGGCCTCGGCCACCGGCTCGTAGCCGCCCTCGGCCACCCAGGCGCTCTTGAAATTGCCGCGGCAAGTGTGCATCGCCACGGTCATGCCCGCCGGACGATGCTTCAAAGCCGCAGAAATCGTTTTTGCGTAGGTCAATGGCAAGGAGTTCGGATCGTCGCCGTTCTTAACGCAGGCTGCACGGATCTTCGGGTCGCAGAGATAGGCGAAGGCGACATCGTCGAGCTGCAGATAGGTGCAGCCGGCTTGCGCGAACGCCGCGATCGCCGCCTGGTAGGCCTTGGCGGCGTCAGCCCAGAATTCCGCCATGTCCGGGTAGGCGTTCTTGGAGACGCCGGCGCGCCCGGCGCGCAGGTGAAGCATCGAGGGGGACGGGATGGTGAATTTCGCCGTCTTCCTGGTCGTTTTTTTCAGGAAAGAAAATTCGTCGATCATGATCGGCCTGCTGTAACGCAACTTGCCGGTGATTTGCGGGATCGGCGGCTGTTCCTCGACGCCGACAAAGACCGGCCCCGGGTTCTTGCGCAGCGTCACGCCGTCGAGCTGCGCCATGAAGTCGAGGTGCCACCAGTCGCGACTGAACTCGCCGTCGGTGACGCTCTCCAGGCCGATGGCTTCCTGCCTGGCGACGACTTCGCGGATGGCCTTTTGCTGTATTGATGGCAATTCTTTTGACTTTGATTTCCTAGCATCCGCCAGCTCTTTCGGACGCAAGAGGCTGCCTACATGGTCGGCGTGATACGGCGGCTTCACGTCAGTCGGCCTTCGCCCCGGAATCGCGCACCGCCTTGGACCACTTCTGCACTTCGTCGCGCAGGAAGGCGGCGAATTGTCCGGAGGTGTTCGCCTGCCAGTCGAGGCCGAGCTGCTTCAGGCGCTCCTGCACGTCGGTCGCGGCGAACGCGCGGCTGAACTCGGAGTTGATGCGGTTGACGATGTCCTGCGGCGTGCCGGCAGGGGCGAACACCGCCGTCCAGGTCAGGTCGTCGAAGCCGCTGAAGCCCTGCTCGTTGACCGTCGGCACGTCGGGCAGCGCCGGCGAGCGCTGCGCGCTGGTGACGGCGATGGCGCGCAGGCGCCCGGCGCGCACGTGGCCCACCGCGGGCGGCATCGAGGTGCTCGACATCTGCGTGTGGCCGGCCACCGCGGCGCCGGCCGCCTGCGCCGGCTGGTAGGGCACGTGGGTAATGTCGATGTTGGCGGCGAGCTTGATGCGCTCCACCGACAGATGCGTGGTCGTGCCGGTGCCCGAAGACGCGTACGAGAGCCTTTCCTTGCGCGCCAGCGCGATGAGTTCCTGCAGATTGGTCGCCGGTACTGCAGGATTGACGGCAATGAGATTGGGCGTGCTCGGCGCGAGGATCACCGGCACGAAATCGGTGAACGGGTCGTAGCCGGCGTTGGCGTAGAGGCTCGGGTTCACCGCGTAGGCCACGCTGGTGAGGAACAGCGTGTAGCCGTCGGGCGCGGCGCGCTTCACCTGCTGCGCGGCGACATTGCCGCTCGCGCCGGGCTTGTTCTCCACCAGCACCGTCTGGCCGATCGCCTCGGAGAGCCTGGGCGCGGCAAGGCGCGCCACGAGGTCGGTGGTACTGCCGGGCGCGAAGCCGACCACGATATGCACCGCCTTCTGCTTCGGCCAGTCCTGCGCCGCGGCGCCCGCGATGAACGCCAGCAGAAAAACGAATAGCGCGAGACGTTTCATCGCTCCTCCTCTTCCTCGCGGATGCTACCATCCCCGCCCCCATGGATATTCTGTTTTCCAGCGAAACGAAGCAGGCCGATTTCTGGCTGCCGCTGCTGCAGAAAGCGCTGCCGCACGACCGGATCTTTACGGATTTCCGGAACAAGATTGATGTGGCCGTGATCGCGTCGCCGCCCGCGGGAACTCTCTCCCGGCTCCAGGGGGTCAGGCTCATCCAGTCGCTCTGGATGGGGGTGGAGAAGCTGCTCGCCGATCCGGGCTATCCGAAAGGCGTGCCCCTCGCCCGTCTGATCGATCCGGGCATGGTGGCGGCGATGACCGAAACGGTGATCGCGCACGTGCTCGACTGGCACCGCCACCACTACTACTACCGCAGCCTGCAGGCCGAACCGCGCTGGCGGCGCGTGCGCCAGTTCCTCGCTTCGGATCGCACCGTCGGCATTTTGGG
Source organism: Burkholderiales bacterium (assembly GCA_036394595.1). Taxonomy (GTDB): domain Bacteria; phylum Pseudomonadota; class Gammaproteobacteria; order Burkholderiales; family SG8-39; genus SCGC-AG-212-J23. The sequence continues at coordinate 8,411 of DASWEU010000129.1, read as the reverse complement.
ACTGGGCGAGCTGGGCAGCGACGCAGCGAGACGGCTACTGGATTTGGGATTCAGCGTCGCCGGTTTCAGCAGAAGGTCAAAGGTTTTGAAAAATGTACGTAGCTACACAAACCTGCAGGAAATGCTTCCTTCCGTAGATGCATTGGTCTGCCTGCTTCCCCTGACCGCGCAGACCAAAGGCATCCTGAACGCCAAGACGTTTGCCGCTATGAAGCCCAAGGGCTGCGTCATCAACCTCGCGCGCGGTGGACATCTGGTCGAGAAAGACCTGATCGCCGCGCTCGATTCGGGACATTTGCGGCAAGCCTATCTCGATGTCTTCGACACCGAGCCCCTGCCCGCGGCGCACCTGTTCTGGCGCCATCCGGGAATCACTATCACGCCGCATGCAGCAGCGCTCACCGAGCCGCGCACTGCAATCGCGAAAGTTGTCGAGAACATCGAGCGCGTGCGGCGTGGCGAAACGCCGCTCAACCTCGTGGATTTTTCCGCCGGATACTGACTCGCTTCGACTTCGGCGGCAGCGTGCCGACGTAGTTATCCGCCAGCGCGATCCAGCGCTTGACCGCGCGACTGTCGCAGGAATTCGGGTCCACCCAGACAAATCCTGGAAATCTCCGGCCCTTGAATCCCATGGGACTCGCGCCGGGCCGCTTGAGGGCTTTGGCGTCCTGTTCTTTGCCGACGCGGAACATGAAGTGGTCCTTGCTCGCGGCGCAGAGCATGTTCCCGAGCAGGAGGAAGCACACGCCGCCGAACATCTTCTTCTCGGTGACGCCTTTGCGACTTTTCAGCGCCCTTCGCAATCGTTCATCAAGCATGGATTACCCCATATCGTGCATCAGAATCGGCTACCGATACCAAGCGACACGGCGTACGACGCGGTGAGCTGCACGCCGTTGACGTACTGGTAGACGGGCAGCTGCAGGAAGCCGTAGGCCTGGACGCTGCGCGACAGCGCATAGCTGAATCCCGGGCTGACGAAGAGGTACGAGCCGCCGCTGTCCTCGCGCTCGCCCATGCCGCCGCCGTCGCGGCCCTTGACTAGGGCGTTGACCTGCAGCAGCAGCCCGAGCGCATCGCCCATGCCGTAGCGTGTCCCGGCATCGAGCGAATAGCGGTTTCCGGGCCGGAAGTCGCTGCCCGCCAGCACCGGCATCTGCAGTTGCCCCTGTACGAACCAGGACAGGTTGCTCATCGGCAGCAGGCGCGAGTAGAACAGGCCCGCGAGAAGGTCCGTCGTTCCCGTTCCGGGCTGCAGGCTGCGCTCGGCGCGCTCGCCCGAGCCGTTCAGGACGTCGGTACGCCCGGTCGGCAGCTTGAGGCCGACGTTCAGGCCCAGCGTGCCCACCGAGGGGCGTGCGTCCTCCAGCGTGGCGAGTCGCCGGCGCGCCATCACCCGGACGTCGCCTAGCTCGGTGAAATTCCAGCTCTCGAGCTGCGTCGTCGCGGTCTCGATGTGGCGGTGCTCCCGCTTGACCACCGGCAGCAGCAGGTTCACGGCCCAGTCCTGGTTGATCGTGTAGTCGAGGGCGGCCAGAAAATTCTGATTGTTGGTCACCAGCTCGTCGTGGTCGCGCGCAAACTGGCCGGTCTGGACGCGGTTTTTCCCGGCCATCAGCTGGTCCTGCCTTACGTATTCGTAGCGCAGGTCGAGCCGCGTGCCGGGCTCGGTCCACGCGCCCTGCACGTCCCAGTTGGTATTGACCGTGCAGAACGCCGAGCCGCAGGAGGCCGACGCTGCTCCCGGCGCGACGAGTACCAGGACGATGAGAAGTTTTCTCATGTCAATGCCCCGGGTGGGTGGGCTCTACGGAATTGAGAGGGCGCACCCCGGCCTGGATGCTGAGCGACTCCCGTTTCCCGTCCTTGCCTTCAACGGTGAGCAGAAGAGAAACGCTGTCGCCTACCCTTAACTGCCTCTTCAGCCCCATCAGCATCACGTGATAGCCACCGGGCTTGAGCTCGACCGTTCGACCCGCCGGCAAATCGATCCCGGGGGCCGGGCGCATGCGCATGACGCCATTGTCCATCGACATCCCGTGGATTTCGGCTACGCCTGCCTCCGGTGAGCGCACCGCAACGAGGCGCGCATCTCGCGGCGACGTGATCCGCATAAAGGCGCCGCTGGCGGTCTGGTGCGCCACGGTGGCGCGCACCCAAGGCTCGGTTACGCGTACCTGCGCGGCGACCGGCGCAGAAAGCGCCAGAAGAAAAAGAACAGCGTAGCAATGGCGATGCATGTACCGCTCCTCTGAAAAAGCAAATGAACGACGGACGCGACTACTGCAGAGGGTCGGCGGGCGGTCCGCGCGGCGGCGCGGGCAATGAAGCAGTGGACTGGAACTGCGTGGTGGAAAGAATGAAGGGCGCTGACGATTCACCGGCAACGCGATGAATCGCAATTGCCTGATCGACCGGCAGGCCCGCGGCGCGGTCGCCAGCGGCAACGCAAAGCGTGCAGTGGTCATGGCTGCCCGCCGCGCCACCGGCCGGCTTGCCGGTGAGGTCGACGGCGTGGGTTCCACCCTCGCTCGAGCAGACCACCGCGACCAGCAGCGGGTCCTTCGGCTGCGCCTGCGCGATCAGCGGCCACAGGGCGTTGAACGCCATCGCGAATACGGCAATCAGGGCGGTCGAATGTTTCACGAAAAAATTGTACTCCAGCGCTACCTGCAGCGCAGGTTGCCGGCCGACCAGTCGACCGGCTTGCTGCAATCCTGCTCGCTGATCCTGCGTTCGGGATCGAGCGGCGGCGCGATGCGCGGATCCTGCATGGTGCGCAACGCCCCGCCGTGACCGGCTGAGGCGCCAGCGGCGACGGCCGCCCCCGCAACAAGTATCGCCGCAGCCCTGCCCTTACCCTTCGGCCACGCCGTTGGAGCAATGACCAACATCATCACCAATAAAAAACAGATCCTCATCGGGCCAGGTAGCCGGAATCCACCGGCAGCGTGATGCCGGTGACGCTACGCGCCGCCGGGCTGCAGAGATAGAGGATGGCGGCGGCGATCTCCTCCGGTTCCGGCAATCGCCCGAGCGGCGTGCAGGACATCACCGACTTCAGCAGCTCCGGATTGGAGAAAATCGGCACCGTCAGGTCGGTACGCACGAAGGTGGGCGCGACGGCATTGACACGGATCCCGTCGGCGGCCCATTCCAGTGCCAGCGCGCGGGTCAGGTTCACCACCCCGCCCTTCGACGCCTGGTAGGACGCGTTGGGGAAGATGCCGCCGGAAAAGCCCATGATCGAGGCGAGGTTCACGATGGCGCCGCCGCCCCGCTTTTTGAGATAGGGATGGACATTGCGTGAGCAGAGAAAGGTCGCGGTGAGATTCAACTCCAGGACCTTCTCCCATTCCTCCTTGCCCAGATCCACCGCGGGTTTACGCGCCGCGCGGCCGGCGTTGTTCACCAGGATATCGATCTCTCCCAGCCTGGCGAACGCTTTCTTGACCTGCTCTTCATCGGTGACATCGCAACCCGTCTCGATGTCCAGCGACACCACGCGCGCGCCGGCCTGCCCGAGCAGCTTCACCGTGGCGGCGCCGATGCCCTTGGCGCCGCCGGTGACGACTGCCGTCCTGCCCTTGAGGTCAAACAGATCCATTGCCCCGGTAGTATAGGCAGATGCACGACCTGGTCATTCGAAATGCCCTGCTGCTGGACGGCCTGGGGTCCGCCCCACGCACTGGAGATCTTGCCGTTACTGACGGAAAGATTTCAGAACTGGGGAAAATTAAGGAAAAAGCCAAGCAAACTGTCGAAGCCGACGGCCTCGCGCTGATGCCGGGCATCATCGACAACCACACGCACTACGACGCGCAGATCACTTGGGACCCCGCGCTATCGCCCTCGCCGGCGCTCGGGGTGACCACCGCCATCATCGGCAACTGCGGCTTCACCATCGCGCCCTGCCGCCCGGCCGACCGCGAGCGGGTGATGCGCAACCTCACCCAGGTCGAGGGCATGTCGCTCGAAGCGCTGCGCGCCGGCATCCGCTGGGACTTCGAGTCGCTGCCGCAGTACCTCGACATGCTCGAGCGGCGCGGCGCGGCGCTCAACGTCGCCGCCTTCGCCGGGCATTCGTCGATACGCACCTACGTGATGGGCGAGGCCGCGATGCATCGCGTCGCGACGGACGAAGAAATCCATGCCATGAGAAAAATCGTCCTCGAGGCGATGCGCGCGGGCGCGATCGGATTCTCGACCAGCACTTCGCCCGCGCACAACGGCGACGGCGGGCTGCCGATGCCCTCGCGCCTTGCCGACGAGAAGGAGCTGCGCGCCCTCGCTGGCTGCCTCGGCGAGGCCGGGCGCGGCGTTTTCATGCTCACCAAGGGCGGCCACACGCCGATTTCCTTTCTCGAGGAGCTGGCGGCCGGCACCGGGCGCCCGGTGGTGATTGCCGCTCTCCTGCATAACAGCACGAATCCACAGGCTGTTTTTGATGATTTGCTTCAAATTGAAAAAGCGAATCTAAGAGGCCGCAAGCTCGTCGGCGCGGTGTCGTGCTGCCCGCTGTCCATGGACTTCACGCTGCACTCGCCCTACGTGCTCGAAGGATTGCAATCTTGGCAGGCCGCCTTGCCGTTGAAAGGAATTCCTTACCGCGAGAAGCTTAAAGATCCATTGTTCAGAGATGCGGTGCGCTCCGAAATCTCCCGCCCGGGGCATTTCCGCCTGTTCAACGGCGAATGGGACAAAGTGCAGGTGGTGGAGAACCAGCGCACCATCGCCGACCTCGCCGCATCTTCCGGCAAGGACCCGCTCGACGTGATGCTCGATCTCGCACTCGAGGAGAACCTCGACACGGCGTTCAATGCCATGCTCCTCAACTCGGACGAGGCGGCGGTCGGGCGCATGCTCACGCACCCAAACGCAATGGTGTCGCTGTCGGACGCCGGGGCGCACCTCACCTTCTTCAATGACGCGGGATACGGCCTGCATCTGCTCGGTCATTGGGTCCGGGACCTGGGCGTCCTGAAACTGGAGCAGGCGGCGGAAAAGCTGACCTCGCACCCCGCGCGCATCTTCGGCATTCGCGGCCGCGGCGCGCTCAAGCCCGGCTATTGGGCCGACCTGCTGTTATTCGACCCGGCAACCGTGGGCCGCGGCTCGAAGCGCCGGGTATTTGACCTGCCCGGCGGGCAACCGCGCCTCACCTGCGACCCGGAGGGCGTGCACGGCGTCTGGATCAACGGCCGCCGCGCGGAAGAACTGCCCGGCCGGCTGCTGCGCGAATTCAACCCCTAGGAGGCGCCGCTACTGCGGCGCGGTACAGAGCATCCCCTCGGTTTCGATGAACCGGATCACCTGATCCAGTCCGTGGTTGGTCTTCAGGTTGGTGAAGACGAACGGGCGCGCGCCGCGCATGCGCCTGCTGTCGCGCTCCATCACCTCGAGCGATGCGCCGACCATCGGCGCAAGGTCGATCTTGTTGATGACCAGCAGGTCGGACTTGGTGATGCCCGGGCCGCCTTTGCGCGGGATCTTGTCGCCGGCGGCGACGTCGATTACGTAGAGCGTGAGGTCGGAGAGCTCCGGGCTGAAGGTGGCGGCGAGGTTGTCGCCGCCCGACTCGATGAAGATGGCGTCGAGGTCGGGAAAACGGCGCACCAGGCGCGCTACCGCCTCGAGGTTGATCGAGGCGTCCTCGCGAATGGCGGTATGCGGGCAGCCGCCGGTCTCGACCCCGATGATGCGCTCCGCCGCGAGGGCATGGTTGCGCACGAGGAACTGGGCGTCTTCCTCGGTGTAGATGTCGTTGGTGACCACGGCGATCTGGTAGCGGTCGCGCAGCGCGCGACACAGTGCGAGGGTCAGCGCGGTCTTGCCCGAGCCCACCGGCCCGCCGATGCCGACGCGCAGCGTCATGAGCGGAACAGCCTCGAGTACTGCGTTTCGTGGCGCGTCGAGAAAAACGCGAGGCCAGGGGCAAAGTTACGCATCTTTTCATTCATTGAAAAATTCTCGATCAAAAGTCCAAGGGCAAGCAGCATCCGCTGCCCCGCGGTCTGTCCGAGCGGAACGGCCTTGATCGCCGCCATCACCTGGTTCTCCAGCCAGGACCAGAGGTAGGCCTGGATTGCTTCTTCGGGTTTCAACTCGAACTTTCTTGCAATAAAGGCATAGGCGGCCGGATAGGAGGGCTCCTCGAGCGGCACAACTCCAAAATCCAGATCCTGGATCAGCCGGGCGAGCGAATGGCCCATCTGGACGGTCTCCGCCCTGAGCTCGGCGGTCTCGCGGCTGGCGAGGAATAACTCGTTCAGGTCCTCGCCGTGCAGCATCCGCCACAGCACCGGCGCTTCCATGCGCAGCACGGCGAATTCCAGCACATCGGCGATCCAGGCCTGGGCGCTCGCCTCGTCGGTCACCTGCCCCGCTTCGATCGCCGCCTCCAGGCCCTGCGAATAGCTGTAGGCCCCGACCGGCAACGTCGGGCTCGCCAGCTGCAGGAGACGCGCGAGACTCATTCAGTGATGGTGGTCGTGGTCGTGGCCATGATCGTGATCATGGAAATGATCGTGGATCTTTCCGCCATGTCCCATCTCGTCGTGGGTATGGTGCCCGCCGTCGTAGGCGCCAGCCTCGGGCTCGAAAGGCGCTTCGACGCGCGAAACACTCGCGCCGAGCTTGCGCAACATCTCTTCCAGCACGTGATCCTCGGCGATGCGCAGGAAGTCGTGCCCGACCTGGACCGGGACATGCCGGTTTCCCAGGTGGTAGGCAGCCTTGGCGAGATCCTTGAATTCCACATGCAGGAGCTTTTCCAATTGAGAAACAATTTCAATGATGCGTCCGTCGGAGGCGGTCACCAGATCCCCGCCGCGCAGGATTTCGCCGCGCGGCAGCAGCAGCGCCACTTCCTCGCCCGAGCGAAGCCTGGTCCGCAATCTGCTCTTTTGTCTCGATTCAAATGGCAATTCCAGATGACCGGAAATGGAAACCCGATAAGCATCCCGGCGGACCTTCAGCTTGGCTTTGATCTCGAGCATCAGAACAGGAAGTAGCGCTGCGCCATCGGCAGGATCTTCGCGGGCTCGCACACCAGCAGCTCGCCGTCGGCACGCACCTCGTAGGTCTCGGCGTCGACCTGGATCTTCGGCAGCCAAGCGTTGTGCACCATGTCTTTCTTGCCGATCTTGCGGGTGTTGTTCACCGCCACCAGGGGTTTTTGCAGGCCCAGTCTCTTTACCGCTGGATTCTTCAGCGCGGCCTTCGACACGAACGTCACCGAGGACTTCAACGCCTTGCCGAAGGCGCCGAACATCGGACGGTATTGAACTGGTTGCGGCGTCGGAATCGAGGCGTTCGGGTCGCCCATCGCCGCGGCCGCTATGACTCCCCCTTTCAGGATGAGCGAAGGTTTGACGCCGAAAAACGCCGGCTTCCACAGCACCAGGTCGGCGAGCTTGCCTGCCTCGATCGAGCCGACCTCGTGCGAGATGCCGTGGGCGATGGCCGGATTGATCGAGTATTTGGCGACGTACCTTTTGACTCTGCCGTTGTCATTCGTGGCAGGATCTTTTTTCAACGAACCCCTTTGAACCTTCATTTTGTGGGCGGTCTGCCAGGTGCGAATGATCACCTCGCCGACCCGCCCCATGGCTTGGGAATCGGACGACATCATCGAGAAGGCGCCGAGGTCGTGCAGGATGTCCTCGGCGGCGATGGTTTCCTTGCGGATGCGCGACTCGGCAAAGGCCACGTCCTCGGCGATCGCCGGATCGAGGTGGTGGCACACCATCAGCATGTCGAGGTGCTCGGCGATGGTATTGACCGTGTAGGGCATGGTCGGGTTGGTGGAGGACGGCAGCACGTTCGGCTCGCCGCACACGCGGATGATGTCGGGCGCATGGCCGCCGCCCGCGCCCTCGGTGTGGAAAGTGGCGATGGCGCGCCCCTTCATCGCCCCGACCGAGGTCTCGACGAAGCCAGACTCGTTCAGCGTGTCGGTGTGGATGGCGACCTGCACGTCCATCTTCTCGGCCACCGCGAGGCAGTTGTCGATGGCCGCCGGCGTGGTGCCCCAGTCCTCATGCAATTTGAGGCCCATGGCGCCCGCGGCAATTTGTTCTTTTAACGGTTGTGGAAGGGAAACATTCCCCTTGCCAAGAAAGCCGAGGTTCATCGGGAAGGCGTCGGCCGCCTCGAGCATACGGTGAATGTGCCACGGCCCCGGCGTGCAGGTGGTGGCGAAGGTGCCGGTCGCCGGCCCGGTGCCGCCGCCGATCATGGTGGTGATGCCCGACATCAGCGCCTCGTCGATCTGCTGCGGGCAGATCCAGTGGATGTGCGTGTCGACGCCGCCCGCGGTGACGATCATGCCTTCGCCGGCGATCGCCTCGGTGCCCGCTCCGATGGGAATCGTGACTCCTGGCTGGATATCGGGGTTGCCGGCCTTG
>DASWEU010000128.1:0-2661 GCA_036394595.1 Burkholderiales bacterium | reverse complement strand
TGGTGCGCGCTCACCATCGGCATCGCCATGGGCAGCTGGTGGGCCTATTACACGCTGGGCTGGGGCGGCTGGTGGTTCTGGGACCCGGTGGAGAACGCGTCCTTCATGCCTTGGCTGGTCGGCACGGCGCTTTTGCACTCCGCGATCGTCGTCGAGAAGCGCGACGCGCTCAAGAGCTGGACCATCCTGCTCGCCATCGTCACCTTCTCGCTGTCGCTGGTCGGCACATTCCTGGTGCGCTCGGGCGTGCTCACCTCGGTGCACGCCTTCGCCGTCGATCCCGCGCGCGGCACGTTCATTTTGTTGCTGCTGCTGGTCGCCATCGGCGGCTCGCTCACGCTCTATGCCGTGCGTGCGCCGGCACTCAATAGCGGCGGGCTCTTCGCGCCGGTCTCGCGCGAGGGTGCGTTGGTGCTCAACAACCTGCTGCTGACCACCGCCGCCGCCACCGTCTTCCTCGGCACGCTCTACCCGCTGTTCCTCGACGCCGTCGGCGGCCCCAAGCTCTCGGTCGGATTCCCCTTCTTCAACCGCACCTTCGTGCCGCTGATGGTGCCGGCGCTGATCGCCGTCGCTGCCGGTCCGCTGCTCGCGTGGAAGCGCGGCGACCTGCTCGGCGCGCTGCAGCGCCTGTGGCTCGCCTTCGCCGCGGTGATCGCCGTTGCCGCGATTGGGCTCTATCTGACGCGCGGTGGGCCGGTGCTCGCCGTGCTCGGCCTCGCGCTCGCCGTCTGGGTGTGCGTCGGCGCGCTCAGCGAATGGGCGGAGCGGGTGAAGCTGTTCCGCGCGCCGCTGGCGGAGAGCTGGCGGCGCGCACTGGGCCTGCCGCGCGCCACGCATGGCATGACGCTGGCGCATCTCGGCGTCGCCGTGGCGGTCGCGGGCATCGCCGCCTCGGCCTTCGAGAGCGAGCGCATCGAGGTGCTGCATCCCGGCGAGGCGCTGCCGATCGCGTCCTACGTGCTGCATCTCGACGGCGTCGCCAAGGCGGAGGGGCCGAACTTCAGCGCCGACCGCGCCACCATCACCGTGACGCGAGATGGCGAGACCATCGCGGTGATGCATCCGGAGAAGCGCTTCTTCCCGGTGCAGCAGATGCCGACCAGCATGACGGCGATCCACACCAACCTGCTCGCCGATCTCTATGTCGCGCTGGGCGACAGCGACGGCAACGGCGGCTGGACGGTGCGCGCCTATTGGAAGCCGCTGGTGCCATGGATCTGGCTCGGCGCCGTGCTCATGGCGCTGGGCGGGTTGGTGAGCCTCAGCGACCGCCGCTGGCGCGTCGGCATTGCCGCCCGCCGCGCCCGTCCCGCCGCCGCGGCGCAACCGGCGGCGGAGTGACGCGCGGCACGCGCCTTCGCACGGGGACGGGCATGCCCATCTTCATCGCTTTGCTGCGCAGCGTGAATGTCGGCGGCAATACGCTCAGCATGGAACGGCTGCGCGCCGTGTGCGCCGAGCTCGGCGTCGAGAATGCGCGAACCTACGTGCAGAGCGGCAACCTCGTCTTCGCGGCGCCGGGGTCCGCGGCGCACTGGGCGACAGCGCTCGAACGGAAACTCGCCGGCGAATCCCGCCTCGTCGTCTCGGTCGTCGTGAGAACCGCTGCGGCGATGGGGCAGATCGTCGCCGGCAATCCCTTTCTCAAGGAGAAGGGCATCGACCTGGCCAAGCTGCATGTCACCTTCCTGCAGCAAGCGCCGCCGAAGACCGCGCTGAAGATGTTCGACTCCCTGAACGGCGGCGCCGACCGATCGAAGCTTGTCGGCGAGGAGATCTACCTCCACTGCCCCAACGGCTACGGCCGGACCAACCTGTCCAACAACGCCCTTGAGAAAGTGCTTGGGGTCCGTGCGACGACGCGCAATTGGAACACGGTAAACAAGCTCTACCAGATGTCCGCGGAGTGATCTTTGCTGCCGGCTGGGGATTTGCCCTCAGGCAGTGCCGGCCCACACGCTGCTTGCCATATTAATAACCGACTGGTAAGTTATTTTAATGCCGAAGTCCCGCGCTGTCCTTTCGACCCGCTGGCGCCGCCGCAAGGAGGCGCGGCCGGGGGAGATTCTCGATGCGGCGCTCGCCTGCTTTGCCGAGCACGGCTTCGCGGCGACGCGGCTCGACGCGGTGGCGAAGCGCGCCGGCATCACCAAGGGCACGCTCTACCTCTACTTCCCGAACAAGGAGGAGCTGTTCAAGGCGGTGGTGCGCCAGGCCATCGTCGCCAACATTGCCCGCGGCGAGGCGCTCGTCGCCGAATCCGACGAGCCCGCGCCGGTGCTGCTGGAGCGGCTCATCCACCATTGGGCGCAGGTGATCCCGACGCCCGCCAGCGCCATCCCCAAGCTGGTGCTGGCCGAGGCCGGCAATTTTCCCGACCTCGCCCGCTTCTATGTCGACGAAGTCGTCGACCGCGGCCGGGCGCTCATCCGCGGCGTGATCCGCACGGGCATCACGCGCGGCGAGTTCCGCGCCGTCGATGTCGAGAGCGGCACATATTGCGTCATCGCGCCGATGGTGCTGGCGATGCTGTGGCGCCATTCCTTCGCGCGCCACGACAGCGAGCCGCTCGATGCGAAGGCGCTCGCCGATGCCCATCTGCAGCTGTTGCTGCGCGGCCTCGCCACCGGCGAGGATCACGCCGCACGGCCGGCCGCG
>DASWEU010000127.1:0-2482 GCA_036394595.1 Burkholderiales bacterium | reverse complement strand
CCGTCGAGCGGGTCCGCAGCCTGCCGGTGCTGCTGATCGTGACGTTCCGCCCCGAGTTCCAGATGCCCTGGACCGGCCAGCCGCAGGTCAGCATGGTGGCGCTCAACCGCCTGGACCGACGTGGCCGGATCATTTTGGTCGAGCAGATCGCCGGCGGCAAGGCGCTCCCCGATGAAGTCGTCGCCCAGATCGTCGATCACGCCGATGGCGTGCCGCTGTTCGTCGAGGAGCTGACCAAGAGTGTCTTGGAGAGCGGCCTGCTGCGCGAGGAAAGGGACCGCTATGTGCTCAACGGCCCGCTGCCGCCATTCGCGATCCCGACGAGTTTGCACGACTCGCTGATGGCGCGGCTCGACCGCCTGGCGTCGGTGCGGCATGTGGCGCAGACCGGTGCGGCGATCGGCCGCGAGTTTTTCTACGCGCTGCTGCGTGACGTCTCCCGTCTTCCCGAGGACGAGCTGCAAGCCGCTCTCGCCAGCCTTGTCGCCTCCGAGCTGGTGTTCCAGCGCGGCACGCCGCCGGACGCGGTCTACAGCTTCAAGCACGCGCTGGTGCAGGACGCGGCGCACGGCAGCCTGCTGCGCAGTGCCCGGCAGCAATTGCACGCGCAGATCGCCGAAGCGCTCGAAACCCAATCCCCCGAGCTGATCGACAGCCAGCCCGAGCTCTTTGCCCAGCATTACGCCGAGGCCGGGCTGGTTGAAAAATCCGTCGCCTGCTGGCGCGAGGCCGGTCGGAGATCCGCCGCCCGCTCGGCGACGGCAGAAGCGGCCGCGCAATTGCAAAAGGGCCTGGACCAGCTGGCGCTGCTGCCGGTCAACCTCGAACGTCAGCGACAGGAGCTCGAATTTCGCAGTGCCCTGGGCGCGGTGCTGCAAGCCATCAAAGGCCTGGCCGCGCCGGAAGCGGGCGATGCCTTTGCCCGCGCACGAGAGCTGTGGGAGCAATTGGGTTCTCCCTCGGAGTTCCTTCAGGTTCCCCATGGGCAGTCTCTACATCACGCGTCCCGCGGCGAACTCGATCTGGCGCAGCGCTTGGACGAGGATCTGCTGCGTCTGAGCCGTCAGCGCAACGATTCCGCCGGTCTCGTTCTCGGTCACCGATCCGCGGGTGCAAACCTAGAGCTTGCCGGCCAGTTTGCCTTATCCCGATCGCATCTGGAGGAGGTGTTTGCGCTTTATGATCCAATCGCCCACCGCTCGCTCGTTCAGCAAACCGGAATCCATCCCCAAGTAACATCGCAGGCGGCGTTGGGACTTGTCCTGTTCTGTCTCGGCTTTCCCGACCAGGCATTGGCACAGAGCAGTGCAGCAATCGCCGAGGCTCGGAGGCTGGCTCATCCGCCCACTTTGGTCTCGAGCTTGGCATTCGGCACGAATCTGCTTTCGTTCGCCGGGGGAAATGCGGCCCTGGAGAAGTGGGCAGACGAGTTGGTTGCGGTGACGACCGAGCAGGGCTACCCCCATTGGCGTGCCCAGGGAACGGTCTACCGCGGCTGGGCCAAGGTCGAGAAAGGCGATGTGACCGAGGGAATATCGCTGCTGCGCAGCGGTTCGACGGATTATGGCGCTACCGGGGCGAAGGCGCGGCTGACTTTTTATATCTCCCTCCTGGCCAGGGCATGCGAGATCGCGGGGCAGGTTGAAGAGGCCGTGACCCTGCTGGACGACGCCATGCAGATCGCGGAACAGACAGGGGAGCGATGGGTGGAAGCGGAGCTGAACAGGCAGAAAGGCCGGCTGCTGCTGCGGCAAGGGAACTCCGAGGCCGCTGTGGAACTCTATAGCAAAGCCCTGAGGATCGCCGAGGAGCAGGGGGCCAAGCTCTGGGAATTGCGCGCTGCCGTGAGCCTCGCCCGGCTTCGCCGCGACCAGGGTCGCCACGCCGAAGCCAGCCACCTACTCGCCCCCGTCTACGGCTGGTTCACCGAGGGGTTCGACACGCCCGATCTGAAAGAGGCGAAGGCGCTGCTGGACGAGCTGAGGTGAGCTGGTGATTAGCATTAACAGAAGTCCGGTGCGAATGTCGGCTTCCCAGCCGACCCAACCATCCACTGGCGCGCTTATAGAGGGCCGCTTTCGGGTCGAGAGCTGCCGCTCAACAGGGTCGATGCCAATGTCGGCTTCGGCGTTCCACTCGCCCAAAGCGGCCAGGCCGAATTCAAAGATGCTCCAAATCGCGACTACCCGTCGGGTGATGATCGGCACCCTCAATGACAGCAACTGCATCGGACGCGGGGAAAGGTTTTTTCGAGCCCGATTTCCAGCGCTTTCTCGAGACGGTTGCATTCGACGTCATGGTCGTCATCACGCTCGGTTCCCTGTCCGACGCGCCTTGTCTTTGCCATTTCAATGCCTGATCAGCTCGCCTTGCGGGCCCGCGCGTTCGACCGCTTTGCAGGCGCTCGCTGGTGATCGGCAGCGGTGCGCCGAGGGTGACTGCGAGCACCGCGGCGCTCGGCTGCCGCGCTCTGCCACAGCGC
>DASWEU010000126.1:0-3357 GCA_036394595.1 Burkholderiales bacterium | reverse complement strand
GGGCGGTTTCCCGGGTCCCTTTGAGCGAGGGCATGAAACCTTCGTCGCTTCTGGCGACATCATCAGACGAAAGCCCAGAAGTAATGATGGCTCTGACCGATGACGGCGGCGAGCTAAAGGTTATGGAGCGTCGAAAAGGCGACGATGTTCGCTTTTACTCAATCCAGTCTCGAAGGGCCCTAAACCTAACAACGCTGCATTCCGACCAGCCAGATTCCGCCAAAAAACCTGCTTGAGTTCGCGTCCTAGCGGAAATGAGCTTGATAAGTTTTCGCTATCTAGGAACACCCAAGTCATTTGCGGCGGCTAGATGCTTCGCCGCCGGACCAAACCGGGGGTCTAGTTGTCCAGGAAGCTTCTGAGTTTTCTGGACCGCGACGGATGCTTCAGCTTCCGCAGCGCCTTCGCCTCGATCTGACGAATACGTTCGCGGGTGACCGAGAACTGCTGGCCGACTTCTTCCAGCGTGTGGTCGGTGTTCATGCCGATGCCGAAGCGCATGCGCAGCACGCGCTCCTCGCGCGGCGTGAGCGAGGCGAGCACGCGCGTCGTGGTCTCGCGCAGGTTCGACTGGATCGCCGCGTCGATCGGCAGGATCGCGTTCTTGTCCTCGATGAAATCGCCGAGATGGGAATCCTCCTCGTCGCCGATGGGCGTCTCGAGCGAGAGCGGCTCCTTGGCGATCTTGAGGACCTTGCGCACCTTCTCCAGCGGCATGCCCAGTTTCTCGGCGAGCTCCTCCGGCGTCGGCTCGCGGCCGATTTCGTTGAGCATCTGGCGCGAGGTGCGCACGATCTTGTTGATCGTCTCGATCATGTGCACCGGAATGCGGATGGTGCGCGCCTGGTCGGCGATCGAGCGGGTGATGGCCTGGCGGATCCACCAGGTCGCGTAGGTTGAGAACTTGTAGCCGCGGCGGTATTCGAATTTATCGACCGCCTTCATCAGGCCGATATTGCCTTCCTGGATCAAATCGAGGAATTGCAGGCCGCGGTTGGTGTATTTCTTGGCGATGGAAATGACGAGGCGCAGGTTGGCCTCCACCATTTCCTTCTTGGCCTGGCGCGCTTCGCGCTCGCCCTTTTGCACCATGTGGACGATCTTGCGGAATTCGGCGATCTCGACGCCGGTCTGCGCCGCGAGATCGTGCACCATGCCGCGGATTTCCTTGATGCGATCCTTTTCCTTGGCGACGAGGCTCTTCCAGCCCTTTGCGGACAGTTTGGAGACGCGGTTGAGCCAGCGCGGGTCGAGCTCGCCGCCCAGGTATTGCTTGAGGAAATCCTCGCGCGCGACGCCATAGCTTTCGGCGAGCCGCATCAGCCGGCCTTCGCTGGACACGAGGCGCTTGTTGATGTCGTAGAGCTGCTCGACGAGGCTGTCGATGCGCGGCTGGTTGAGGCGCAGCGATTTCACCTCGGAGATGATCTCTTCCTTCAGCTTCCGGTACTTGCGCTCCTGTGCCGGCGACAGCGGCAGCGACGAGCTGCGCAAGCGGTTTTCGATGTCCTGTTCCTGCAGCCGGCGCAGCTTCTTGAAACTATCGGCGATGGTGTCGAAGGTCTCGACCACCTTCGGCTTGAGCTCGGCCTCGATGGCGGCGAGCGACAGGGAATTCTCCATGTCGTCTTCGTCGTAATCGCTCTCGGCCGCGGACTCGGCCGGATCCTTCGGCTCTTCGCCATCGGCACCAGGCGCGCCCGGTGTCGCCTTGAACGGGGTGGCGGACGGCGGCGCAGCAGGCGGCGCGACGGGCTGCACGACCTGGAGATGCGGCGCGCCGGGAACGGGCGTGCCGACAGCTTGCGGAATGGGTTTGCCATCGGGGCCGATGATCACCGGCACCTGCATCTGCTTGGCGTCGGGGCCGGCGTAAGTCGCTTCAAGGTCGATGATGTCGCGGAGGAAGACTTTCCCCTCGTTCAACTCATCGCGCCAGATGATGATGGCCTGGAAGGTGAGCGGGCTTTCGCAAAGCCCCGCGATCATCGCTTCGCGGCCGGCCTCGATGCGCTTGGCGATGGCGATTTCGCCTTCGCGCGAGAGCAGCTCGACCGAGCCCATCTCGCGCAGATACATGCGCACGGGATCGTCGGTGCGCTCGGACGGCTCTTTCTTTTCGGTGGTGGCGAGCGACTTCGCCTTCGCCTCGACGACTTCGGTGCCGGTATCCTCCTCGTCGTCATCGGCCTCGTCGGCGGCCTTCTCGCCTTCTTCGCCGTCGGCCTCCTCGGTCTCGACGACGTTGATGCCCATCTCGTTGAGCATCGCGTAGATATCCTCGATCTGGTCGGAGGACACCTCGCCCGAAGGCAGCACTTCATTGATCTGGTCGATGGTGACGTAGCCGCGTTTCTTGGCGGCCTTGATCATCTTTTTGACGCCGGCATCCGAGAGATCGAGAAGCGGCAGCGGCGACTCAGGCGCGCCTTCTTCCTTCTCCGGGGCGGGTTCTTTTTCTTTCGCCTGCGCTGCCTTTGCCTTGCTCGCCATTCCGTAATCTCCTGGACCTCTTGGCCATCTCGCGCGTGGCCACGGCCAAAAAGGGCCGCGCCGGCGAGGCGCCGCCCTCGAATCAGGTCACCCAGTGTGGTCGGAACCCGCTTAAGCTCCGATTAACCCTAGAATACCGCTGGAATTGACCCTTTATTCCACGCCGGCCTTGGTTCTTCCATGCCCGCCAACCGGTGCCCCTTATTGGGGACCCTGCGCCCGGCGACCGGACACGCTCATAAGCTACGAACGCCCCGACCGGAAGAGGCTCCAAAGCCCTCGATCAGGGCCTCGGTTCCTTCCACACGCTCCAGGCGGCTTTTGACGTCGCGCAACCGCAAATAATTGGCTTCGCTGGCGTCCTGGCCCAAAGCCTGTTCGGCGTCCTTGAGCTCCTTAGTTAGTGAATGCCACTGCCGATGCAAGGCGACCAGCTGCGACCAAGTCACTAAAACATCGTCGGGCGCAGCCCCAGGGCCGGCCCCCCAGACCGAGGGGGTGGTGATCGACAGGGCCACCCGCGCCATTGTCTCGGTGAGATTGCGGGCGGCCAGCTCCGCCTTGAGCGCCTCGGCATCGAGCGCCGAGGCATGGGCCGAGTCATGGGCCGCGATATCGATCAGCGCGCCCTTGAGCCGCTCGGCATCGGCATGGCGGAATTCGAGCTGGCTCAGTTCCTCCAGGTGATCGTGCAGCAGCCGGATGGTTGAGCGTGGCCTGCAGGATCAGCGCCTCGCGCAAGGGAACCGTGATGCGGTGGCCGCGATGCACCGGGCTCGACGCCAGCTGCTGGCTCACGACCACATAAGGCACCGACCGGCCCTGGGTTCGCGGCGCGACCGGGCGTTGCCAATCGCCGTTGCG
>DASWEU010000125.1:0-1812 GCA_036394595.1 Burkholderiales bacterium | reverse complement strand
CGTGAACTGTCTTGCGTACCACTCGATCGCCGCGGGCAGCCCGTGGTCGTCGAGCATCGGCGGGCGCAGCTCGGCAACCATGTTTTCGATGACCACCGCCGTGGCTTTCACCAGCGCCGCCGAGTCCTCGACCCGCGTGCTCGCGCGCGCATCGCCCCGCACGGCCTCCTTGAGCATCGCCAGGTTGATGCTCAGCGCGGTGAGCGTCTCGCCGAGGCGGTCATGCATTTCGCGGGCGAGCGCCCTGCGCTCCGTCTCCTGCAGCTCGACCAGCCGCCGCGACAGCGCCTGCAACTCCCCGGCGGACTGCCGCGAGGCCTCTTCCGCGCGTTTGCGGTCTTCGATATCGGTGCTGGTTCCGTACCACTTGACGATGCTGCCGTGCTCATTGCGGAACGGCACCACGCGCACCAGGAACCAGCGATATTCCCCGTCGGCGCGGCGCAGACGCATTTCGTGCTCGAGCGCCTGCCCCGCAGCCTTGGCCACCGACCATTCGTCCACGGCCTGTGCCAGGTCTTTCTCGTGAACGATGCACTTCGCGTCTGCCAGCGCGTCCTGAAAGGACAGGCCGGTATATTCCAGCCAGCGCTGATTGACGAAATCGACGGCGCCGTCGGGCAGCAGGCTCCAGGCCATCGTCGGAATGGTGTCGATGACCACGCGCGGCTGGTCCTCGCTGTGGCGCAGCCGCTGCTCGCTTTCGCGCAGCGCATCGGCGATCCGCTTCCGGTCCTCGATATCGATGCTGGTGCCGTACCACTTGACGATTTTTCCCTGCGCATCGCGCAACGGCACGGTGCGCACCAGGAACCAGCGATATTCCCCGTCGGCGCGGCGCAGGCGCATTTCGCCTTCGAACGGCTGCCCGGCAGCCATGGCCACGGACCACTTTTGCATGATCCCAGCCACCTCTGCCGGATGCATCGTGCGCGTCCCGTCTGCAACTGCCTCCTCGAAAGACAGGCCCGCGTATTCCAACCAACGCTGATTGATGAACTCCATGGTGCCGTCGGGCAGGACGCTCCAGGCCATCGCGGGAATGGTGTCGATGACCAGTCGGAGGTGGTCTTGCGCGCGCTTGCGATCGCTCACGTCCTCCACCAGCGCAACGGTGTAGTGCGGCTCGCCCTGCGGCCCGCCGACCAGCGCCACCGTCACGCGAACCCAGAGGATCGTACCGTCCTTGCGGCGGTAGCGCTTCTCGAGCGCCAGCGGCCCGGGCTTGCCGGTGAAGAGCTCGCGATACAGCGCGTCGTTCTTGGGCCGGTCCTCCTCGTGGGTGAACTGGTCCACCGGCATGCCTTGCAACTCGGCTTCGGTATAGCCCACCAGCCTGGCGAAGGTGGGATTGACGCGGATCAGGCGGTGCTCGAGATCGGCGATCGCGACACCCGCCGGTGCGTGCTCCACGATCGCGCGCAGCAGCTCTTCGCTCTCGCGCAGTGCCTCACGCGTGGCGCGCTCTTCGGTGACGTCGCGCCCGACGCCGAGCACCGAGATGACGCGGCCGGAAGCGTCCTTGATCGGCGTCGCCTCGGCCTGCACCGTGCGCAATTCGCCGCTGCGGGAGATGACACGCACGTCGAAGCGCCGGCCGACGCCGGTGCGCACCATTTCGCTGAATTGCTGCTCGATGCGCGGGCGATCTTCGGCATAAACCGAGGCGAGCGAGCTCGTGCCGAGCAGCTCCTCGACCTCGCAGCCATACAGCGCCTTGTAGGACGGGCTGCTGTACAGCCGGCGCGCGTTGGTATCGACCAGCTGGATCAGGTCGCGGGCGTTGTCCGCGATCAGGCGAAACCTTTCCTC
>DASWEU010000124.1:0-60126 GCA_036394595.1 Burkholderiales bacterium | reverse complement strand
GCTTCATGGACCCCACGCTCGAGCCCAACGACCGCAAGCCGCGCTGGACTTTCGTCGGCGCGCCGGAGACGGCCAACACCGGCCCCATTGGCCTGGCGCGCTTCTCCACGTTGCGCGCCTGGCTGTCGCAGTGGTCGCCGGACGATTCCAATGCCGACGGGCCGCGCTGCGCCCGCGATGTCTCGGTGCCGATGCTGTCAATCGAGAATTCCGCCGACGACGCGGTGCCCCAATCGCACACCGGCATCATCCACGCTGCGGCGGCCAGCAAGGACAAGACCATGCGGGTGATCAAGGGCGCCACACACTATTACCAGGGCCAGCCCGAGCTGCTGAAGCAGGCGGTCGAGCTTTGTGTAGGATGGATGGACAAACAACGTCTGATGAACTGAGGAGGGGGAGATGAGAATTCTGGGATTTCTGTGGTTGTTTTTTGTCGGTAGCGTTTTCGCGCAGGACACGATCAAGATCGGCGTCATCACGGACCGCGTCGGCGTGTCCAAGCCGTATTCGGAGCCGGCCACCGAGGGCGTGATCTTCGGCGCCGACGAGATCAACCGCCAGGGCGGCGTGCTGGGCCGCAAGATCGAGCTGCTGATCGAGGACGACCAGTCGCGCCCGGACATCTCGGCGGCGCTGGCGCGCAAGCTGGTCGACCAGGGCGCGGTGTTCATTCTCAGCGTCTCGCTCAGCCCGGCCACGCAACAGCAGCAGACGGTGACCATGGAGGCGAAGACGCCGCAGATGACGCCGATGAATTCGGCGGACTACCTGACGACGCAGCTCAACAACCCGTACTTCTGGCAGACCGGCCCGCTCGGCTCGACGCAGGGCGCGACGCTGTTGGCGCACGCCAGGTCGAAGAACTTCAAGCGCGTGGCGCTGATCACAGACAACTCCGACCTCGGCTCGGCCATCGCCAAGGCCTTCAGGGGCGCGCTGGAAAAGGCGAACATCCAGATCGTGGCCGAGGAGGTCGTGGCCCGCGGCGCCACCACCGCGACGCCGCAGCTGCAGAAGATCCGCGCCGCCAATCCGGAGGCGATGTTCCTCGCCGGCGTGCTGACGGCGGAGAACGTGCTGATCTTCCGCGCCTACAAGGAACTGGGGCTCAAGTTTCCGATTCATTCGTCCTACAACCTCTCGGTGCCGATCTACGAGACGGTGGCCAAGGGCCTGATCGACGGCATCACTTTCGTCGACGCCTACGACCCGGACAAACCCGAAGTGAAGGCCTTCGTCGCGGCCTACAAGAAGGCCATCGGCAAGGATTCGCAGAACCTGCACGGCTACGGCTACGACGGCATCCACCTGATCGTCGATGCCATCCGCCGCGCCGGCTCGACCGACAAGGAGAAGATCCGCGAGGCGATGCAGAAGACCAACTACGCCGGAGTGATGGGCGCGAAGGGGATGAGGTACAGCTTCCCCGAGGGCAAGCGCGCCGGCTTTGATCCGAACGGCATGGTGGTGCGGGTCTACGAGAACGATCGCCAGGGGCGGGTGCTTTACGTCGGCCAGAAATAGGAAGTAAGGCGATACTGGCACGCGCTTGCAGGACTTTCTCGAGCTGGCCGTCAGCGCGACGGCCTCGGGCTGCATCTATGGCCTGATCGCGCTCGCCTACCTCCTGATGATCCGCCCGACCGGGATCATCAACTTCGCGGTGGGCGAGTGGGCGATGGTGAGCGCTTTCGGGGGGTACGTATTTCTTACCAAATACGAATTTCCCTACCCGCTCGGCATGGCTGTTGTCATCGCTTTCATGCTGCTTGTCGGCTGGGTTACCGAGCGCGTCGCCGTGCGGCCATTGGTGGAGAAGGGCGCTCCGCTGCTCGCGCCCGTCCTTGCGCTGCTCGGCGTGCTGGTGATCACACGCGAGATCATTTCGGTCAGTTTTCCGCCCGATCCGCTGCCGGTGCCGTTTCCCTTCGGCTTCGGCCGGCTGGAGTTCGGCCTGGTCGCCGGCTCCTACCAGAGCTTCTTCATCATCGCCGTCACCGTGCTGGTATTTGTCGGGGCCTGGTTCTTTTTTGAAAAAACGCTCTGGGGCAGAAGCTTCGAGGCGGTATCCCTGAACCGCAAGGCGGCGGCGCTGATGGGCATCAACCTGTCGCGTGTCACTTCGCTGTCGTTCGCCGGCGGCGCAGCGATGGCCGGCCTGGGCGGGCTGCTGGTGGCGCCGAACGTCTCGGCGCACTACCAGATGGGTGTGCCGCTCGCCATCCAGGGCTTCACCGCCCTGGTGATCGGCGGCGTCGGGCGGGTCGAGGGCGCGCTGCTTGGCGGGCTGCTGCTCGCTTTCGCCGAGCAGTTCACCACGCGCTATGCGCCGATCGCCTCGGGCTACACGCAGGGCGTGCCGCTGCTGCTCCTGATGCTTTTCCTGCTCGTGCGCCCCACCGGATTACTGCGCTCCAAATGAAAAATACGCTTCGCTGGCTGGGCGTGTTCGTCCTTCTCGCCGGTCTGCCGTTCCTGCTCGGCAATTACTACAACGACGTCTACCGCAAGATGCTGCTGTGGGTCACGCTCGCGCTGGGATACAACTTCCTCTTCGGTATCGGCGGCCAGGTCTCGTTTTCGCATTTCGCCTTCTATGGCGTCGGCGCTTACTCGATCGTAATCTTCCTGTTCCAGTTCCATCTGCCTCTGCCGCTGGCAATCGTGCTCGGCGTCGCCTTGTGCGTGCTGGTGGCGCTCGCGGTCGCCATTCCCTCGACTCGCCTCGAGGGCTTCTACCTCGCGCTCGCCACCCTCGCTCTGGCGCAGCTGTTCGTCGTGGTGCTGAACGAAGGCGGTGCGGTAACGGGTGGCACTGGTGGTCTGGCGAATTACCGGCTGCCGGACATCTTTGGCGTGCACATCACCGGCCCCTGGTATACGGCCGTTATTGTTTTTGTTTTATTGATGACACTTTTCATTCTTCTGAAGCTGGATCGCTCCTGGTTCGGGCGCGCGTGCCGTGCGGTGCGCGACAACCCGGAGGCGGCGGCGGCGATGGGCATCAACGTGGCGCGCACCAAGGTCATCGTCTTCACGCTCACCAGCGCGCTCGCCGGAGTGGCCGGGATGGCTTACGCCTTCGTCGACAATACGGTCAATCCGCCGATCTTCGGGCTGGAAAACGCCTTCCTCATCCTGTTCATGGTGATCGTCGGCGGCTCCGGGCGCCACGCCGGCGCGGTGATCGGTGCGGTGCTGCTGTTCCTGCTGCCGTTCTTTCTCTCGCCGCTCGTCGGCCACCACCACGTGCTGGTTTTCGGCCTGCTGGTGCTCGGTGCGATTCTGGTGGCGCCGAAAGGACTGATCGGCGCCGTTGATTTCATGAAAAAGAAATTTTCATGAATAAAACGATTCTTCAAGTCAACGGTCTCTGCAAACGCTTCGGCGGCTTGACTGCCGTGACGCAGCTCGACTTCGAGGTGGGCGAGGGCGAGATCCTCGGCATGATCGGCCCCAACGGCGCGGGCAAAAGCACCACCTTCAACGTCATCGCCGGCACCTACGCTGCCGACGCCGGGGAGGCGCGGTTCGCCGGCGAATCGTTGTTCGGCCTCGCGCCGCACCAGATCGCTGCGCGCGGCGTGATGCGCACCTTCCAGCACAACCGCCCCTTCGCCGGCATGCCAGTGATCGATAACGTGATGGTGGGGGCCCATGCGCGTTTTCGTTCCCGTCTTTGGAATTTACTTGCAGAGAGTTCTTTTAAGGAAGAAACGGCCATGCGCCAGAAGGCCGAAGCGCTCGTCAGGTTCGTCGGCCTCGGAGATCTTGGCGACGCCGACGTCACCACGCTGTCCTTCGGCCAGGGCCGCCTGCTGGAGATCGCGCGCGCGCTCGCCGGCGAGCCGCGCCTGCTGCTGCTGGACGAGCCGGCAGCGGGCCTGACGCCGGACGAGCTCGCGCGCCTGGCCGGGATCATCCGCGGCATCGCGGATCGCGGCATCGCCGTGCTGCTGATCGAGCACGACATGCATTTCCTGCTGCCGCTAGCGCACCGCGTGGTGGTGCTGAATTTCGGCGCCAAGATTGCCGACGGCCTGCCGGCCGAGATCCGCGCCAACCGTGCGGTGACGGATGCCTACCTCGGGAGCGAACATGCTGCGGCTCGCTGACCTGACCGCTGGCTACGGCGGCGCGCCGGTGCTGCGCGGGGTGTGCCTCGAAGTGGAGAAGGGCGAGACCGTGACGCTGCTCGGGCCGAACGGCGCCGGCAAGTCAACGCTGCTGGCCGCGATAACCGGGACGATTGCGCAACGGGGGGGCGAAATTGCCTTTCAAGATAAAAATCTTTGCAGTTTGAAAAGCCATCAAATAGTCTCGCGAGGCATCGCCCTGGTACCGGAAGGCCGACTGATGTTCGCGCCGTTCAGCGTCGAGGACAATCTGCGCCTCGGCGCCATCCGGCTGCGGGGCGACCTGCAGGAGCGCTACGCGTTCGTCTTCAGCTTGTTTCCGCGCCTGGCCGAGCGCCGCCGCCAGCCGGCCGGCACGCTATCGGGGGGCGAGCAGCAGATGCTGGCCATCGGGCGCGCGCTGATGAGCGCGCCGCGCCTGCTGCTGCTGGACGAGCCGTTCCTCGGCCTCGCGCCGCTCGTGGTGGCGGAAATACGGAATTCCCTCGAAAAACTGAGGGAAGCGGGACTCACCATGCTGATGGTCGAGCAGAAGCTCGACATCGCGCTCGGCTTTGCCAGCCGCGCCTACGTCATGATCAAAGGCCGTGTTGCGCTGAGCGACTCGACGGCGAGCCTGGCGCGGCGCCCGGATCTTTCCGATTTATATTTCGCGCTGGCTACTTCTTCTTCATCCGTGTAATCCAGTCCCGCAGGCCGACCATGAGTTCGGTGAGGAACTTGCGGGTCGCCTCGTCGGTGATCTTGCCTTGCGCGTCGAACTTGCCCTGAGCCGTGCCGATGAATACCTCGGGACGCGGCAGCACGTGGCCCCACAGCTGGCCGAGGATGCGGCGCAGGTCGTATTGAACTCGCGCGCCGCCCATCGGCCCCATCGAGGCCGAGAAGATGGCGATCGGCTTGTCCTGGAAGGCCTGGTTGGGCGGGCGCGAGGCCCAGTCGATGGCGTTCTTGAGCGCCGGTGTCACGGAGAAGTTGTATTCCGGGCTGGCGATCAGCAGTCCGTCGGCGGCGGTAAGCGCGTCGCGGAAGCGCTTGACCGGTGCCGGCATCCCGGCGTCGAGCACATCCTGGTTGAAGAGCGGCAGGTCGCCGATCTCGGCAATGCTGAGCGTCATGCCCGCCGGCATCAGCTCGGCGCAGGCGCGCAGCGCCGCGGTGTTGAAGGAAGCCTTGCGCAGGCTGCCGGAAACGCCAAGTACGTTCATCGTCGAGCTCCTCGAATTTCGGGAAGGCGCGAGTGTAACGCCTGGTTGCATTCCCGGAAGCGAAGAAATAAACTGAGGGCCGTTGCAGGCGGGGGTGCCGGCAGACTCCCCGTATCCGAGACGCTCCGCGTCCAAGTTCTGCTCTGACTCCGGCGACTGGCCGGGAAGGAGCTCACGTGAAGCAGGTATGCATGGCCGCGGTGACCGTCTTTGCCG
This sequence comes from Burkholderiales bacterium, assembly GCA_036394595.1. Taxonomy (GTDB): domain Bacteria; phylum Pseudomonadota; class Gammaproteobacteria; order Burkholderiales; family SG8-39; genus SCGC-AG-212-J23. The sequence goes on along the minus strand of DASWEU010000124.1, from coordinate 54,563 downwards.
CAACGGCAGCCACTGCCGAGACCGTCAGTTTCGACACCGATGTCCCCGGCTCGCTGCCGCTTGCCTGGCAGGAAGGCGTCACCGGGCGCGGAGCTGCGCGCTGGGCTGTGGCGCAGGACGAGTCCGCGCCGAGCAAGCCGAATGTGCTGCGCCAAAGCGGGGTCGGCAGCTTTCCTTGGTGCGTGCGGCGCGGCACGGCGATTGAGAACGGCTTCGTCGAGGTGAAGTTCAAGGCGCTGGCGGGCAGCGAAGACCAGGCCGGCGGCGTGGTGTGGCGCTGGAAGGACGGCGACAACTACTACGTCGCCAGGGCCAACGCGCTCGAGAACAACGTTTCGCTTTACTACACGCAAGGCGGACGGCGGATCACGATCAAGTACGTCGACGTACCCGTGCCGCCGAAGACTTGGCACACGCTGCGCGTCGAATTCTCGGGCAAGCGCGTTCGCGTCGCCCTCAACGGCAAGACCTACATCGATCTCGAGGATGCGCGCATTGCCGGGCCAGGGGCGGTGGGGCTTTGGACCAAGGCGGACAGCGTGACGGCGTTCGACGACTTCTCCTTCGGTTCCGCGAAATGATCGGCACGCTGCTCACCGCGCGGGGCCTGCGCGCCTTTGCCGACGGCTTTGTCGCCGTCGTGCTGCCGGCTTACCTGCTGGCTCTCGGGCTGAGCCAGGTCGAAGTCGGCGTCCTCAGCACCGCGACGCTGCTCGGCTCTGCGCTGGCAACGCTGGCCGTGGGCCGCTGGGGCCACCGGCACTCGCTGCGGCGCATGCTCCTGGCCATGGCGGTGCTGATGGCGGCAACTGGCGTCGGATTCGCCGCCTTCGAATCGCTCTGGCCGCTGCTGGTGGTGGCCTTCCTCGGACCGCTCAATCCGAGCGGCGGCGACTCGAGCGCATTTCTGCCGCTGGAGCACTCGGTGCTCGCCTCGGCGATCTCCGCCGAGCACCGCGCCACCGCCTTCGGCCGCTATAGCTTCACCGGCTCGGCTTCTGGCGCTTTCGGCGCGCTCGCGGCAGGAATTCCGGAATGGCTCGACGGGCCGGACGGCGTCCCCTTGCTGCAGGCCCTGCGCGGCATGTTTTTGGTCTATGCCCTGATCGGCGTCGCCGCCTGGCTGCTGTACCGCCGCCTGCCCGAGGTGCGCGAGGAGGGCGATCCCGCGCCCGCGCCGCTCGGGCCGTCGCGCGCCATGGTCTGGAGGCTCGCCGCCTTGTTCAGCGTGGACTCGTTCGCCGGCGGGCTGGTGATCAACTCGCTGCTTGCGCTGTGGCTGTTCGACCGCTTCGACCTCTCGCTCACCGCTGCAGGCGCGTTCTTCTTCTGGACCGGCTCTCTGAGCGCGGTATCGCAGCTCCTCGCGCCGGTGCTGGCGCGGCGTGTCGGCCTAATTAACACCATGGTATTCACGCACATCCCCGCCAACTTGTGCCTGATCGCTGCCGCGTTCACGACAAGTCTCGAGCTGACGCTGGTTCTGCTTTTCGTACGCAGCGCGCTCTCGCAGATGGACGTCCCGGCGCGCAGCGCCTTCGTCATGTCGGTAGTCACGCCGGCCGAGCGCCCTGCGGCGGCGAGCTTTACCGCGGTGCCTAGGAGCCTGGCGTCGGCCCTGAGCCCGTCGCTAACCGGGGTGATGTTTGCCGCTGGCGCCATGGCCACGCCGCTGGTGGCCTGCGGAGTCCTGAAGATCGCTTACGACCTGGCGTTGTTCGTCGCCTTCCGGCGGGTCGAAGCCCGTTCCTGACCTTAGAAATTGGAAACCTAACGTTAGGGCACCGGTCGAAGGAATCTTCGGGGAGCTACAGGGGAAACAAAAGGAGATCAGTCAATGAAATCCGCAATATTCAGCATGTTTGTCTTGCCCTTGGCTGTCGGCTTGTGTCCCGTGGCCTTTGCCCAAGGCACGTGGGACCCGGTCGCAAAGGCGCTTGGACGATCGGGTAGCGAAATGCCCGGGGGCGTGTATCGCGTCGGCCTCGGCCGTAGCGATCTCAAAGTGACGCTCGACGGCGTGTCGATCAGGCCATCGCTTGCGTTGGGTTCGTACCTCGCGTTCCAGAGAATGGGCAGCGAGGGCATGGTGATGGGGGACCTTGTGCTCCTGCACGAGGAGGTGAATCCGGTGATGAGGAAGCTGATCGACGGCGGGATCGAGATCACCGCCGTGCATAACCATCTTTTGCGCTCGTCGCCAGCCACCATGTACATGCATTTCTCCGGGCACGGCGATCCGGTAAAGCTGGCGACGGCACTTCGCGAAGCACTGGCGGCAAGCAATACGCCGATGGCCGTTCCGGCGTCCGCCGGCTCGCCGCCGCCGATCGACCTCGACACCGGCGCTATCGAGCGCACCCTAAGCGCGAAGGGGTCGGCAAACGGCGGCGTCTATCAATTCAACATCGCGCGCGCCGAATCCATCACGGACGGTGGAATGGCGGTGCCAATTGCGGCTGGTTCTGGAATCGTCATCAACTTCCAGCCGACGGGTGGAGGCAAGGCTGCCATCACCGGCGATTTTGTGCTCGTGGCGACGGAGGTGAATCCCGTGCTACGGACGCTGCGCGACAACGGCATCGAAGTAACCGCGCTGCACAGCCACATGCTCGAGGAACAGCCGCGGCTTTTCTTCATGCACTACTGGGCGAACGACGACGCGCAAAAACTGGCCAGGGGATTGAGAGCGGCCCTGGATAAGGTGAGCCTGGCTGCTCAGCCGAGGTAAACTGCGCGTTGCAGCAATACGGAGGGGAAACCATGGGCGGGTGGCTTGCGGGCGCGGCGTTTTTTGCCATTTCGACGGCATGCGCGGCGCAAGGCTTTCCCGAGCGGCCGATCCGCATCATCGTGCCGCTGACGCCGGGGGGCTCGCCCGACACCATCGCCCGCGCCATTGCGCAGGGCCTGCAGGGCAGCTGGAACCAGCCGGCGGTGGTGGAAAACCGCACCGGCGGCAGCCAGAACATCGGCGCCGACCTGGTGGCGAAGAGCGTGCCGGACGGCTACACCTGGCTGCTGGCGCCGGACAACGTGTTTTCGGTCAATCCCCATCTCGGCAAGCAACCCTTCGATCCGCTGAACGACCTGCAACCCGTCACGGAAGTCGCGCGCATCCAGTTCCTGCTGGTGGTGCATCCCGATGTGCCGGCGAACTCGGTGGCCGAGCTGATCGCCTACGCCAAGTCGAAGCCGGGCGAGTTGAACTTCGGCTCCTCCGGCAATGGCAGCCCGCAGCACCTGGGCGCGACGCTGTTGCAGGTGCTGGGCGGGATCAAGATGAATCACGTGCCCTACAAAGGCGCGGCGCCGGCGATCGCCGACCTGCTGCCGGGGCGCATCCAGGTCTGGATCGGCGCGGCGAATACCCTGCTGCCGCACACGAAGGAGGGCAAGCTCCGCCTGCTCGCCAGCAGCGCGCCCGAGCGCTTCGCCAACCTCGGCGGCGTGCCGGCCATCGCGGAGACCGTCCCGGGCTATGCGCTCGACCCGTGGCTGGGATTATTCGTGCCGGCGAAAACGCCGCAGGATATCGTCGCGAAAATTCACGCGGAGGTGGCCAGGATTCTCGGTGGCACCGAACTGAAAGCCAGGCTCGGCCCGCAGGGCATCGAGCTGGTGACCAATTCGCCGGCCGACTTCGCGCGCTTCATTCGCGACGACCACGCGAAGTGGGGCAAGTTGATCAAGGAGGCAGGCATCCGTGGCGACTGAGTTTCTCCGCGACGTACCCGTTTCTTCTGTTTTAAATAATGAAAATCTTTATGGCAGTGACGCGGTCGCTGCCATGCTGCGCGCGCTCGACATCCCGTATCTCGCGCTGAACCCGGGCGCAAGCTATCGCGGCCTGCACGACAGCATCGTCAATTACCTCGGCAACGACCGGCCGCAGATGCTGCTTTGCCTGCACGAGGAATCGGCGGTGGCGATCGCGCACGGCTACGCGCGCGCCGCCGGCCGCATGATGGGCGTGGTGCTGCACTCCAACGTCGGCCTGATGCACGGCACGATGGCCATCTTCAACGCCTGGTGCGACCGCATGCCGATGCTGATACTCGGCGCCACCGGCCCCTGGGATGCCGCCAAGCGCCGGCCCTGGATCGACTGGCTGCACACCGCTTCGGACCAAGGCGCGCTGGTGCGCGACTACACCAAGTGGGACAACCAGCCAGCCTCGGTGCCGGCGGCCTACGAGGCGCTGCTGCGCGCCGTGCAGATCGCCGACACTGCCCCGCGCGGGCCGACGTACGTCAACCTCGACGCGGCTCTGCAGGAAGCCAAGATCGGGCCGCTGCCGGTGCTTCCCGACGTATTGCGGTTTCGTGCCCCGCCTTCTGTTGTTCCAGCGAAAGATACTCTTCAAAAGGCGGCCAACATTCTGTCCGCGGCGAAGACCCCGGTCATTCTGGCCGGGCGCAGTTCGCGTTCTGTAGGCGACTGGAAGAATCGCGTCGCACTGGCCGAGAAGCTCAATGCCAAGGTCCTCACGGACCTGAAGGCGGGCGCCGCATTCCCCACCGATCATCCCTTGCACGCTGCGTCGCCGGCGACGTTCCTGGGCGAAGAAGGGAAGAAGGCGCTGCGCGAGGCCGACGTCGTGCTGTCGCTCGACTGGATCGATACGGCTGGCACGCTGAAGCAGGCCTGGGGCGAAACGCCGGTCGGCGCGAAGGTCATCCTCGTATCGCCGGACGCCCACTCGCATCGCGGCTGGAGCATGGACTACCAGGGGCTGCCGCCGGCGGACCTGTACCTGATGTGCGAGCCGGATCCTGTTCTGCCGCTGCTTCTGGAATCGGTGAAATTGAGAATGGGTCCGGTTTCTCCGAAAAATGATCCTGCCTGGAAAAAAGACGACGTCCTCTCCATTCGCGCTCTCGCCGAGGCCTTCAACGAAGCCACCGCGGGACTCGACATCTGTCTCGCGCGGCTGCCGCTCGGCTGGAATGGCGCGTACCGGCATTTCCGGCATCCGCTCGATTACCTCGGCGCGGACGGCGGCGGCGGCGTCGGAGCGGGACCGGGGCTGGTGGTCGGCACCGCGCTGGCGCTAAAAGGAGAAAAGCGAATTGCCGCAGGCATCCTCGGCGACGGCGATTTCCTGATGGGCGTCACGGCGCTGTGGACGGCGACGCATTACCGCATGCCTTGCCTGATCCTCGTCGCCAACAACCGCTCCTTCTTCAACGACGAGATGCACCAGGAGCGGGTGGCGAAGGAGCGCGCGCGGCCGGTCGAGAACAAGTGGATCGGCCAGCGTATTGACGAGCCGGATATCGACTTGGCAATGATGGCGCGCGCACAGGGTGCGGAAGGATTTGGTCCTGTTGTAAATTCAGAAGATCTTCTTCCGGTACTGCAAAAGGCAATTCAGTCGGTCAAATCCGGGAAGGTCTGCGTCGTGGACGTGCGAGTCCTGCCGGGCTACGACGCCAACATGAGCGGAGCGGCATCGCCCGCGAGGCGCTGACTGGCATCGCCGCTCGCGCACCGCGACTTCCGCAGGCTATGGGCGAGCTCGCTGTGCTCCTGGTCGAGCCAGTGGATCCAGCAGGCGGCGATGGGCTGGGTGGTCTACGAGATCACCGGCTCGGGCGCGCTGCTCGGCGCAGTGCTCGGCGTGCGCGCCATCCCCATCCTCCTGCTGACGCCGCTCTCCGGCGTGGCGGCCGACCGCTACGATCGAAAGCGGCTGTTGCAGATTAGCCAGGGGCTCGCCGCCGCAGTGTCGCTCGCCTTCGGCGCCGCGCTGGCGCTCGAGATCGTCGGCACGTGGATGCTGTTCGCCTTCACCTTCCTGATGGGCGCCTCCAACGTCCTCGACCGGCCGGCGCGCATGACTGCGGGCTTCGAGCTGGTGCCGCGCGAGATTGCGGTCAACGCAGTGGCGCTCAACACCATGGGCTTCTCGCTGATGCGGGTGTTCGGCCCGGTGTTCGCGGGCTACCTCATCGCGGGAGTCGGCGCCGCCGGCACATTCTTCGTCCAGGGGATTCTCTATGCGGCGTCGGGCATCGCGGTCCTGATGGTGACTTTTCCGCCGCGGCGGCCGGCGATCGCCGGGCGCTCCGCAGTCACCGAGATGGTCGAAGGATTACGCCACGCAGCAGGCGATCCGACGACGCGGGCGCTGCTGGCCATCGGCGTGCTGCCCTATTTTCTGCTGGTGCCAGTGTGGGGAACGCTGTTCCCGATCTATACCAAGGACGTCTTCGCCGCCGGACCCGAGGTGCTGGGCTTGTTGCTGACCAGCGTGGGCCTCGGTGGCACCGTTGGCGGATTGGTGGCGAATGCGCTTGCGCGCGCCGAACGGCAGGGCCTGCTCCAGGCCGGATGGGCGCTGGTCATGGCGCTGGCGGTGGCCGGCGTCGCCGCCAGTCCCACCGTCGGCATCGCGATGCTGTGTGGCTTTGTCGGCGGCGCCGCCGAGATGGCGCATACGGCGAGCAATCTCGCCATGCTTCAGATGTGCGCGCCCGAGGCGATGCGCGGCCGCATTGTCAGCCTGTCGATGCTTTATCCTGCGTTCATCTCGCTTGGCGCGCTGCTAGCCGGGCCGCTGGCCGACCTGGTGGGGGTGCGCAGCGCCTCGCTGGCGGTGGCGGCAGCTTCGGCGGGGGCGACGATTGCGATGCTCGTGTTCATGCCGCGCTTGAGGGAGTTGCGACACCGATGAAAAAGATCTCCGCCAGCAAGGGACTGCGGCAGGACCTGGTCGCCGCCAGCCGCGTCCTCGCGCGCCACGAAGTGCTCGACGGCTACGGGCATGTCAGCGCGCGCAGCGACGAGCGCTCCGACCGCTTCATCATGTCGCGCGCCGTCGCGCCGGCGCTGGTGACGGTGGCCGACCTGATGGAGTGGGATGCCGACAGCGAGGCGCTGCCCGGCGACAAGCGCAAGGGCTTCATCGAGCGCTACATCCACGGCGAGATCTACCGCGCGCGGCCCGAGGTCATGGCGGTGGTGCACAGCCACTCGCCCTCGTCGATCCCGTTCGGCATCACGCGCACCAAGCTCAGGCCGGTCTATCACATGGGCTCGTTTCTCTGGTCCGGTGTTCCGGTTTTCGATATCAGAAAAACCCGGGAACAAAACGATTTGCTGGTGCGCGACCGGCCCCTGGGCCAAGCGCTGGCGAAGTCATTGGGCACGTGTACTTGTGTCTTGATGCGGGGCCACGGCATGACCGTGGTGGGAGGCAGCATTCCCGAGGCGGTATTTCGCGCCATCTACACCGAGATGAATGCCCGCCTGCAGATTCAGGCCGGCCAGCTCGAGGGGCCGATCGAGTTTCTCAGCGACGAAGAGGGACGCCGCTCGACGGCGGCGAACGCCGGTACGCTGGAGCGGCCCTGGGAGCTTTGGAAAAAGGAAGCCCTAGGTCGGAAATAGTGCTTTGCGGATAAATGCTCGCCTCAAAAGCCACAGCGCAATCGTCAGGTTGAGCAGGTTGAAGGCGATGCCGTTGATGAAGGCAGCGCGGTAAGAACCCGTCAAGTCGAAGATCGCGCCCGACATCCAGCCGCCGAGCGCCATGCCGATCAGAGTCGCCATCAGAACGATGCCGACGCGCGCCCCGGCCTCCCGCGGATTGAAGTATTCACGCACGATCAGCGCATAGGCCGGCACGATGCCACCCTGGAACAGGCCGAACATCGCCGCGACGATGTAAAGCGAAGTGAGCCCGTCGAAGGGCAGGAACAGCAGCAGCGCGATGCCCTGCAGAGCGGAGCCGAGGAGCAAGGTGCGCAACCCGCCGATGTGGTCGGAGATCCAGCCCGAGAGCAGGCGGCTGACGATGCCGAAGGCGAGCATCAGCGACAGCATCTCGGCGCCGCGCGCCGCGCCGTAGCCGAGGTCGCCGCAGTAGGCGACGATGTGAACCTGCGGCATCGACATCGCCACGCAGCAGCCGACACCGGCAACGCACAGGAGGACCATCAACGAATTGGAGGAAAGACCGAGAAGGTTTTCCTGACTAGTTCTCCTTTCTGTAACTACAGACCCTTCCAGCGCCGGCGGTCGCTTGCGCATGAAGAACGACAGCAACAACAGGCTCGCTGTCGAGAAGATCCCGATCCCGATATACGTCGAGCGCCAGCCGGCGGTGTCGAAGAAGTACTGCAGGATCGGCGGCCACACCGCGCCGCCGAGGTAGTTGCCGCTGGCGCAGATCGCCACCGCGATGCCGCGGTGCTTGTTGAACCACAGCGAAGTGTCGGCGACCAGCGGCGCGAAGGTGGTTGCGCAGCCAAGCAGGCCGATGAAGAAGCCGTGCGCCAGCGCGAACTGCGTCAGGTTCTGGGAGTTCCCGGCGACGATAAAGCCGACGCCGAGGCCAAAGGCGCCGATCATCACCGGCACGGACACGCCGAACCGGTCGGCGATCCTCCCCATCAGGATGCCGCCGAAGCCGAAGCCGAGCATGGTGAGCGTATAGGGCAGGGAGGCGCCGCCGCGGTCGCTGCCGAATTCGGCCTGCACCGGACCGAGCGCCACTGCCATGGCGTACATGCCCGCGCCGCCGATGGTCATGGCGGCGAGCGCCGCGCCGAGGCGCACGCAGGCATAGAAAGATTCCGGTTCGCCGCGCTCCATTTTCGCCATGATAGAGTTTTCCCGCTCTAACACTCCGGAGGTTCGAAATGCCCGCTCCATCTACCATCGGCCAGGTGCGCGACGTTTTCCCCAAGCTCGGCGAGCTGACCGACAAAGTCGTTTTCGGCGACGTCTGGGAGCGCAAGGGGCTCGTCAAGCGCGATCGCAGCCTGGTCACGCTGTCCTCCCTCGTGACGCAGGACGCGCCAGAGCAATTGCGCGGCCACTTGTGGCGCGCGCTCGACAACGGCGTCACCAAGGACGAGATCATCGAGCTGATCACCCACCTCGCGTTCTACGTCGGCTGGCCGCGCGCCGGCACCGCCGCCCTGGTCGCGAAGCAGGTATTCGCCGAGCGCAAGCTATGAAGATCGGTTTCATCGGCCTGGGCGCCATGGGCCGCCACATGGCGGCACGCCTCGAGTCTGCCGGTCATGCGCTGCAGAGCTTCGATCTCAACGGCAAGGGCAACTGCAAATCCGCAGGCGAAGCTTTGCAGGGGGTCGAAGTGCTTTTTACGTCGCTTCCCGGTCCGGCCGAAGTCGAATCGATATCGAAAAGTGTTGCTCCCGGCGCAGTGTGGTTCGACACGTCCACCAACTCGCCGGACGTTGTGCGTCGCATTCAAGCGAAAATCCACGGTTTTCTCGATGCACCCGTGAGCGGGGGGCCCAAGGGCGCCGAGAGCGGCAAGCTGGCCATCTGGATTGGCGGGGACCCGGCGCTTTTCAGGAAATACAAATTTCTTTTGAAGCAGATCGGAGACCAACCCTTTTACGTCGGTCCCATTGGCGCGGGAACGATCGCAAAACTTGCCCATAACTGCGCCAGCTTCGCCATCCAGACGGCGCTGGCCGAGGTCATGACGCTCGGGGTAAAGGCGGGCGTGGAGCCGCTCGCGCTTTTCAAGGCCATCCGCCAGGGCGCTTCCGGGCGCAAGCGCACCTTCGACCGGCTGCCCGAGCATTTCCTGCCCGGCAAGTACGATCCGGCTGCCTTTACGCTTCGACTTGCTCACAAGGATCTAACGCTTGCCCTCGAACTCGCAAGACAGCAAAAAGTGCCAATGAGAATCGCCGAAGCCGTGCTTGCGGAGTTCAACGAGTCCATGCAGCGGGGCTGGGCCGAGCGCGATTGCCGCGTTGCCATGACCCTGCAGGAGGAGCGGGCCGGCGTCAGCGTGCGTGTGGCGCCCGAGCGCCTGCAGGGTGTGCTGGACTAGGCGTGGGGCGCCTCGCGATTGCGCTGATCGTCGCCCTCGGGGCGATCGTCAGCTACTGCACCTCGACCAGCGAGAATCCGCTCACCGGCGAGAAGCAGCACGTCGCGCTCAAGCCCGAGCAGGAGATCGCGCTCGGCTACCGCACGGCGCCCGAGATGGCGGCACGCATGGGCGGACTGTCGCGCAACGAAAAAGCGCGCGCGACGGTGCGGACCATCGGCGAACGCCTGGTGCGCGAAAGTACGGTGGCGAAGAGCCCGTACAAATTCAGCTTTCACCTCCTGGCCGATCCGCGCACGGTCAACGCCTTCGCGCTCCCTGGTGGCCCGATCTTCATCACCGAAGGCCTGCTGCGCCTGCTGCGCAGCGAAGCAGAGGTTGCCGCGGTGCTCGGCCACGAAATCGGGCACGTCATCGCGCGCCATGCTTCGGCGCGCATCGCCAAGGAGCAGCTGACGCAGGGCCTGATCGGCGCGGTTGCCGTGGGCAGCGGCGACTACACCAGCGTGCAGGTCGGCCAGCTGGTGGGCGGGATGATCAACATGAAGTACGGACGCGAGGACGAGCTGCAGTCCGACGCGCTTGGCATCCGCATCATTTCGGAGGCGGGCTACGATCCGAGGGCAATGCTTGGCGTGATGGAGGTGCTGGCCAACGCCTCGAAGGGCAAGCGCCAGCCCGAAATCCTCTCCACCCATCCCGCGCCGGAGAACCGCGCGGCCAGGGTGCAGCAGGAGATCGCCAAGCGCTTCCCCCAGGGGGTGCCGGAGGGGCTTTTACGCTAAGCCCATGATTTGATATATTTCAAGTCCCCAACTTTGAAAGGAGGTGATCCAGTGAGAGACCACCAAGGCAGGACCGGCGGGCATTACTCCGGATCAACTCATCAGGTCAGGAGCGGCGCCCGCTAAACAGCCGGCACTGCCTTACCCGAGACGCCCCAGGCGCGTAAGCTCCCGGGGCGTTTCCTTTTCAGCGCTTGGCAACTTCGAACCAATTGAAGTCGGGCTGGTCGCCGCGGCCGAAGATCTTCGACCAGCGCAGGTCGAAGCCGGGGCCGAAGAGCTGGCGGATTTTCTCGTCGTCGTACCACTCGCACCAGGGCGTGCGCTCGCCGTCGGTCTTCTGCCCGAACTCGCGGAAATTGCGCGCGCCGCTGAGGTCGTAGCGCTCTTTCGGATAGGTGAACAGCAGGAACAGGCCGCCCGGGCGCAGGAATGCGGCGACCGCGGCCACCTCCTTGCGCGCCAGGTCGAACGGCGCGTTGTGCAGGCTGCCGATGGCGAAAATGAAATCGTAGCGGTGCGGCAGCCTGAAGCGCTTGATGTCGTCGATGAAGTAGTACTCGGCCGGCAGCTTGAAATGCTCCGCCACGCGCCGCGTCGCGGCGAGGTTGTCCTCGACGATGTCGGCGAAGGTGACGCGCGCGCCGCTGCGCAGAAAGTGAATGCCGTCGACGCTGAAGCCGCAGCCGAGGTCGAGCACGTCCTTGTCCTTGACCTGCGGCGCGTAGCGCTCGCGGTACCAGCGGCGCTCGGGCGAGGCATCGTTGTCCTGCCAGGTGCGGATCAAGGTCGCCTGGTCCATCGCCAGCAGGTCGCGTGAAAAGACGCGACCTTCGTTGACCGGCACCTCGCGCCATTTGTCGCGCAGCCGGGAAAGGAACGGACGGAACAGGTTCAGCATCGGTAAGTGGCTCCCCGAGTAGGGCTCGAACCTACGACCTGCGGATTAACAGTCCGTCGCTCTACCAACTGAGCTATCGGGGATCTGGAGCGAAGGGCGGGATTTTACCCGTAAAAGCTACTGAATGACCTTGGCAATGGCGTCGGCGACGTAATCGATGTTCTTGCTGGTGAGCGCCGCGACGCAGATGCGGCCGGTCTCGATGGTGTAGATCGCATAGTCGCTGCGCAGGCGCAGCACCTGCTCCCGCGTCAGGCCGGAGTAGGAGAACATGCCGCGCTGCTTCATGACGAAAGAAAAATCGAAGCCCGGCACGCGGCGCTGGACGCCGTCCACCAGCGCCTTGCGCATGGCTTTGATGCGGTCGCGCATGCCGGCGAGTTCCTGCTCCCACAGCTTGCGCAGCTCAGGAGAGGCGAGGACGCGGGCGACGATGTCCGCCCCGTGCGTCGGCGGGTTGGAGTAGTTGGTGCGCGCCACGCGCTTGAGGTGCGACAGGGCGCGCGCGGCCTCGTCGGCGCTGCCGGCGACCAGGCTGAAGGCGCCGACGCGCTCGCCGTAGAGCGAGAAGGACTTGGAGAAGGAGCTCGAGAGGAAAACGGGTTGCGTCGCTTCCGCGAACAGGCGCGGCGCATAGGCGTCGGCATCGGTGCCGTCGGCGAAGCCCTGGTAGGCGAGATCGAGAAAAGGAATCAGGCCGCGCGCACGCACGACCTCGAGCACGGATTGCCAGTTTTCCCTGCTGAGGTCAACCCCGGTCGGGTTGTGGCAGCACGAATGCAGCACCACGATGGCGCCCGCGGGCAGCTTGTTCAGCACGCCGATCATGCCGTCGAAATTCAGGCCGTGCGTCTTCGGGTCGTAGTACGCATATTCCTTGACCGGGAAACCGGCGCCTTCGAACAGCGCGCGGTGGTTCTCCCAGCTCGGCTCGCTGATCCAGACCGTCGCAGCGGGGCTGATCTGCTTGAGGAAGTCGGCGCCGATCTTCAGGCCGCCGGTGCCACCCAGTGCCTGAACGGTGACGATGTTCTTTGATACTTTTGAAAATACAAGTTCCTGTACCGCGCGGTCGTAGGCCGCAATGCCGTCGATCGGCAGGTAGGACTTTGGCGCTCCGCTTTTTACCCGCACGTCTTCCGCGCGGCGTACGCACCCGAGCAGCGGTACCTTGCCGTTGTCGTCGTAATAGACGCCGACGCCGAGGTTGACCTTGCTCGGGTTCTGGTCGGCGACGAACGACTCGGTGACGCCGAGGATCGGGTCCTTCGGCGCCATGGCGACCGCGGCGAGCGGGGAGAGGGAGTGTGGCGCGTTCATCCTGTTAAACTTTCCGGTTTCTCGAGCGAGATTCTACCCGTGGTCGTCACGTTTCCCAACAGCCCGTTCCGGCTCAACCAGCTGTTCGCGCCGGCCGGCGACCAGCCGGAGGCGATCGACAAGCTGGTCGAGGGCATGCTCGACGGCCTCGCCTTCCAGACGCTGCTCGGCGTCACCGGGTCAGGCAAGACCTACACCATGGCAAACGCCATCGCGCGCCTCGGTCGGCCGGCGCTGGTGTTCGCGCCGAACAAGACGCTCGCCGCCCAGCTGTATGCCGAGTTCCGCGAGTTCCTGCCGGAAAACGCGGTCGAGTACTTCGTCTCCTACTACGACTACTACCAGCCCGAGGCCTATGTCCCGGCGCGGGATTTGTTCATCGAGAAGGACTCGTCGATCAACGAGCACATCGAGCAGATGCGCCTGTCGGCCACCAAGTCGCTGATGGAGCGGCGCGACGTGGTGATCGTGGCGACGGTGTCGGCGATCTACGGCATCGGCGACCCGTCCGAGTACCACGGCATGATCCTGCACCTGCGCCAGGGCGAAAAGATGGCGCAGCGCGACGTGCTGGCGCGCCTGGTGGCGATGCAGTACGAGCGCAACGAGCTCGATTTCCGCCGCGGCACCTTCCGCGTGCGCGGCGACGTCATCGACGTCTTTCCGGCAGAGCACGCCGAGCATGCCGTACGCATCGCGCTGGACGAAGACAGACTGGAAAAGATCGAGATCTTCGACCCGCTGACCGGGCGCGTGCTGCACCCGATGGCGCGCTTCACCGTCTACCCGTCGAGCCACTATGTGACGCCGCGCGAAACCACGCTGCGCGCCATCGAGGCGATCAAGGGGGAGCTGCGCGAGCGCATCGAGTTCTTCCAGAAGGCGGGACGCCTGGTGGAGGCGCAGCGCATCGAGCAGCGCACGCGCTTCGACCTCGAGATGCTGGCCGAACTGGGCTTCTGCAAGGGGATCGAGAACTACTCGCGGCACCTGTCGGGGCGCAAGGCGGGCGAACCGCCGCCGACGCTGATCGACTACCTGCCGCCGGATGCGCTGATGATCGTCGACGAGAGCCATGTCACCATCCCGCAGCTCGGCGGCATGTACAAGGGCGACCGCTCGCGCAAGGAAAACCTGGTCGAGTACGGTTTCCGCCTGCCCTCGGCGCTCGACAACCGGCCGCTGCGCTTCGACGAGTTCGAGGCGGTGGTGCGGCAGACGACGTTCGTTTCGGCGACGCCGGCGGACTACGAGCGCGAGAAATCGGCCCAGGTGGTGGAGCAGGTGGTGCGGCCGACCGGCCTGATCGACCCGCAGGTGATCGTGCGCCCTGCATCGACGCAGGTGGACGATCTTCTGTCCGAAATCAATTTGAGAGTGAAAAAGAAGGAGCGCGTCCTCGTCACCACCCTGACCAAGCGGATGGCCGAAGAGCTGACAGATTACCTCGCGGGGCACGGCGTAAAAGTGCGCTACCTGCACTCCGAGGTGGAGACGGTGGAGCGCGTGGAAATCATCCGCGACCTGCGGCTGGGCGAATTCGACGTGCTGGTGGGCATCAACCTGCTGCGCGAGGGGCTCGATCTGCCGGAAGTATCGTTGGTGGCGATCCTGGATGCCGACAAGGAAGGCTTCCTCAGGTCGGAGCGATCCCTGATCCAGACGATGGGGCGCGCCGCCCGGCACATCAACGGCACCGCCATCCTCTATGCCGACACGATGACCGGATCGATCAACCGGGCGATTGCCGAGACCGAACGCCGGCGCAATCGGCAGATTCTGTACAACAAGAAGAACTCCATTACGCCGTTGGGCATCGTCAAGCGCATCAAGGACATGATCGACGGCGTTTACGACGCGAGCGCGGCCCAGGCGGCGCAGGAAGAGGCGCGCTACGAAGCGATGAGCGAGAAGCAGATTGCGCGCGAGATGAAGGCCCTGGAAAAGAAGATGCTGGGCCACGCGCGCAACCTGGAATTCGAGGATGCGGCGAAGGCGCGCGACCAGCTCGCCGAGCTCAAGAAGCGCGTATTCGGCGTCGAAATCGCGTCGGAATGAAGCTGCTCCTTGTCTGCACCGGGCTACTTCCTAGTCTCGACCTGCTCGAGCGGCTCGTCCTGCGGTGCCGCCGGCTTGGGCCGCTCGTGGCGGGGACGGCCGAGCTGCTGCGGCTCATCGGTCGCCGCCGGGGCTGCCGGCGCCTTGGCGCGGTCCGTCTCAATCATCACCAGGCCCGAATCGGCCAGCACTTCGCGGGGATCGACCTTAGGCGCAGGTGCCGGCGGAGGCGCTTGGCGTTCCTCGACATGCGCTGGAACCTCGAGCTGGCGCTCTTCGCTGCGCGCGGGCGCCTCGAACTGGGGCTCCGCGTGGCGCGGGGCGGGCGCTTCGGCTGGCGCATGCGCATGCGGTGTGCTGCCCTGGGCTGATTCCTCGCGTACAAGCCGCAGGGCTTCCTCGCGCTGCAGTTGGGCTTCCCGGGCGTGCGAAGTCTCCGCGGACACGGACGGTTGCGCGTCGCCGCGCTCGCGCTGCCGGTCACGCCGGTGGCGATTGCGACCACCGCGCCTTTGTTCGTCGCCGTCGCGCTCCGGGCGAGGGCCTTGCTGGCCCTGCTGCTGGGGCGGGCGGCCGCCTTGCGGTTGTCCCTGCGCCTGCACACGGGGCTGGCCTTGCGGCTGACCCGGTGCGGGAGCTTGCGGCTGTCCCGGCTGTCCTTGCGGCTGGCCCTGATGCGGTTGCCGGGGTGGGCGCTGGTCGGGGCGGCGCTCGCCGTCCCGCTGCGGTCCGCCGCGTCGCTGCTCGAGGCGTCCCTGCGGGTTGTTGCCGCGCTGGTCGTCGCGCGGGCCGTCGCGGCCACCGCGTCCATCGCGTCCATCGCGGCGATGGTCACGACCATCGCGGCCGCCGCGTCCATCACGGCCGCCGCGTCCATCGCGTCCATCACGGCCACCGCGTCCATCGCGTCCGTCGCGGCGTCCGTCACGCTGGCTCTGGCGCTGGGCCTGGGCCCTTTCGACCGCCGCAGCTTGCGCTGCCACCGGCGCGCTTTGCTCCGGTTGGCTGAATAGACCGCCAAAGAGGCGCGACAGGAAGCCTTTGGGCGCTTCGGCCGTCGCGGCGGGTTGCGGTCGGGGCTGGGACTGCTGAGGCTGAGATGGAGGCTGAAATTCCGGAGTACGCGGCGGCCGGGGCGGTGCCTCCGGCATGATGGGGGCGGGCTCGCTCGGCGTGATCGCCTTGACCACCGCCTCCTGGCGCTCGCGCTTCTCCTCGGCCTCGGCGCCGGGCGCCTTGGGTTCCTCGGGGCGCTCGACCATCTCGTAGCTCGAGGGCACGTGCTCCATCGCGTTCAACTCGTCGTGCTTGAGGCGCTGCACCTTGTAGTGCGGCGTCTCGAGGTGCGGATTGGGCACCAGCACGATGTTGACCTTGAGGCGCGACTCGAGCTTCTGGATCTCGGCGCGCTTTTCATTGAGCAGGAAGGACGATACGTCCACCGGTACCTGCACGTGCACCGCGCCGGTGTTTTCCTTCATCGCCTCTTCCTGGATGATGCGCAGGACGTGCAGGGCGGTCGACTCGGTGCCGCGGATGAAGCCGGTGCCGCTGCAGCGCGGGCAGCTGATGTGCGCCGTCTCTTCCAGCGAAGGCTGCAGCCGCTGGCGCGACAGCTCCATCAGGCCGAAGCGCGAGATCTTGCCGATCTGCACGCGCGCGCGGTCGTAGCGCAGCGAGTCGCGCAGGCGGTTCTCGACGTCGCGCTGGTTGCGCTGCGATTCCATGTCGATGAAGTCGATGACGATCAGGCCGCCGAGGTCGCGCAGCCGCAGCTGGCGCGCCACTTCCTCGGCCGCCTCCAGATTGGTGCGTAACGCGGTCTCCTCGATGTCGCCGCCCTTGGTGGCGCGCGCCGAGTTGACGTCGATGGCCACCAGCGCCTCGGTATGGTCGATGACGATGGCGCCGCCCGAGGGCAGATTGACCTGCCGCGAGTAGGCGCTCTCGATCTGGTGCTCGATCTGGAAGCGCGAGAACAGCGGCACGTCGTCGCGGTAGAGCTTGACGATGCCGACATTGGCCGGCATCACCGTCTGCATGAACGCCTTCGCCTGCTCGCAGATCTCCTCGGTGTCGATCAGGATCTCGCCGATGTCGGGCTGGAAGTAGTCGCGGATGGCGCGGATCACCAGGCTCGACTCGAGGTAGATGAGGAAGGGCTTCTTCTCGCTGTCGCGGGCGGCGCCGTCGATCGCCTGCCACAGCTGCATCAGGTAGTTCAGGTCCCACTGCAGCTCCTCGACCGAGCGGCCGATGGCGGCGGTGCGCGCGATGACGCTCATGCCTTCGGGCACCTGCAACTGGTCGATGGCGTCGCGCAGCTCGTTGCGGTCTTCGCCCTCGACGCGGCGCGAAACGCCGCCGCCGCGGGGATTGTTCGGCATCAGGACCAAGTAGCGGCCGGCGAGGCTGAGGAAGGTGGTGAGCGCCGCGCCCTTGGTGCCGCGCTCGTCCTTCTCCACCTGGACCACCAGCTCCTGGCCTTCGCGCAGCGCGTCCTGGATGCGGGCGTGGCCGGCGTCGATGTCGGGCTTGAAGTAGCTGCGGGAGACTTCCTTGAACGGTAGGAACCCGTGCCGCTCCTCGCCGTAATCGATGAAGGCGGCCTCGAGGCTGGGCTCGATGCGGGTGATGACGCCCTTGTAGATATTGCTCTTGCGTTGTTCCCTGGCGGCGGACTCGATGTCCAGGTCAACCAGCTTCTGCCCGTCCACTATCGCGACCCGCAGTTCTTCCTGCTGGGTGGCGTTGAATAACATGCGCTTCACTTTTTATTCTCCTGCGCGCGCAGGAGGCCACTTCCGAATGGGTCAGTATTCTCCTAGGGGTTGACTATTCATTGAATGAACAATAAGAAGCCGAATCCCGATGCGCGCACTTTTACCTGAGGATCGCTACTTCCGGTGAGCGAAATTAACCAGCGCTTCAGGCCCGGCTGTGGCCGGACAGGAGGCGGGTTGCAGGTAGCGGCAATGGGTCACCGGTGGGTAACCGCGCCGCATCTCCCTGTGCCTCGCAACTCAAAGCGACCGGGAGATCATACGGAAAATGAATGACTTAAGCAAGGCGAGGGCGACCTGGCTCGAAGTGGGCGAGGAGGCGGTCGCGCAGCGCATCGACAACTTCCTCCTGAGGCGCCTGAAAGGCGTGCCGAAAAGCCACGTCTACCGGGTGCTGAGAAGCGGCGAAGTCCGGGTCAACAGCGGGCGGGTCAAGCCCGATTACCGCCTGAAAATGGGCGACCGGGTCCGGGTGCCGCCGGTACGGATATCCGAGACGCACCACCGTCCGGCAAAACCGCTCGAGTTCCCCATCGCGTTCGAGGACGCCGCCCTGCTGGTCATCGACAAGCCCGCCGGGGTGGCCGTGCACGGCGGTAGCGGCGTGAGCTTCGGGGTGATCGAATCGTTGCGCGCCGCACGCCCGCTGGCGAAGGTGCTGGAGCTCGCGCATCGCCTCGACCGCGACACTTCGGGCCTGCTGATGATCGCCAAGAAAAGGAGCTCGCTGGTCGAGTTGCATCGCATGCTGCGCGACGGAGAGGTGGAGAAGGTTTATAACGCCGTCGTAAAGGGCAATGTCGGGAAGCCGAATTTCGAGATCCGGGAGTCTTTGCACAAGCATGTCACCGCCAGCGGCGAGCGCCGCGTCAGTGTGCAGGCGGATGGAAAAGCCGCCGTTACCAGAATCACTCTTCTCAAGAGAGGCGATCAATTCGACCTGCTGGAAGTCCGTCTTCTCACCGGCCGCACCCACCAGATCCGGGTGCACCTGGCGCATGCCGGGCATCCGGTTCTGGGCGACGACAAGTACGGCGACTTCGCGCTCAACAAGCTGCTGGCGAAGCAGGGCGTGAAGCGATTGTTCCTGCATGCCAGGCGGCTTGCCTTTGCTCATCCGCTGACCCGGGAGCGCCTGCGGCTGGAGTCGCCGCTTCCGGTTGATGTAAGCAGTTTTATCAAAAATCAAATCAAATGAAGTACCGCTTGCTGGTTTTCGACTGGGACGGCACCATCATCGATTCGCCGGCGGCCATCGTCGAATGCATCCAGGAGGCGAGCCGCGCCATGGGCCTGGCAGTGCCGTCGGCGGAAAAGGCGAGCCACGTCATCGGCCTCGGCTTGCGCGACTCGCTACAGCTCGCGGTGCCCGACCTGCCCGGCGAGCGCTACCAGGAGTTCGTCGCGCTCTATCGCCGGCACTTCCTGCAGCGGGAAGACTCGATGAAGGTTTTTTCCGGCATCAGGGAAATCCTCACTGAGATGAAAAAGGACCGCCTGCTGGCCATCGCCACCGGCAAAAGCCGGCGTGGGCTGGATCGGGCGCTGGCTTATACCGGCACCGGCGGCTTCTTCACCGCCAGCCGCTGCGCCGACGAGACGCAGCCCAAGCCGCACCCGGCCATGCTGCTCGAGTTGATGGAAGAGCTCGCCGTCGAGCGCGCGCAGATTCTAAT
Source organism: Burkholderiales bacterium (assembly GCA_036394595.1). Lineage (GTDB taxonomy): Bacteria > Pseudomonadota > Gammaproteobacteria > Burkholderiales > SG8-39 > SCGC-AG-212-J23. The sequence continues at coordinate 35,217 of DASWEU010000124.1, read as the reverse complement.
GATCGGCGACACGACACACGATCTCGAGATGGCGCGCGCGGCGGAGGTGGACGCCATTGCGGTGTCCTACGGCGCGCATGAGGAGGAGGCGTTGCGTGGCTGCACGTCACTGGCTTGTGTATCAACGGTGAAACAATTGAGCGAATGGCTGAGAGCAAACGCCTGATCTGCCCGTCGACGGCGCTGGTCGAGGCGGGCGGTGGCGTGCGCTTCCAAGTCGAGTATTTCGGCGAGGAAGCGCCTGCATTTCTCATCCGAAAGAACGGGGCGGCACACGGCTACCTGAACCGCTGCGCCCACGTGGCGATGGAGCTCGACTGGCAGGACGGCGTTTTCTTCGATTCCGACCGGCGCGATTTGCTATGCTCGACCCACGGCGCCACCTATGAAGCCGCGAGCGGCCGCTGCCTCGGCGGGCCGTGCGACGGTACCCCCCTGGTAAAGCTGCGCGTCGAGGAGCAGAACGGCATGGTCTACTTCACGGGATTCCAAGATGACTGAAAACGACGGCCAATGGGAGCGCGAGCTGGTGACCAAGCTCGCTACCGCAGCGCTCAAGGAGCAGCGGCGCGCGCGGCTGTGGGGCATCTTTTTCAAGCTGCTGACCTTCGCCTACATCAGCTTCGTGCTGCTGATGGCGATCGACTGGAAGGGGCGCACCGACCTCGCCGGCGGCAAGAAGCACACCGCCATGGTGGAGCTGAACGGCATCATCGCGCCGGGGGCGGACGCCAGCGCGGAGAAAGTCAACGCCGCGCTGCAGGCGGCCTTCAAGGACAAGAACACGCAGGGCGTGATCCTGCGCATCAACTCGCCCGGCGGCAGCCCGGTGCAGTCGCAGACCATCTATGACGAGATGCGCCGCCTGCGCAAGAAGTACCCGGACATCCCGCTCTACGCCGTGGTCGAAGACATCTGCGCCTCGGGCGGCTACTTCGTCGCCGTCGGCGCCGATCGCATCTACGTCAGCAAGTCGAGCGTGGTGGGGTCGGTCGGGGTACTGATGAACGGTTTCGGCTTCAGCGGCCTGATGGAGAAGCTCGGCGTCGACCGGCGCCTGATCACCGCCGGCGAGAACAAAGGCATGCTCGACCCATTTTCGCCCGTTAACGATAAGGACGTGGAGCACGCGCGGGCCCTGGTGAAAGATATCCACCAGCAGTTCATCGCCGTGGTGCGCGAGGGGCGCGGCAAGCGTCTCAAGGAAACGGCGGACACCTTCAGCGGCCTGATCTGGACTGGACAGGCCAGCATCGAGCTGGGGCTGACCGACGGCCTCGGCAGCCTGGAATCGGTGGCGCGCGACGTGGTCAAGGCCGAGGACATCGTCGACTTCACGATGAAGGAAGGCATTGCCGAGAAATTCGCGCGGCGCTTCGGCGCCGGCGCGGCGACCGCGCTCGTCGAAATCGCCCTCAGGTACTCGCCAGCAGCAGGAATACGGTAGGGCGCTTGCCCGGCGCGATTGGCCGCTGGCGCCACTGGCTTATCGTTTTTGAAGAAATAGTTTCTGTCGGCAAGCTGAGGTCGGCGGCAATGCACAGCCGCGTGCTGGCGGCGCAGGTTCCGAGCAGCGCCTGGAACAGTGCGTCGTTGCGGTAGGGCGTCTCGATGAAGATCTGGGTTTCGTTTTCTTTTCTCGAGCGCTTCTCGAGTTCCCGGATGTTGTTGACTCGCTCCAGGTCTTCCCGAGGTAAATAACCACGGAAGGCGAATCGTTGACCTTCCAGCCCGGAGGCCATCAGCGCCAGCAGGATCGAGGAAGGGCCGACCAGCGGCACGACGCGGAAGCCTTCGCGGTGCGCTGCTTCGATCAGCGCCGCGCCGGGATCGGCGATTGCCGGGCAGCCTGCCTCCGACAAAAGTCCGAGCGGCCGGCCAGCGCGCAGCGGGGCGAGAAGGTCCCGCGTCTTTTCAATTTCGAAAATATTCAATTCGCGCACCGGCATTCCCAGTTCTCCCAGGAATGATCGGGCGCTCTTCGCGTTTTCGACGGCAAAGTCTTGCAGCGATTTGACGATGCGAATCGCGGGCTCGGGCAGAGCCTCCGACGCCGGACCGCCCAGCGAAGTGGGGATGGTGTAAAGGATCAAAGTACGCGCAGCCCGGCGCGCGCCAGCATCTCGGAGAGCGCGATCAGCGGCAGGCCGATGAGCGAAGTCGGGTCGTCGGTATCGATGCGCGCGATCAGCGCAATGCCCAGGCCTTCGGCCTTGGCGCTGCCCGCACAGTCGTAGGGCTGCTCGCGACGCAGATAAGTCTCGATCGTACGCGCGTCGAGGTCGCGAAACGTCACGCGGCAGGAGACGACACGCGAATGGAGCTCGCCGCTCGCCGAATCGAGCACCGACAGCGCGGTGTGGAACTCCGCCGTCCTGCCGCTCAGGGCGCGCAACTGGCGCACGGCGTTGTCGTGATTGCCGGGCTTGCCGAGCGGCCGGCCATCGAGCGACGCCACCTGGTCGGCGCCGATGACCAGTGCGTCGCCGACGCGCGCGGCCCTTGCCTTGAGCACCGACAGGCGCAATGCGGTCTGCTCGGGGGCTTCGCCGGGCAGAGCGGTTTCGTCCACGCCCGGCGCGGCGAGGTCGAAACGCAGCCCGAGGCGCTCGAGCAGCGCCTTCCGATAAGGCGAGGTCGAGGCCAGAACCAGGCGCTTGGGCTGTTCCATCACTTTGTTTTGACGAGGATTTTCGGTAATGATATCATCCGGCCGCCTATGTCGCACCAGCCGGTCATCGATGCTGCCGAATTCGCAGCGGCTGGAGCGAAGCAGCGAGGGGTTTTGCCGTTAAGCGGCTTTCCGCGCCTGCGTGACATGCTGGCCTCGGACGCGGGCGAAGTTGCCTACGAAATCGAAGGCGCGCGCGATGCTCGCGGGCGCCCCGGCCTGATAATCCGCGTGCGGGGAATCGTGCTGTTGCGCTGCCAGCGTTGTCTCGAGCCCCTGGCGTACGACGTGGGCTCGGAGGAAACGCTGGTGCTCGCGGCATCGCAGGCCGAGATCGACGCGGAGCCGGTGGAGGTGGACGTGCCGGACCGGGTGGTGGCATCGGCCGACATGCCGGTACGCGATCTGGTCGAGGATGAATTGATCCTCGCCGTGCCGTTTGCGCCGCGGCATGCGAGCTGCGCCGGGGGCGCGGCGGCGGGCGAGAGTGCAAAATCGCTGCCGTTCGCGAAATTGCGCGGGCTGATGCGCAACAGACATTGACATCGAAAGGAGCAACACCATGGCCGTACACCAGAACAAGAAATCGCCGTCGCGGCGCGACATGCGCCGCATGCACGACCGCCTGAGCGCCCCGACGCTCGCCGTCGAGCCGACCACCGGCGAGACGCACCTGCGCCACCACGTCAGCCCGACGGGCTTCTACCGCGGCAAGAAGGTCGTCAAGAGCCGCGACGAGTAGCCCCGCTGATCACCGTAGCCGTCGATTGCATGGGGGGCGATCACGGTCCCCATGTGACGGTGCCGGCAGCGCTCGAGTTTCAGGCGCGCCGGCCGGACGTCGATCTCGTGCTGGTGGGAACCGGCGACGCACTCGAAGCGGAGCTGGCGGCGCGCGGCGCTTCCCCGGGGCCGCGCCTGCGGGTGCACGCTGCGACCGAGGTGGTGGGCATGGACGAATCGCCGGTGCAGGCGCTGCGCTTCAAGAAGGATTCGTCGATGCGCGTGGCGGTGAACCTGGTGAAGAGCGGCGCGGCGCACGCCTGCGTCAGCGCCGGCAACACCGGCGCGCTGATGGCAATTTCGCGCTTCGTGCTGAAGACCCTGCCTGGCATCGACCGGCCGGCCATTGCGACCGTGCTGCCGAACATGCGCGGCGGCTATACCTACGTGCTCGACCTCGGCGCCAACGTCGATTGCACCGCTGAGCAGCTGATGCAGTTCGGCGTGATGGGGGCGATGCTGGTGGCGGCGGTGGACCACAAGGAGCGCCCCACGGTCGGACTGCTCAACATCGGCGTCGAGGACGTCAAGGGCAACGAGACCGTGAAGCACGCCGCGGAACTGCTGCGCGCGAGCGGGCTCAACTTTCACGGCAACGTCGAAGGCGACGACATTTTCAAGGGCACCACCGACGTGGTGGTGTGCGACGGGTTCGTCGGCAACTCGGTGCTGAAGGCTTCCGAGGGCTTGGCCAAGATGATCATTGCGTTCCTGCGCGAGGAATTCAGGCGCAACCCGTGGCGCATGTTCGCGGCGCTGCTCGCCACGCCGGTGTTCAATGCGCTGCGCAAGCGCATGGATCCGGGCCAGTACAACGGCGCCAGCCTGCTGGGGCTGAAGGGCATCGTCATCAAGAGCCATGGCTCGGCGGATGTATTTGCCTTCGGGCAGGCGCTGGAACGCGCAGTGGACGAAGTACGCAACAACGTCCCGCAGCGCATCGAGGCGCGCATGGCGCAGCAGGACGTGCCGGTCCTATGATCTGGTCGCGCATTGCCGGCACCGGCAGCTTCCTGCCGCCGCGGGTCATGACCAATAACGAGTTCGCGCAGCGTCTCGAGACCAGCGACGCCTGGATCCGCGAGCGGACCGGCATCGTCAGCCGCCACATCGCCGACGAGTCGCAGGGCTCGAGCGACCTCGCGCTCGCCGCGAGCCGCGCGGCGCTCGCCGCCGCCGGCGTCGCGGCGGCGGACATCGATCTCATCATCGTCGCCACCTCGACGCCGGACATGGTGTTTCCCAGCACCGCCACCCTGTTGCAGGCGAAGCTCGGCGTGAAAGGCTGTGCCGCCTTCGACGTGCAGGCCGTATGCAGCGGTTTCGTTTATGGCCTTGCTGTTGCAGATAATTTTGTAAAGAGTGGAAATTCGAAGCGTGCTCTCGTTGTCGGCGCGGAAGTCTTTTCCCGCATCCTCGACTGGAATGATCGCGGCACCTGCGTGCTGTTCGGCGACGGCGCCGGCGCCGCGGTGCTGGTGGCCGGCGACAAGCCGGGAATCCACGCCAGCCGGCTGCACGCCGACGGCAGCCAGGCCGGCCTGCTGTCCGTGCCGGGCAACGTGTCGCGCGGCCGCATCCTCGGCTCGCCTTTCCTGCAGATGAACGGGCAGGGCGTGTTCAAGTACGCCGTGCGCGTGCTGGAGGAGTCGGCGCGCGAAACCGTGGCCGCGGCCGGCATGACGCTCGACGACGTCGACTGGCTCATTCCCCACCAGGCCAACGTGCGCATCCTCGAGGCGACGGCGCGCAAGCTCAAGATGCCGCTGGAGAAACTGGTGGTCACGGTCGACCACCACGGCAACACGTCCGCCGCGTCGGTGCCGCTGGCGCTGGATGAATTCATCCGAAAGGGAACCATCAGGAGCGGCCATCGCATCCTCATGCAAGGCGTCGGCGGCGGCTTCACCTGGGGCTCGACCCTCGCGACGCTATGAAATTGGCCATGATCTTTCCGGGACAGGGCTCGCAGGCCGTCGGCATGCTGAAAGGCTATGACGGTCTTCCCGAGCTGGATGCTGTTCGACGAGAAGCCTCTGGCGTTCTCGGCGCGGATTTTCTCCGCGTGTTGGATGAAGGGCCGGCAGAGCAACTCAATCTCACGGTGAATACCCAGCCCGCTATGGTGACGGCAGGCTATGCCGCGTATCGAGCTTGGGTCGCGCTCGGCGGTCGCAGGCCCGCGGTTGTCGCCGGCCACAGCCTGGGCGAGTACACCGCGCTCACGGTCGCTGGGGCGCTTGGCTTCAAGGATTGCCTGCCGCTGGTGCGCTTCCGGGCGCAGGCGATGCAGGAAGCGGTGCCCGAAGGCAAGGGCGCGATGGCGGCGATTCTCGGACTCGACGACGAAGCGGCGAAGGCGGCCTGCGCCGAGGCGGGTGGCGAAGTGCAGGCGGTGAACTTCAATTCGCCCGGCCAGGTCGTGATCGCCGGCGAGGCGCAGGCGGTGGCGCGCGCCATCGAGATATGCAAGGCGCGCGGCGCCAGGCGCGCCATGCCGCTGCCGGTGAGTGCGCCGTTCCATTCCTCGTTGATGAGACCGGCAGGGGAAAAATTGTCGGTTTTTTTGCAGAAAATGGAATTTAATAAACCGACGGTGAACCTGATCAACAATGTCGACGTCAAGATCGAATCCGATCCGGCGAAAATCAAGGATGCGTTGGTGCGCCAGGCGGCGTCCCCGGTGCGCTGGGTGGAGTCGATCCAGGCGATGATCGCCGGTGGGGCGACGCATATTGTGGAATGCGGTCCCGGCAAGGTGCTTGCCGGGCTGACCAAGCGCATCGCGAAAGACGTGTCGTCGTACGCGCTCGCCGACCGCGCCCTGCTCGAGCAGGCGCTGATGGAGATCGGCCATGCTTGAAGGCAAAGTCGCACTCGTCACCGGCGCTTCGCGCGGCATCGGCCACGCCATCGCCGCCGAACTGGCGAAGCAGGGCGCCAAGGTGGTGGGGACGGCGACGACCGCGGAAGGGGCGCATAAGGTCCCTGCCACCGGGAAAATTCTCGATGTGCGGGATGACGCCGCTTGCGACAACTTGCTCAAGGAAATCGGAGACATCGCCATCCTGGTCAACAACGCCGGTATCACGCGCGACAACCTGGCGCTGCGCATGAAGGACGCGGAATGGGACGAGGTGATGCAGACCAACCTGCGCGCCGTATTCCGCCTGTCGCGCGCCGTGCTGCGCGGCATGATGAAGGCGCGCTGGGGACGCATCATCAACATCACTTCGGTGGTCGGCGCCTCGGGCAATCCCGGCCAGGCAAATTACGCCGCGGCCAAGGCTGGCATCGTCGGCATGACCAAGTCGCTGGCGCAGGAGATCGGCAGCCGCAACATCACGGTCAATTGCGTCGCGCCGGGATTCATCGACACGGACATGACGCGCGCGCTTTCCGAGGAGCAGCGGCAGGCGCTGCTCGCGCATATTCCGCTCGGGCGGCTCGGCGCCCCGCAGGACGTGGCCGCCGCGGTCGCCTACCTGGCATCGCCGGGCGCGGACTATGTCACGGGCACGGTGCTGCACGTCAACGGCGGCATGTATATGTCGTAAAATACGCTCCCTTTCGGCCCCACCTCACGCCAAGGAGCAGCGGATGGAGAACGTAGAACAACGCGTCAAGAAGATCATCGCCGAACAACTCGGCGTGAACGAGGCTGAGATCAAGGCCGAGTCGTCGTTCGTCGACGACCTGGGCGCGGATTCGCTCGACACCGTCGAGCTGGTGATGGCCCTCGAGGAGGAGTTCGAGACCGAAATCCCCGACGAGGAAGCCGAGAAGATCGACACCGTCCAGAAGGCGATCGACTACATCAAGGCGCACGCCAAGTCCTAAGCGGAAACCGCGTGACCCGCCGCAGAGTCGTCGTCACCGGGCTCGGTATCGTCTGCCCGATCGGCAATACGGTCGAGCAGGCCTGGGCGAACGCGCTGGCCGGCACCCCCGGTATCGCCCGCGTCACGCACTTCGACCCGTCGCGCCTCTCCTGCCAGATCGCCGGCGAGGTGAAGGGCTTCGACGTCTCGCCCTACATGTCGCCGAAAGAAGCGCGGCGCATGGACACCTTCATCCATTACGGCGTCGCCACCGGGCTGCAGGCCTGGCGCGACTGCGGTTTGCAGGTAACGCCGGAGAACGCCGAGCGCATCGGCGTCAATTTCGGCTCGGGCATCGGCGGTTTGCCGCTGATCGAGGCGATGGACGCCGAGCTGCACAAGAACGGCCCGCGGCGCATCTCGCCGTTCTTCATCCCCGGCACCATCATCAACATGATCGCCGGCCTGCTGTCGATCGAGCTCGGCGCGAAGGGCCCCAACCTGGCGATGGTCACCGCTTGCACCACCTCGACGCACTGCATCGGCGAGGCGTCGAGGACCATCCGCTACGGCGACGCCGACGTCATGATCGCCGGCGGCGCCGAGGCGGTGATCACCGAGCTCGCGATGGGCGGCTTCGCGTCGGCGCGGGCCCTGTCCACGCGCAACGACGACCCGGCCACCGCCAGCCGGCCCTGGGACAAGGATCGGGATGGATTCGTGCTGGGCGAGGGTGCCGGCGCGATGGTGCTCGAGGAGTTGGAGCACGCCAGGGCGCGCGGCGCGCGCATTTACTGCGAGCTCGCGGGCTATGGCGCGTCGGCCGATGCCCACCACATGACCGCACCGCCCGAAGACGGCGATGGCGGCTACCGCGCCATGCGCAACGCCCTAAGGGATTCCGGCCTTGAAGGCACTGCGGTCAACTACATCAACGCGCACGGCACTTCCACGCCGCTGGGCGATGTCGCCGAAACCAAGGCGATCAAGAAGCTGCTCGGTGCGCATGCGTCGAAGGTGGCGGTAAACTCGACCAAGTCGATGACCGGTCACCTGCTGGGCGCCGCCGGCGGCGTCGAGGCGGTGTTCAGCGCGCTCGCCATCCGCGACCAGGTGTCGCCGCCCACCATCAACCTGCGCACGCCCGACCCGGACTGCGACCTCGATTACGTGCCGAACAACGCGCGCAAGATGCCGATCCGCGTCGCGCTGTCGAACTCCTTCGGCTTCGGCGGCACCAACGGTTCGCTGGTGCTGGCGCGCACTTGAACGGCACGCCGCGCCTGCAACTCGACCTGCGTCCCTCGCGTCGGCTGGCCGCGCTGATCGTCGGCGCGCATGCGGCGGCGGCGGTCTGCGCGGCGCTTGCGCTGCCAGGCGTGGCGGGCGGGCTGCTCGCCACTGCGCTCGTCGGCCTGGGGGTGGCCTCCGCCCGCAGCCGGGCGCTGCTGCGCGCCGCCGGCTCGGTCCGCAAGATCGCCATTACCCCCGGAGGCCTGGAGTTGGAGTCGGCCGACGGGCGGCAATTTGCCGCCGAGGCGGCGGGCCGGCGCTATGTCGGCCGGCTGGCGGTCATGCTGCCCCTGCGGCGCCCCTCCCGCCGTACCCTGCTGGTCACCGCCGACATGCTGGACCCGGACGGGTTCCGGCGGCTGAGGCTTTGGGCGCTGTGGGGTAGGGTGCCGCCCGTGGCGGGCGTGCAACTGTCAAACTGAGCAATGGCCCTACCGGGCCTCGAACTATTTCCAAGGGCGGGTGTCTGTGGCACATAGGCGGTTAGGTGTCTGACCGCGAAATCGACCGGCAGCTGGTCGAGCGGGCGCAGCGCGGCGACAAGCAGGCATTTGGCCTGCTGGTGCAGAAGTATCAGCGTAAGCTGGGACGGCTGCTGTCGCGCTTCATCCGCGATCCGGCGGAAGTCGAGGACGTGGCGCAGGAAGCGTTCGTCAAGGCGTACCGGGCATTGCCGGCGTTTCGCGGCGACAGCGCGTTCTACACCTGGCTGTACCGGATCGGCATCAACACGGCCAAGAATCACCTCGTGGCCCTGGGTCGGCGGGCGCCGACCTCGACCGAGGTGGAGGCCGAAGAGGCGGAAGGCTTCGATGAAGGCGAGCAATTGCGCGATATCAACACCCCCGAGAGCGTCCTGCTCTCGAACGAGATCGCGCGCACCGTCAACGCCACGATCGAGAAGCTGCCCGAAGAGTTGCGGCGCGCCATCCAGATGCGCGAGCTCGAGGGCATGAGCTACGAGGACATCGCGCAGGCCATGGGTTGCCCGATCGGCACCGTGCGCTCGCGCATTTACCGCGCGCGCGAGGCGATCTCGGAGCAGCTGAGGCCGTTGCTGGACACGCAGAAGGACAAGAGGTGGTAGGCGCATGAAGACGAGAATTTCTCAGCTGGTGGACGGCGAGCTCGAGGCCAGCTCCGCCGGTGAATTGATCGCGCAAGCTTGCCGGCCGGGCGAAGCCGCCGACACCTGGTGCGTCTACCACCTGATCGGCGACGCTCTGCGCGGCGCCCGCCCGATGCCGGCGGACTTCGCCGAGCGCATCGCTTCACGCATCGCTCAGGAGCCCACGGTGCTCGCTCCCGGGCGCATCGCGCCGTCGCCGCGCGCCTGGTTCCCGATGGCCGTCGCGGCGAGCCTGGCGGCCGTGGCGCTGGTCGGCTGGGTGGCCTTCGGCCCGTTGCGCGAACCGGCGATGGCCCCGCAGGCCAAAGTCGAGTCGGTGCCCGTGCCGGAGGCGATAGCCGCGGCAGTTCCGATCCCGCCCGAGGCCAACGACTACCTACTCGCGCACCAGGCCTACTCGCCGCGCGTATCGCTGCAGGGCATGGCGCCTTACGTCCGCTCGGTCGCCAGTGAGCGCTGAGGCGCTCGCGCCGGCGCGCGCCGTAGTGCTGTGTGCCGCCGTCTGGGCGGCGGCGGCGCAGGCACAGTCCGAAGACGCGCTGGCGCTGATGCGCCGCATCCACGACGCGACGCAAAAGCTGTCTTATCGCGGCACCTTCGTCTACCAGCATGGCGCGCGCAGCGAGACTTCGCGCATCACGCGCTTCGTCGACCCGGACGGCGATATCGAGCGCGTCGAGGTGCTCGACGGCGTGCCGCGCGAGCTGGTGCGCACGCGCGATGTGGTGCGCTGCTACTTGCCCGAGAGCCGGGTGGTGAAGATCGAGCGGCGCACTTCCGATCGCAGCTTTCCGGCGCTGCTGCCCGAGCGCGTCGGCGCACTGGCGCGCCACTACAACATCGTGCTGGGCGAGACCAGCCGCATCGCCGGCTATGACTGCCGCGCGGTGCTGCTGTCGCCGCGCGACAACCTGCGCTACGGCTACCGGCTGTACGCCGACGCCAAGTCCGGCATGCTGCTCAAGGCGGTGACGGTGGACGCGGCCGGCCAGCGCATCGAGCAATTCACCTTCACGCAGCTCGCCATCGGCGGCGTGACGCGCGAAATGGTGCGCGCGCGCCACGCCGCGACCAAATGGCGCATCGAGGACGCTGAGGCCTCTCCGGCGCGCCTCGACGGCTGGAGCCTGAGCGCGGAGCTGCCGGGATTCCGCAAGGTGGTCGAGTTGCGCCGCCGCATGGGCGACGCCAAGCCGGTCGGGCAGCTGGTGTATTCCGATGGGCTGGCGGCAGTGTCGGTGTTCATCGAGCCCGCCGAGGCGCGCCAGTCTCTCGGCGCCGGCGCGTCGGGCAGCGGCGCGTTGCATGTCTACTCGCGCTTGATCGAGAATTTCCGCGTGACGGTCGTGGGCGAAGCCCCGGCCGCCAGCGTGCAACGCATCGCCAACGCCGTCGAGTACCGCCGGCCGCAGTAGGAAAAACCTGGAGAAACCCATGCAATTCGCAAGATTCCTTGGCGCCCTGTGCATTGCGGCGTTCTGTTCGACCGCCGTAGCGCAGGCGCGCGAGTTGCCCGATTTCACGCGCCTGGTCGATGAGCAGGGCGCTGCGGTGGTCAATATCAGCGCCACCAGAAGCGTGCGCCGCACGCAGATGGTGCCGGGCATGGACGACGAGGAAGCGCAGGAATTCTTCCGCCGCTTCATTCCGCGGCAGCTGCCCGGGCCGGGCCAGCGCCCCGAAAGCCGCTCGGTCGGCTCGGGCTTCATCATCAGCGGCGACGGCTACATCCTCACCAACGCCCACGTGGTGGACGAGGCCGAGGAGATCGTGGTGCGCTTCACCGACAAGCGCGAGTACAAGGCCAAGGTGATCGGCGCCGACAAGCTGACCGACGTGGCGCTGCTCAAGATCGACGGCAGCAGCCTGCCTTCGGTCAAGTTCGGCGATCCGATGCGCCTCAAGGTGGGCGAGTGGGTGGTGGCGATCGGCGCGCCGTTCGGCTACGAAAACAGCGTCACCGCCGGCATCGTCAGCGCCAAAGGGCGTTCGCTGCCGCAGGAGAACTTCGTCCCCTTCATCCAGACCGACGTCGCCATCAACCCGGGCAACTCGGGCGGGCCGCTGTTCAACATGCGCGGCGAGGTGGTGGGCATCAACTCGCAGATCTACAGCCGCACCGGCGGCTTCATGGGCCTGTCCTTCGCCATCCCGATCGACGTGGCGCTCGACGTGCAGAAGCAGCTGCGCGACCGCGGCCGCGTGGCGCGCGGCCGTATCGGCGTGCTGATCCAGGACGTGACGCGCGACCTCGCCACCTCGTTTGGGCTCGACCGGCCGCGCGGCGCGCTGGTCACCTCGGTGGAAAAGGCAAGCCCCGCCGAGCGCGCCGGAGTCGAGGCGAGCGACATCATCCTGTCGTTCAACGGCCGGCCAGTGGACGCCGTCAACGATCTGCTGCGCCTAGTGGCCTCGGCACGGCCGGGCACCCAGGCCGGCATGGAGGTCTGGCGCAAGGCGGCCAAGAACAGCATGACCATCACCCTGGAAGAGCGGCCCGAAGACCGCGTCGCCGCGCGCGAGACGCCACGCGCCGCGAAGCCGGCGCCGGTGGCGGCCAACCGCCTCGGCATCGTCGTCACCGAGATTTCGGCCGAGCAGAAGAAGGACCTGAAAGTGTCGGGCGGGCTGGTGGTGACCGACGTGCGGCCCGATGCGCGCGTCGAAGTGCGCAAGGGCGACGTGATCCTGATGGTGGTGCAGAAGGGACAGCAGACCGAGCTAAGGACGGTGGAGCAGTTCAACCGCCTGCTCGCCGGGCTGGAGAAGAACGCGGTCATCACCCTGCAGGTGAAGCGCGGCGACGGCCTCGCTTTCGTCACCGTGTCGGGATTCACCGATAAAGGCTAGGCTGCTCGGCCGCCCCTGGTGCCACCTTTGCGAGGAGATGGCCTCGGCGCTGCGCTCCCAGGGCGTCGATTTCGAGGAAATCGACGTCGAATCCGACCCCGGACTGGAGGCGCGCTACGGCGAGCACATCCCCGTGCTGCTGGATGCCGGCGGCAGCGAACTCTGCCGCCACCGATTGACACCGGAAGCGGTCAGGCGCCTGCGATAAAATAGCGGCCCAGAGGAGGGTGCCCCGAGGGGCACCCTCCTTCTTTATATGCTCCAGAGCCGCATCCGCAACTTCTCGATCATCGCGCACATCGACCACGGCAAGTCGACGCTCGCCGATCGTTTTATCCAGATGTGCGGCGGCCTGGCCGAGCGCGAAATGGCCGAGCAGGTGCTCGACTCGATGGCGCTCGAGCGCGAGCGCGGCATCACCATCAAGGCGCAGACCGCCGCGCTGGAGTACAAGGCGCGTGACGGCGAAACCTATCTTCTCAATTTGATCGACACGCCGGGCCACGTCGACTTTTCCTACGAGGTGAGCCGCTCGCTCGCTGCCTGCGAAGGCGCGGTGCTGGTGGTCGATGCCTCGCAGGGCGTCGAGGCACAGACCGTGGCCAACTGCTACACAGCCACCGAGCAGGGCGTCGAAGTCATCCCGGTGCTCAACAAGATCGATTTGCCCTCGGCCGACCCGGTCAAGGCGATCCAGGAAATCGAGGACGTGATCGGCATCGCCGCGCAGGGAGCACTGCGCATCAGCGCCAAGACCGGCGAGAACGTGCAGGAGGTCCTGGAAGCGGTGATCGCACGGGTACCGGCTCCGCGGGGGGATGTTGCCGGAAAACTGAAGGCGCTCATCATCGATTCCTGGTTCGATAACTACGTCGGCGTGGTGATGCTGGTGCGGGTGGTCGATGGCCAGCTCAAGCCCAAGGAGCGCGTCCTGCTGATGAGCACCGACGCCGCCTACCTGTGCGAGCAGGTTGGGGTTTTTACCCCCAAATCCAAACTGAAGGATTCGCTGAGTGCAGGGGAGGTCGGCTTTGTCACCGCCGGCGTGAAGGAGCTGCGCGCCGCCAAGGTCGGCGACACGCTGACGCACGCCGACAAGCCGGCGCCGGCGCCGCTGCCGGGGTTCAAGGAGATCAAGCCGCAGGTGTTCGCCGGCCTCTATCCGGTCGAGGCGAACGAGTACGAGGCGCTGCGCGAAGCGATGGAGAAGCTGCACCTCAATGACGCTTCGTTCCACTACGAGCCCGAGACTTCGCAGGCGCTGGGCTTCGGCTTCCGCTGCGGCTTTCTCGGCCTGCTGCACATGGACATCGTGCAGGAGCGCCTCGAGCGCGAGTACGGCATGCACCTGATCACCACCGCGCCGTCGGTGATCTACGAGGTCAAGCTGCGCGACGGCAGCGTGGTGCAAGTCTCCAATCCGGCGCGCCTGCCCGATCCCGGCCAGATCGAGGAGATTCGCGAGCCGGTCATCGCCAGCAAGATCTTCGTGCCGCAGGAATACGTCGGACCGGTGATCACGCTGTGCACGCAGAAGCGCGGCACGCAGACCAACCTGCATTACTCGGCGCGCCACGTGGTCATCTCCTACGACCTGCCGCTCAACGAAGTGGTGATGGATTTCTTCGACCGCCTGAAATCGGCGACGCGCGGCTACGGCTCGCTCGACTACGAATTCAAGACCTACCAGGCCGCCGACATGGTGCGCCTCGACATCCTGGTCAACGGCGAGCGCGTCGACGCGCTCTCCAGCATGGTGCACCGCTCGGGCTCGCAGCACCGCGGGCGCGAGCTGGTCGCCAAATTGCGGTCGCTGATTCCGCGGCAGATGTTCGACGTCGCCATCCAGGCCGCCATCGGCGGGCACATCATCGCGCGCGAGAACGTCAAGGCGCTGCGCAAGAACGTCATCGCCAAGTGCTACGGCGGCGACGTCTCGCGCAAGCGCAAGCTGCTCGACAAGCAGAAGGAAGGCAAGAAGCGCATGAAGCAGGTCGGCGCGGTCGAGATTCCGCAGGAAGCCTTCCTCGCCGTGCTGCAGCGGGGCGAGAGTTGAATTTCGCCGCCTTCCTGTTGCTGCTGCTGGTGGTCACGGGCCTGGCCTGGCTGCTGGACAAGCTGTTTTTGCGAAAAATCAGGGCCGGGGATGCAAAGCAGCCCTGGTGGGTCGAGTACTCGATCAGCTTTTTCCCGGTGATCCTGATCGTGTTCCTGCTGCGCTCCTTCCTGGTCGAGCCGTTCAAGATCCCGTCGAGCTCGATGGTGCCGACGCTGCTGGTAGGCGATTTCATCCTGGTCAACAAATTCACCTACGGCATCCGCCTGCCGGTACTCAACCGCAAGGTGCTCGAGCTGGGCAGCCCGAGGCGCGGCGACGTGATGGTGTTCCGCTTTCCCGAGGACCCCTCGCTCGACTACATCAAGCGGGTGGTGGGGCTGCCGGGCGATCGCATCGAGTACCGCAACAAACGCCTGGTGGTGAACGGGACGCCAATCGCCACTCGCCAGATTGACGACTACCTGTCGCGCGAACGCATGCAGTTTTCGCGGCGCTATATCGAGACGCTGGCGGGCGTCGAGCATGAAATATTGCTCGAAGACGACGCGCCGGCGGCCCTGACGCCGTCGCGTTCGTTTCCGTACTCGGGCAATTGCGCCTACAATACCAGCGGCTTGGTGTGCACGGTGCCGCCGGGCCATTACTTCATGATGGGCGACAACCGAGACAATTCGAGCGACAGCCGGGTGTGGGGCTTCGTGCCCGACGCGAACATCGTGGGCAAGGCCTTCTTCATCTGGCTGAACTTTAACGAGCTCGGCCGCTTCGGTTCGTTCCGATGAACAGGACGCTGGAGGAGAAAACCATGCAAAACCGGCAACGCGGCATCGGCGTAATGGGCCTGATCGCGGCTCTGTTCGTGGTCATCATCCTGGCGCTGTTCGGCATGAAGCTGATTCCCTCGTTCATGGAGTTCCGCACTGCCAAGAACGGCATCGACTCCATCGCGCGCGAGAAGCAGGGCGCATCGGTGGCGGACATCCGCAAAGCGTTCGAGGCGCGCACCATCATCGACGACATCACCTCGGTCAAGCCACAGGACCTCGAGATCACCAAATCAGGAACGGAAATCGTGATCTCCTTCGCCTACCGCAAGGAAGTGCCGCTGTTCTCGGGCGTCGGCCTGTACATCGATTACTCGGCGACGTCGAGACCGTAACCCGCTTTGCCCCGGCCCGAGGACTTTGAGCGGCGGCTCGGCCACCGCTTCGCCGACCCCCGGCTCCTCGAGCAGGCCCTGACCCACGGCAGCCGCGGCGGCGGCGACTACCAGCGACTCGAATTTCTCGGCGACGGCGTGCTCGGCTGCGTGGTGGCCGGCGAGTTGTATACGCGTTTTCCGCACCTGGACGAAGGCAAGCTGTCGCAACTGCGCGCCATGCTGGTGCGTGAAGGCTCGCTCGCCGAGGCGGCCGGCGCGCTCGGCATCGGCGAGCGGCTGCTGCTGGGCGCGGTGCGCCCGCAGCCGTCGATGCTGGCGGACGCGCTCGAGGCCTTGTTCGGCGCCGTGTTTCTCGATGGCGGCTACGAGGCGGCGCGCGGCGTGGTCCTCGCGGCGCTGCAAACCACGCTCGACGGCCTCGACCCGGACGGCGAGGCGCGCGACGCCAAGACCCGCCTGCAGGAGCTGGTGCAGGCGCGCTTTCGCAGCGTGCCGCGCTACCGCGTCCTGGCGAGCCGCGGCGCCGCGCACGAGCGCACTTTCGAAGTGGAGTGCCGGGTGGAAGAGCTGTCGCTCGCGGCGAGCGGCAGCGGCTCTTCGCGCCAGCGCGCCGAGCAGCAGGCCGCCGCGGCCATGCTTCTGCAGTTGCCGAAGGCATGAGCACGCACCGCTGCGGCACGGTCGGCCTGCTCGGCCGCCCCAACACCGGCAAATCGAGCTTGCTCAACCGCCTGGTGGGCGAGAAGCTGTCGATCGTCTCGAACAAGCCGCAGACCACGCGCCACCTGATCACCGGCATCCTGACGCGGCCGGACTGCCAGTACCTGTTCGTCGATTCGCCCGGCAACCCGCCGCGCCAGCAATCGGTGCTGCAGCGCGCGCTGAAGCGCCGATTCACGGAAGCGGCGCGCGACGTCGACGTGGTGCTGTTCGTGGTCGAGGCCTCGCGCTTTACCCCTGAGGACCAGGAGGCGCTTGAACGCATTCCGGCCGGGCAGACGGTGATCGCCGTGGTCAACAAGATCGACCTGCTGAAGAACAGCGGGCGCCTGATTCCTTTTCTCGAGCGCCTGTCCCGGGCGCGCGAGTTCGCGGCGCTGGTGCCGGTGAGCGCGCACACGGGGCGCAATCTGCCGCAGCTCCTGCGCGCGGTGCGCGAGGCGCTGCCCGAGGGTCCCGCGGCGTACCCGCCCGACCAGCTCACCGACCGCGACGAGCGCTTCCTTGCCGCCGAGGCGCTGCGCGAGAAACTGTTCAACGAGATGGGGCAAGAGCTGCCCTACCGCTGCGAGGTGGTGATCGACAGTTTCAAGGAGGAGGGCCGCCTGCGGCGCATCGAAGCCACTATCCTGGTCGAGCGCGACAGCCAGCGCGGCATCGTGCTCGGCGCGCGCGGCGACCGGCTCAAGCGCATGGCCACCGCCGCGCGCAAGGACATGGAGCGCCTGTTCCACGGCAAGGTCTACCTCGGCGTATGGGTAAAGGTGCGCCGCTCCTGGACCGACGATGCGCGCGTACTGAAGCAGTTGGGTTATGAATAAGGAGTAGGTGGCATGCGTAGACAGCGTGCGGACCACGAGGCAGGGTATGTGCTGCATACCTACGCTTACAAGGAATCCAGCCTGATCGTCGAGGCGTTCACGCGCCGCGTCGGACGCGTATCGCTGCTGGCGCGCGGCGCGCGCCGGCCGCGCTCCGCCATGCGCGGCGTGCTGCTCGCCTTCCACCCGCTGCGCTTGTCCTGGAGCGGCGCGGCGGAGCTGCGCACGCTGGCAGGCGCCGAATGGTCGGGGGCGCTCAATCCGCTCGCCGGGCGAGGGCTGATGTGCGGCTTCTACCTGAACGAGCTGCTGCTGCGGCTGCTGCCGCGCGAGGACGCGCATGAAGGGTTGTTCGACTTCTACGGCGAGGCGCTGGCGCGCCTGTCGGCGAAGGAAGACCACTCGCCGGTACTGCGTACCTTCGAGCGGCGCATGCTGGCCGAGCTCGGGTATGCTCCCCTGCTCGAGCGCGACGCGTCTTCGGGGGCGCCGGTCGAGCCTGACCGGCGCTACGGCTACGAGCCGGATCGCGGGCCGGTCGCTTCGCGCAACGGCGAGCTGGCGGTCAGCGGCCGGACGCTGCTGGACATGGCCGCCGACGACTACACCAGGCCGCAGACGCGCGACGAGGCGAGGCTGCTGATGCGCACCCTCATCGCGCAGCGCCTGCACGGGCAGGTGCTGCACACAAGATCGGTTTTGATGGAGCTGAACGAGCTTTGAGCCGGACATGATCGAACTGGGCGTCAACGTGGACCACGTGGCGACGGTGCGCCAGGCGCGCCGCACCTACGAGCCCGATCCGGTCTGGGCCGCGGTCGAGGCGCACCTCGGCGGCGCCGACGGCATCACCGTGCACCTGCGCGAGGACCGGCGCCACATCCAGGACCGCGACGTGGCGCGGCTGCGGGAGCTCACGCACATCAAGCTCAACCTCGAAATGGCGGCGACCGCCGAGATGGTGGCGATCGCGCGACGCATCCGCCCCGAGATGGCGATGCTGGTGCCGGAAGGACGGCACGAGGTGACGACAGAGGGAGGCCTTGATGTTTCTTCTAAGGAAAAGAATTTGAAGAAAACCGTGGAGAAACTTCGAGATGCCGGCATCGTCGTGTCCGTGTTCATCGACGCCGATAGCCGGCAGGTAGAGGCGGCGAAGCGCATTGGCGCAGCGGTCTGCGAAGTGCATACGGGTCCCTACGCGCATGCCTTTCACGCCAAGGGCAGGGAAGCCGAAAGCCCTGCGGTCGTTTCTCAATTAAGAAAAATTCAGAAAGCCGGCGAGAGGATCCGCGCGCTCGGCATGCGCTTCAACGCCGGGCACGCCCTCAACTACTTCAACGTCGAGCCGGTCGCCCGCCTGCCGGGGGTAAGGGAGCTGCACATCGGCCACGCCATCGTGTCGCGCGCACTGTTCGTCGGCATGCGCGAGGCGGTGCGGGAGATGAAGCGCCTGATCACGGACGCCGCGCGGTGATTTACGGCGTGGGCACCGACGTGGTCGAAGTAGGGCGGATCGAAAAAGCGCTGGCGCGGTTCGGCGACCGGTTTGCCCGAAGAATCCTTTGCCCGCCTGAATTACAGCGTTTCGAGAAACACAAACTGAAAGCCAATTACTTGGCCAAGCGCTTCGCCGCGAAGGAAGCCTTCACCAAGGCGCTTGGCACCGGCATCCGCGCGCCGGCGAACTGGCACGGGGTGTGGGTCACCAATCTGCCGTCGGGGAAACCGGTCCTGAATTTCACTGGAAAGCTGAAACAGCTGATGAGGAAGAGAAAAATCTCCAGCAGCCACTTGTCCCTCTCCGACGAGCGCGGCATCGCCTTCGCCACCGTCATCCTGGAATGCGAAAAGTAAGGCTGGCGCCGGGCCCGGCCGTGGTCGACGTGCTGGGTACCGCGCTCACCGACGAGGACCGCGAGCGCCTCGGTCAGCAGGCGGCCGGAGCGGTCATTTTATTCTCGCGTAACTACGAGAATATAGAGCAACTTCAATTCCTTACCGATCAAATCAAGAAAATACGTGAACCTGAGCTTCCGATCTGCGTCGACCACGAAGGGGGCAGGGTGCAGCGCTTCCGGGACGGCTTCACTGCAATCCCGCCGATGCGCCTGCTGGGTCGTTATTGGGACCGCGACCGGAAGCTGGCGCTGGAGCTGGCGCAATCCGCCGGCTACATCATCGGCGCGGAGCTCGGCGCGAGCGGTGTCGATTTCAGCTTCGCGCCGGTGCTGGATCTCGATTTCGGCGCGAGCGAGGTGATCGGCGATCGCGCGCTGCACTTCGACCCAATCGCGGTCGGCGCGCTCGGCGCCGCGCTGGTCAAGGGCTTCGCCGCCGCAGGCATGGCGGCCGTGGGCAAGCATTTCCCGGGGCATGGGTTTGCCGCCGCGGACTCGCACGCGGAACTGCCGCTCGACAAGCGATCGTTCAACGACATTGCGAGAAAGGACATCCTTCCGTATCGCGCGGCGATCGAGGCGGGGCTGGCCGGGGTGATGCCGGCCCACGTCGTCTATAGCGAAGTCGACCCGGAGCCGTCGGGCTACTCGAAGTTCTGGCTGCAGGAAGTCCTGCGCGGCAAACTCGGCTTCGGCGGGCTGATCTTCAGCGACGACCTGTCGATGAAGGGGGCGGGGACGGCGGGCGGAATACCGGAGCGGGCGCGGGCGGCGCTGGACGCCGGCTGCGACATGGTCCTGCTTTGCAATGACCCGAAGGGCCAGGACTTGCTGCTTCGGTCTTTGAAAGAAATTTCTCTGGTGAAACCCGAAAGGCTGGACCGCATGAGAAAGCAGGGCGGCCGCGATCTGCGCAAGAGCGTGGCCTATCGTGAAGCGCTCGAAGCGATGGCAATGCTGGCGTAAACAGAAAGGCCGCCCGCAGGCGGCCTCGATGCGATTGCGCGTGAAGCGCGCTACTGCGGTAGCGCCTCGACGGCGAAGGTGCGGAAGCTTGCGTACTTGTTGCCGATGGCGCGGACGTCCTTGAGTTCTGCCGAATTCCGATAGGCCTTGTACTGGTCCATGTCCTTCCAGATCTGGATGGCGACCCGCGGCGCGGGCGCTTTGCCCTCGATCGTGCTGGGGCTCGAGCTGGCAGCGACCAGCCGCCCACCGGACTTCTTGATCAGCGCCTGCGCCTTGGGCGCGTATTCCTTCATGTACGCGTCCATGTTCTTCACATCGATTTCCGTGACCGCGTAGACCGCGGGCTTGGCTTTCGCCTGCGCATGCAGGCCTTCCACCACGGCGCCACCGAGAGCGAACGCAGAAACGACCGCAACTGCCAACTTGGCTTGAGATTTCATGGAATTCCCCTCCCCAGAGGAATCGAACGGATACCGGAAAAGGACCGGCGATTCAGCTTACGCCCACCTGCACGGCAAGAGAAGGGGATCCGCAGCGCAGCAAGAGGAACGCGCGAAGGCTGCTACGCGCGCTCCATGTACGTGCCTTCGGCGGTGTCGATCTTGATCTTCTCGCCCTTGTTGATGAAGGGCGGCACCTGCACCGTGAGGCCCGTTTCCATCAGCGCCGGCTTGAAGGAGTTGGTGGCGGTTGAATTCTTGATGCCGGGCTCGGTGTCGGCCACGGTCAGGACCACGTTGGGGGGCAGCTCGACGCCGATGGCACGGCCGTTGTAGAAGTTGATCAGCACGTCGGTGTTGGGCAGCAGGTAGCCCGACTGACCCTCGAGGAAGTCCCCCGGCAGCGACAGCTGCTCGAAGTTCTCCTTGTCCATGAAAACGTAGGAATCGCCGTCCTGGTACAGGTACTGCATGTCGCGCGGGTCGACGTAGGCGCGCTCGACCTTGTCCTCGGTGCGGAAGCGCTGGTTGGTCTTGGTGCCGGTCTCGATGTCCTTCATCTCGACCTGCATGAAGGCGCCGCCGCGGCCGCCGACGTGCACGTGGTAGGACTTGAGCACGCGCCAGACGCGCTTGTCCCACTCCAGGAGTTGGCCGGGACGGATTCCAACTGCTTCGACTTTGGCCATGAACTTCGCCGCTCGGAAAAGGGCGCGAATTATAATGGATTAATCGTGTTTGATCCCAAGGCCTTCGTCGCCGGGCTGCCCGGCCTGCCGGGGGTGTACCGCATGCTGGCCGCGGACGGCGCCGCGCTGTACGTCGGCAAGGCGCGCGACCTGAAGAAGCGCGTCTCGTCCTACTTCCAGAAGACCGGCCAGAGCCCGCGCATCCGCATGATGCTCGGCCAGGTGGCCTCGGTGGAGGTCACCGCGACGCGCTCGGAGGCCGAGGCGCTGCTGCTCGAGAACAACTACATCAAGAGCCTCGCGCCACGCTACAACATCCTGTTCCGCGACGACAAGTCCTATCCCTACCTGGCCGTGACCGGGCACCGCTTTCCGCGCCTGACATTCCACCGCGGCGCCAAGGAAGCCCGCGACCGCTACTTCGGGCCGTTTCCCGACGCGCATGCGGTGCGCGAGAGCATCCAACTGCTGCAGCGCGTATTCCGCCTGCGCACCTGCGAGGACACGGTCTACGAGAACCGCTCGCGCCCCTGCCTGCTGCACCAGATCGAGCGCTGCACCGCGCCCTGCACCGGAAAGATCACGGCCGAGCACTATGCCGAGGATGTCGCCCACGCCATCTTGTTCCTGGAGGGCCACGAGGACGACGTGGTGAAAAAGCTGCATCTGAAGATGCAGGCCTCGTCCGAAGCCGAACGCTATGAAGAGGCCGCCGCCTACCGCGACCAGGTGCGCGCGCTCTCCCGCGTGCAGGCGCGCCAGTACGTCGAGTCGGAGCGCGGCGTCGAGGCCGACGTCGTCGCCTGCGCCATCGAGGACGGCATCGCCTGCGTCAACCTGGTGATGATCCGCGGCGGGCGCCATGTCGGCGACCGCAGCTTCTTTCCGGCCAACGCCGACGGCGCGGCGGCGGGGGAGGTGATCAGCGCGTTCCTCGAGCAGCACTACGTCGATCAACCGATGCCGCCCGTTGTCTATACCAATGAGGCTATCGAACTGGAAAATCAGAAAGCCATTCAGCCCGCGCAAGGCCAAAAGCGCGTCTGGGTGGACATGGCGGAAAAGAACGCCCGGCTGGCGATCGGGCAGCGCGTGCGCGATCGCGCCACGCAGGACGCGCGCCTGGCGGCGCTGCGCGACGCCCTCGGCCTGCCCGAGGGCGCCGGCCGCATCGAGTGCTTCGACATCAGCCACACCATGGGCGAGGCGGCGGTCGCCTCCTGCGTGGTCTATGATCGCCAGCAGATGCAGAAAAGCGAATATCGCCGCTTCAACATCCGCGACATCACGCCCGGCGACGACTACGCGGCGATGCGCCAGGTACTCTCGCGTCGCTACGAGCGCATCAGCGCAGAGGCCGGGAAAATCCCCGACCTGATCCTGATCGACGGCGGCAAGGGGCAGGTGAGCGCGGCGCGTGCCGCCCTCGTCGAACTGGGCCTGCACCAGGCGATGGTGGTCGGTGTTGCCAAGGGCCCGGAGCGCAAGCCCGGGCTGGAAGAGCTGGTGATCGAGTCGGAATCGCGCGTGTTGCGCCTGGAACCCACCCACATGGGGCTGCACCTGATCCAGGCGATCCGAGACGAAGCGCACCGCTTCGCCCTCGTCGGCCACCGCGCACGCCGCGGCAAGACGCGCACTACTTCGATGCTGACCGAAATTCCCGGCATCGGCGCCAAGCGCCGCCAGGCGCTGATCGAGCACTTCGGCGGCCTGCGCGAGGTGCAGGCCGCCGCGATCGACGAGATCGCGCGCGTCGCCGGCATCAGCCGGCCGCTCGCCGAGCGCATCTACCGCCACCTGCACGAGGCCGCGTGACGCCGCTCAACGTCCCGAATCTCGTCACGCTGTCGCGCATCGTGCTGATCCCGCTGATCATCGGCGTCTACTACGTGCCGTACGAATGGCTCGGGCTGCACGAGAAGAACCTGTTCGCCACCACGGTATTCATCCTCGCCGCGGTCACCGACTGGCTCGACGGCTATCTCGCGCGGCGCCTGAACCAGATGTCGGCGTTTGGCGCCTTCCTCGACCCGGTGGCCGACAAGCTGATCGTGGCCGGCGCGCTGCTGGTACTGCTGCAGCTCGAGCGCGTCGAGGCAGTGGTCGCCTTCATCATCGTCGGGCGCGAAATCGCCATCTCGGCGCTGCGCGAGTGGATGGCGAAGGTGGGGCAATCGCGCAGCGTGGCGGTGGCCTTGGTCGGCAAGCTGAAGACCGTGAGCCAGCTGGTCGCCATCCCCTTGCTGCTATTTCACGATTCGCTTTTCGGGCTGGTCGACTGCCAATGGCTCGGCACCGTGTTGATCAATGTCGCTGCGGTGCTGACGGTCGCGTCGATGCTTTACTACCTCCGCAAGGCGCTGCCGCATGCCTTATAATCCGGCCCCTTGGGCGTACGCGGGAGTAGCTCAGTTGGTAGAGCGTAACGTTGCCAACGTTAAGGTCGCGAGTTCGAGACTCGTCTCCCGCTCCAGCATTCTCGAAGGGAAGGTCCGCAAGGCCTTCCCTTTTCATTTAGGGCCCGTCCCTGGCGGGATGGCAGAATGGTTATGCAGCGGATTGCAAATCCGTCAATGCCGGTTCGATTCCGACTCCCGCCTCCAGCATTCCCGCGAAGTGCTAAGGTAAGCCGCCCGCCTGGGTGGTGAAACTGGTAGACACAGGGGACTTAAAATCCCCAGGCCGCAAGGCCGTGCAGGTTCAAATCCTGCCCCGGGCACCAAGATCCTGATCTAGCCGCTGCGCGCGCGCAGCGCGACCGCCCCGACGTCCATCCTCGCGCCCGGCCCCTGCGCGTTCGCCCGGATCCGCGGCCAGCCCCAACTGCTGCTCGCCACGATTTCCTGTGACGCCGATACGCGCTCATCGAGCGTCGCCGCGCCGATCAGCGACCATGATTCGCCCGTCAGCCGATCGGCGCCGCCTGGGACAAAGCGGGTGATGTGGTGCATGACTTCCGAGGTCAGGACCGCAAGCTCCGCCTGACCGTTCAGCGCGTCGATGTGATCCTGCTGCATGCGCAAGTCGAGCTGGTCGAAGGCCTTCACCCAGGCCGGTTCCGGGCCGCGGCCGACCGGGCCATGCTTTTTTTCGTATACGTCGCGCGCCAGCAGCTTTGCCGGCAGCGCAAGCTGCGTCAGCACCAGCGCGGAGACCAGCAGGTCCGCGCGCTCCGCGCCGGGGACGAGACGGGGAGGGCTCGCCAGCCGGTAGGAAGCGCAAAGCTCTTCATAGGAGTTCGACGATTGAATTTCGCGCGCCAGGCGAGCGCAAACGCCGGTGAGATCCATCGCGCAAGGTTCGAACTTGCGGCGCAGCGCCGCCTCGGGCACGGCGGCGGCGATGGTCGCGGCGAGCGCGTCGGCGTCGATGTCGACCAGCACGATGCGCTCGAAGCCTTTCGCCAGCTCGGCGAGCGGCAGGTCGTAGGCCTTGCCCGCGCCCAGCAACACCGCCAGCTTGCGGCCGCGCGCGCGTATCGCCGCGTTCATGATGAAGGCCTTGCTGCGCTCGGCGTGCGCCCACCAGCCCTCGCGGTACTCGCGCTGGCGCTTGGCGATGCCGGCGGAGCTGAGCGCGTAGCCGAGCGCGGCGAACGCCTGCGGATCGACCTGCGAATCGAAAGACCAGGGTTCCATTGCTTGGTATTCTAGTGACGTGATCGCGCCGCAGGATTTTCCGACCCAGCCGCCGCCCGGATCGCCCGAGGCGGCGCGTTACGCCGAAGCAGTGACCGCCGCGACCCGGAAGGCGCTTTCGAAAAGGAATCCCCCCGAGCGAGTCGCGTACGGCGCCGACCCGGCGCAGCGATTGGACGTTTACGCCGGGAAGGGCAAAAGTCCCGTATTGCTCTTCTTCCACGGCGGCGCCTGGATCAGCGGCTACCTGTGGTGGTGCGGATTCATGGCACTTGGGGTGGAGAGGCAGGGCGGATTGCTGGTCGCCGGAACCTACCGTTTGGCGCCCGCGCACCGTTTCCCGGCGCAGCTCGACGACGTGAAAGCGGCGCTGCAATGGGTGCGGGCCAACATCGCCCGCTATGGCGGCGACCCCGAGCGCATCGTCGTCGGCGGGCATTCTGCCGGCGGGCACCTCGCCGCGCTGGCCTGCCTGGAGCAGCTGCCGCCGGCGGGCGCGCGCGCGTGTTTTCCGCTTTGCTCGCCGCTCGACATCCACTACCCGGACTGCCAGCCCGGCTCGCCAGAGGAG
Source organism: Burkholderiales bacterium (assembly GCA_036394595.1). Lineage (GTDB taxonomy): Bacteria > Pseudomonadota > Gammaproteobacteria > Burkholderiales > SG8-39 > SCGC-AG-212-J23. Next base: position 9,697 of record DASWEU010000124.1, on the reverse strand, counting down.
CGGGTCTACAAATTCCTGCTGCCGCGGCGCGAGGACGACGTCGCGGCGAGCCCGGTCACGCACGTCGAGCGGGCAAGGATCCCGTTTCATCTCGAGTATGGGGAGCGGGATTTCGCGCGGATCGTGCAGGCTAACGTCAAATTCGACGGCTTGATGAAAAAGTTCAAGAAAACGCACAGCGTGAGAATCGTTGCCGGCGCCGATCATTTCAGCACGCACCTCGGCCTGCGCAATCCCGCTGCGCCGTGGTTCGCGGACCTCGGAAAGGCTTTCCATGCCGCTTAGCGCGTTCAATTTCTCCAGATGGATCGACGAGCATGCGCACCTGCTCAAGCCGCCGGTCGGCAACCAGATGGTGTTCCGCGAAGCCGAGGACCTGATCGTGCAGGTGGTCGGCGGGCCGAACGCGCGCACCGATTACCACGACGACCCCTACGAGGAATTCTTCTTCCAGCTGCGCGGCAACATGGTCCTGAAGGTGATCGACGACGGCAAGCCGCGCGACATTCCCATCCGCGAAGGCGAGATCCTGCTCATTCCGGGCCACTTCCGGCATTCGCCGCAGCGCCCCGAGCCCGGCTCGGTGGGCCTGGTGGTAGAGAAGATCCGTCCGCGCGACGTCAACGACGCCTTCGAGTGGTACTGCCCGAAGTGCTGGACGCGCGTGCACCGCGTCGAGCTCAACGTGCAGAACATCGTCAAGGACCTGCCGCCAGCGTTTGAGGCGTTCTACAAGAGCGACCGCAAGTGCCCGTCCTGCGGCGCCATGCACCCGGGCAAGGGATGACCACGCCGCGGATCAAGGACGCGGCTCGCGTCCTCTACGAGGCGCACGAACGACGCGAGCGCTTCAAGCCGCTGCCCACCGGCATCGCGCCGCGCAACGCCGAGGAGGCCTATTCAGTGCAGGACGCCTTCGTCGCACTGCGCGCGCCCGGGCGGGGACCGATTACCGGCTACAAAATCGCGCTCTCCAGCGAGGAGATGCGCCGCTTCGTCGGCGTGAAGGAGCCCCAGGCGGGGATGATCCACGAATCGACCCTACGCCAGAGCCCGGCGCGCATACGCGCCGCCGACTACGTGCGGCCGATCGTCGAGTTCGAGATCGCAGTGCGTCTCGGTGGCGACCTGCCGGCGGCTGACCGGCCATACTTCCGCGAGCGGGTGGCGAAGTCGGTGTCAGCCGTGATGGCGGCGATCGAGGTCGCCGACGACCGCAGCGCCGACTACAAGCGCCTGCCGAAGCAACCGCTCGATCTCATCGCCGACAACACCTGGAATGAAGGCGCAGTGCTCGGCAAGCCGGTCGAGGACTGGACCACTTTCGATCTCGCTGCCGTGCGCGGCGTAGCGCGCATCAATGGCGCTGTCGCCGGGGAGGGCGTCGGCGCGGCGGCCATGGGCCACCCGTTCGACGCCGTGGCCTGGATCGCAGACAACCTCGCCTCGCGCGGCCGTGCGCTACTGCGCGGCGACGTGGTGATCACCGGCAGCCTCGTCACTTCCAAGCCGGTCAAGGCCGGCGATCGCATCGAATGGCGCGTCGAGGGCCTAGGCGCGGCGGAGCTGACCGTTGAATAGGCCCTAAGCGTCAGCGTTCCGATTACAGCGTCAGCGTGCCGACGCTGGTGCCGCCGCAGACATAGAGCACTTGGCCGGTGATGAAGCCCGCGTCGCGCGCGGCGAAGAACATCACGGCGCGTGCCGCATCCTCCGGCTCGCCCAGCCGTTTCACGGGGATGGCCTGCGCGACCTTCTCGACCTGCGCGCTGCCCTCGGGGATCACGCTGTGGAAATTCGCCGTGCGCACCGGCCCGGGCGCCACCACGTTGACCGTGATGCCCAAGGGCGCGAGCTCCAGCGCCCAGGTGCGCGCCATGCCGAGCATGCCGGCCTTGGTCGCCGAGTACGAGGTGCGCGTCGGCAATCCCAGCACGGCGCGCGAGGACACCAGCACCACGCGGCCGTAGCCTTCGGCCTTCATCGCCGGCAGCGCCGCCTGCACCAGCGTGATCGCCGCCTTGAGGTGCAGGTTCACCAGCGCGTCGAAGTCCTCGAGCTTCACATCGGGGAGCAGGGCAGGGCGGATGACGCCGGCGTTATGAATTACGGTGGTGATTTTTTTGCTTTTCAGGTTCGCAGAAGCTTTTTCTGTTTCATCCGGTTTCGTCAGATCGACCTTCATGTGGTGAAGGTTCTGGTGAGAAACCCCGGCCGGTTGAATGTCGAGCGAAATGACTTCATCGCCGCGCTCGAGCAGGCTTTTCACAACCGCCAGCCCGATGCCCGCGCTGCCGCCGGTGACGAGCGCGACGCTCACGGGAAGAGCTGGATCGACGGCAGCATGGCATCGCAGTTCAGGAGGTCCACGCGCTTGAGCTTGATGCGCAGGGCGCCTTTCTTCTGGACCAGCGTATGCCAGGCGGTTGCGGCGTAGCGCTGTGATTCGTCGCCCCGGGTTTCGGTGTAGATAAATGCCGTGCGCAGTTTCATTTCACGAAGATTTTCGACTGCGGGAGTCTGCAGCAGATGGTGACAGCGGCTTGCCGGCTGCTGTGAGAATGCATTCGGAGTCTTCAGGCGCTCGACGCGGAGTTTGAGCAGGAACTTGTCCTCGTAGGCAAGCGAGTTCTCAAGGTGAGCGTCTTTTTGGCCGTACACCGCTGGCACCCAGTAGAAACCGTCGTCGGCGAACAGGTCATACCACTCGTCGAAGCGCTTCTCGTCGAGAAGGCGCGCCTCCTGCACCACGAACTTCACCAGGTCCTTTTCAGTGACGCGCTTCATTCCGCCGACATGAGTTCGCGCCAGGCGCGGAATTGGTTGCGCATCGAGACGTCGCTGGTGCCGTTGCCGACGAACTCAGGTGAGCTCAATTCTTTTTCAGAAAAGTTTCTTTGAAGATTTACCCATTCATTTCCGGAAGCCGCCAATCCCTCCTGGATGGAGCGGTAGCAGTGCAGGTCGTCGTGGCCGACTACCGACATGGGTGAATTGATCAGCCGGTTGTACATCACGGTGCGCGCGAGCAGGCTGTCGGGCGCGCCCTTCAGGCGAAAGGTCCAGGACTCGATCAGCGTCCTGTCGGCGGCCAGCGGCCGCGCCACGCGGATCGACTGGATGGCGCCCTTGATGGTCAGGCTGGGGAAGTAGACCGTGTTGTGGCGCACGGTGCCGAGGATCTGCTTGGCGCGCTGCTCGCCGTAGGCCTTGCGCATCGCGGCCTCGTACTCCTTGATCGGCGAGTAGGCCGAGTGGATCGAGAAGTGCACGCCGGAAAAGCCGTGGCCGTGCGGGTAGACCTTGACGCCCATTTCGTCGAAGAACGGGTAGCCATTGACGAAGGGCACGAACTGCTCGACCGCCATCGGCTTGGGCTTGTCCGCCGGCTGTCCTTCCCACAGTCGCTTCGCCGTGCCGGCCGAGGAGGCGTGGGCGATCATCGGATGCATGGTGTCGTTGAGGTTCTCGACGAACATCTTCCAGTTGCAGTTGTGCAGGTAGCGCAGGCAGCCGCCGGTGAGCTCCAGCTCGCCCTGCGGTGAGCGGTCGGCGAGATTGTCGATGGAGGAGAGCGAGTCGCCGAAGAATTCCTTGAAGCCCATGCCTTTTTCGGAGAGACGAACGAAGACGAATCCACGGTAAATGGAGAGATTTTTTATTTCGGATAAGCCAGTTTCGTTCAGCCGCGTGCCGGCATAGCCTTCTTTCAATGGAATCATCGCGAGCGAGCCGTCGAGGCGGTAGGTCCAGGCGTGGTAGGGGCAACGGAAAGTCTTGCCGGCGTTGCCCGAGGGCGCGTTCACCACCTTGGTGCCCTTGTGGGCGCAGCGGTTCATCATCAGGCGGATGCCGCCGTCGGCCTGGCGCACCATGAGCACCGGCTTCGCCGCGATGTCGAGCGTGATGAAGTCGCCGGCCTGCGGCACCTGGCTCGCATGGCCGACGTAGATCCAGGAGCGTGACCACAGCCGCTCCATCTCCAGCGCGAACACTTCCGGGTCGGTGTAGACGTCGCGGTGCACGCGGTCGTCCTCGACCAGCCTTGCAATCGCCAGCGGGTCTTCGCGATACCTGCCCATGCGCCTAACTATAGCTTGCGGCGGGCGAGGAACCCCGCCAGCGCGGCGTTGAAGCGCTCGGGCTGGTCCATCGGACCGAGGTGCCCGGCGCCGTCCAGCACCACCAGCTCGGCGCCGGGAATTTTTTCCGCCATGCGCGCCATCAGCCGCGCCGGAGCGGTGGTGTCGTCGCTGCCGGCAACGAGCAGGGTAGGGACGGCGATTTTCGGCAGCTCGGCGCGCCGGTCGAAGGTCGTCAACAGATGGACCGCCTTGCGGTAGGTCTCCGGCGATAGCGCCGCCATCATTCGCACCGCCAGCTCAAAGCCTTTCTCGTCCGAGATGCGCCCGCGCGCCGCCGGCATCAGCCGCTGCGCAAGCTGGGCCATGGTCTCGCCGCGATCGAGCGGACCGATGCGCTGCTCGACGAACTGATTGGAGAACTCGCTGCCGCCGACGAAGGCGGCGCTGGTGAAGCAGAGGGCGAGGGCAGCGACGCTTTCCGGATAGCGCGCGTAGAACTCCTGCGCGATCAGCCCGCCCATGCTGTGGCCGACGAGGACAGCCTTTTCATCGCCAACGAGTTTTCTCAGCGCCGCGGCGACGTTCTCGAGGTTGTAGGGGTCGACCGCAGGGTTTTTCCCGTAGCCCGGCTGGTCCCAGGACGTGCAGCGATAGCCAAGCTTCGTGAAATGCGCCACCTGCCGGTCCCAGGCGCTGTTGCCGCCGCTGACGCCGTGCAGGAAGAAGAGGGGGGTCATGCCCGCCATTGTAGAATCGGTGCAGATGATCGTATTCGACCTGCTCTGCGCCGGCGGCCACCGTTTCGAGGGGTGGTTCAATTCGGCGGAAGACTTCGCCTCCCAGAAGAAGCGGCGCCTGCTTGCCTGCCCCACCTGCAGTACGGTCAGCGTCGAGCGCGTGCCGTCCGCGACCCGCGCCAATTTCGGCACGCAACCGCCTCAGGAAGCCCCGAAGCCGGTGGCGAAGGCACCCGCCAAGACGCCCGCGATGGAAGGCAAGGATCCGTTCGCCATCGCCCAGATGCTTTACTCGAGCATGCTTGACGAGCTCCTCACCAAGAGCGAGGACGTCGGCAAGGAATTTCCGACTGAAGCCCGCAAGATCTTCTACGACCAGGCGCCCGCGCGCGCCATCCGCGGCCAGGCCACCCAGGCCGAGCACGACGAGCTGATCGACGAAGGCATCCCCGTCGCCCGGCTGCCCGTCCCCAAGCCGGAAAACCTGAACTAGCCGCCGATTTGCGTCGTGCCGCGGTGAAGACTCTTCCCGATCTTCTGCGCGAGCGCATCGCCGCCACCCCGGACGGCGCGGCGTACCGGCAATACGATCACGCGGCCGGCCGCTGGCAGGCGTACAGCTGGGCCGAGTTCGGCAACAGCGTCGAGCGCTGGCGCCGCGCGCTGCAGCGCGAATCGCTGCCCGCCGGTTCGCGCATCGCGATCCTCGCGCGCGGCTGCGTCGAGCACCTCTGCATGGACCAGGCGGCGCTCTCGCTCGGCTTCGTTCCGGTGCCCTTGCATGCCATCGACAATCCGGAAAGCATCGCCTACATCCTGGGCGACAGCGGCGCCGCGCTGCTCCTGGTGGAATCCGCGCATCGCTGGACATTGCTCACCGCGATGCGCGAGCGATTTCCCGGGCTGAAGCGCGTGCTGTGCCTCGAAAAGCCGGAGGAGGGTAGTGCGGTTTGGGTGGAAGAGTGGCTGCAAAAAGGCGGGGAGGTCGACGCTCCGCCTGCCGCCGTCACCCCGGATTCGCTCGCCGCCATCGTCTACACCTCGGGTACCACGGGGCGGCCCAAGGGGGTGGTGCTCAACCACCGCAACGTGGTGTCTAATGTCCAGGCCATCCTGGAGATCGTCGAGGTCAGAAGCAGCGACCTCTTCCTTTCATTCCTGCCGCTGTCGCACACCTTCGAACGCACCGTCGGCTACTACCTGCCGATCGCCGCCGGCTCCTGCGTCGCCTATGCGCGTTCGGTGAAGGACCTGGCGCAGGACCTGCGCCAGGTGCGCCCGACCATCCTGGTTTCCGTGCCGCTCATCTACGAGCGCATCTACGCCAAGCTGCAGGAGAACCTCGTGGCGCGGCTGGGCTGGCCGGTGCTCGACCTTTTCGTCGGCTGGAAGCTGCGCTCGCAATTCGGCGGCCGGCTGCGCTTCGCCGTCACCGGCGGCGCGGCCATGCCGCTCGCGGTGGCCCGGCGCTTCGACGGCCTGGGGATGGAGGTCCTGCAAGGCTATGGCATGACCGAAGCGTCGCCGGTCATCTGCTGCAACCGACCCGGCGATAACGACCTGGCGACCGTGGGACGGCCGATTCCCGGCGTCGAAGTGCGAATCGGCGCCAACGATGAATTGCAGGCGAAAGGTCCGAACGTGATGGTCGGCTACCTCAATCGGCCTGAGGATACGGCCCGCGCCATCGAGGGCGGCTGGCTGCATACTGGCGACCAGGCGGCGATCCACGATGGCCGCATCTCGATCAAGGGACGCATCAAGGACATCATCGTCACCTCCAGCGGCGAAAAGATCGCGCCTGCGGACCTCGAACTCGCCATCGGCATGGATCCGCTGTTCGCGCAGGTCTGCGTCATCGGCGAGAACCGGCCGTTCCTGGCGGCCCTGGCGGTTCTGGACCACAAGTCCTGGCTGCGCGAGGCGGCAGCGCTCGGCCTGAAGGGGCACGAGGCCGGGTCCCTCGATACCCCGGCGGCCCGAAAATTCCTGCTGGCTCGCCTCGGGAAGCTGCTCAAGGAGTTCCCGTCCTACGCCACGCCGCGCGCAGTCTGGGCCAGCGTCGAACCCTGGACGGTCGAGAACGGCCTGCTGACCCCGACCCTGAAGATCAAGCGGTCGGCGATCGAGCAGCGTTTTGGAGAGCCGATCCGGCAGCTCTATGCGTCGCGTGGCTAGGAGGAGCGCGAACAGTTCAGTCCAAACGCTACGTCTGTAGACCAAAAGGACTACAAGTAATCAACGTGCAACGACAGAGATTCGTTTTGGCAACTGATAATCTCGAAAAAGGAAATTTCCTGCAACTCGTAAGGCATGGACGAAAAAACGAAACGCGGTCCGATTCTGTCGAAGCTCGCAGCTGCCGAGGAACAGTTGCAGTATTTGCTCGATTACCCGACGAACGAATTGAACAGGGAGCGCATCATGATGGCGATCTCTTTGATCAAATTCGAGCGAATGAGGCAGGAAACCGAGAGTAGTGAGACAAGCCGGCACCGGCGAAAAGGAGAGTGACAGGGGTTTGAACTTGCGGCGGGTTGAGGTCCCAGGGGCATTGAATATGGTGTGCAATGTGTATGTCGGGTCAATAGCGAAGTTACCCACAGCGTCAGACCCGAAAAATCGCTTAGCAGGGAAGGGGAGTCCCTACCAGAACGGGGACCCCGACTGAGTAGGTCCGCCGCCCCTGTGCACGCCACTTAAAGCGTAACACCTCGCGTTCGCGCGTGCTACGTCTCAGCGCCAATCAAATCTAATCACCTTTGTTCCGCCACCATCGCCACTTGCGTAGCGAATAAAGGGCGGACGGTAGGTGATCTTTCCCGCTGAATAATTGATCCCATCAACTTCACCCCAAACTGCAATCTTCTTTTCGGCTCGGCGCTCCGGAAGCATGTACACGAAGTGCAGCCCAAAGAACATAAATGTCATCCCAACGATCGCGAGCGGGTTATTGCCGTCCGAGACCGCGCGCCACGACAACCCTCGTTCGAGTTTTTCCGTTGCAACGGAACTGGCTACGTAGTACAGCCCCGCACCTCTACCTCTCCGGACGCCTTGGTACAAATGCTCCACAATTTGCGGCGGCGGCAGTAGCTGGCTCCTTTGCTGAAGGTCCAGCGCCTCCACGAATCCGAGATTGATCATTGTCTTGAGCGCCCACCTCTCAAAGAGTTGGCCGTTCACTCTGATGGCGTTATCCGCCTGTGGCTTCTCTAAAAATTCTTCTACTAAGAAGTTTTTAAGTTTTGCAGCTTCAGCGTCGAATGGCGAAAGCGCTTGGTTGTGCTTCTTGCACAGCATGCGCGCTACTGCGCTTTTCAGCCCGATCGCTTTGTACTCATTGCGACACCACGAGAAACCTCGTGCTTCCACGCGACGCGCGAACAGGCTTGCGCTGATGTAGTGCTCTCGGGACTGGCCACCTTCGCAGTCACCCAGCCACGACGCCCAACACTCAAATGCCATAGACCATTTTTGGGGTATTACCCCTTTCTTGATCCACGCCTCGCGCCTAACTTCCTGGGGCCGCCGCTGGCTTTCAATCGGGCGATTAGTTCCTGTTCGTGTTTTTGAAGGCCCTTGTCCGTGATGCCATGACGTCTAGCCCACGCTACATTCAGGTTCGTCAAATCCTCGTCTAAGGTTTCCAAGAACGCAGCGGCCTCTGTTAAGTCCACGATCATCTTCTCCCGGCCCTCCCAAGTAGTGAGTTCGTAAGCCCACTCCCAAAAATATTCGTGCGCAAGATCGTTGCGAATATCCACTGCCTTCCCCAATCGAGCCTCTAGATCGGCTGGAACATTAATCACCTTCCGCAAATTCTTGACGAGTGTTCCGAACGTTTTCTGGTTGTTACTCTCGACCATCTTTCGGAGTTCACTCCGAGTCAACTTCTTCAATCCAGGCCCGAACTCCGTGCAGAGCAGCATCGCCAATTCACGTTCCACCCCTTGCACGTGATACATCGTCAGCCCGAATCGCGCGTAGACCTCTCGAACTTGGTGCTCTACTCGAAGTTGGTCTTCTAGATTTTCCAGCAGGACCTCCCCGCCAAGTTACTTTTTAAACCTCGACGGCATACTGATTATCTCGGCGCGAGGCTCCTTTGCCTGACGATACACCCTGTCCGCTCGCCGTCCCGGGGACGGTCGCTACTTCGGGTCCATCACACCGCCACGCCAAACAATGACCTCCCTAGGGGCGTAGACACACTTGCCTCGACGCTTACCTATCAACTGCATTCCGTCGCCGTCTTCCAGCAGCACAACCCGCACAGACGGCTGATCCTTCCAGTGCGAAGACAGGTCGCCAGAAACCCTAAGTGCGAATAGAAAACTCATCTTCGCGCCGAAGCCCCAGCGGAACCAGCCAATCTCCTTGGCAAGGTTAATGTCATCGATCTCCACCCACACCTGATAGTCCTCACGCCCTTTGCCAAGGCGCGTTTGCATGCCAGCCCCATCCATGGCTTGCGCCACCCGATCGAGCACAACGGGAAGGGAGAGGGGGGAGAACTCTCCGTCAGGCATCAAGCCCCCAGCATGCTCAAGAGCCGCCTCGATGATGTTTTCCGACGTAAAGGCGTTGAGTCGCCAAAACTCTCTCAACTTTGGACTCGATCTACGGGCATCAAGGTGATGCTGCTGCTTCGTCATCCTGACGGCCACATCACACCCATATATCAAGAGTCAAGGAAGGGGAGGAATTGCGGGACGTTCTCGATGCGTTCGCGGAACTGCTTGTTCACCCATGATTGCGACCCTCGCCGGCGACGTTCTGAGCCAATTGTGCGTCCTGCACCAACGTGTCCTGGGCGTGCGCGGAGGTGGCGGGTGCCGGTGAAGTGGAAGCGGGGGCTGCTGGCGCGGCGGG
>DASWEU010000123.1:0-7170 GCA_036394595.1 Burkholderiales bacterium | reverse complement strand
GCCGGTGGTGAGTCGGATGCCGCGCGCCATGGGCGCGAGGCAGTAGCCGCGCTCGGTGTCGAGAATCGGATGGTTGAGCACCGCTTGGCCCGCGGCGCGGTAGTGCATGTGATAGCCGCGCTTCACCGCCAGCGGCAGGCGGTAGCCGAGGCGGCGCGTGACCACGTCGGCCCAGGGGCCAAGCGCGATCACGACGTCTTTCGCTTCGATCGAGCCCTGTACGGTTTTAACGGAAAAAGCTTTTCCGGCTTGAAGCAGAGATGCGGCGTTTCCCTGGACGAAGCGGCCCCCCAGGCTCTCGAATCGCTTCAGGTAGGCGAGCGCGAGGCCCTGCGGATCGGTCACCGTGGTGGGCTCGGTCCAATGCAGCGCTCCCGTCAAAATCGGCGCAAGGTGCGGCTCGGCCTCCTGCAGCTGGCCGGCGTCGAGCGTCGCGAATTGCAGCCCGAACTCCTGCCGCCAGCGCGCGGCCTCTTCCAGGCGCAGGTCGCGCTCGCGTGCAGTGCGGAACACGCGCATCCAGCCCGAGCGCCGGATCAGTCCGGTCGCGCCCGCCTCCGCGGCGAGCGCGTCGTGCTCGGTTACGCAGTGCTCGATCAGCTTCGCGTAGAGGCGTGCGATGCGGGCATGGCGCCGGCGGCGCGAGTGTTGCCAGTATTTCCAGAGGAACGGCGCGATCTCGAGCAGCGCCGAAGGGTGATAGTGCGCGTCGATGGTGCGGTTGAAGCCGTAGCGAAGCAACGCGCCGAAATCGTGCGGGAAGCCGTAAGGATAGACGCCTTCGCGCTGGATCAGGCCGGCGTTGCCGAACGAGGTTTCCTCCGCCGCGCCGCGCCGGTCGACGAGCACCGTGGCGCGCCCGCGCTTCTGCAGGTGCAGCGCGACGCAGACGCCGACGATCCCTGCCCCGAGGACCAGGGCATCGGTGGTTTTCACGGGCGCTCTAGAAGGATTTCTTTTTCGAAAGCGCCTCGACCACGCTGGTCTGCTCGCCCAGTTCCATCTTGGCGATGGCGTTGCGGTGCACCTCGTCGGGTCCGTCGGCGAAACGCAGCGTGCGCGCGTGCGCGTAGGCCTGGGCGAGGCCGAAGTCGTCCGACACGCCGCCGCCGCCGTGCACCTGCATCGCCCAGTCGATCACCTGGCAGGCGACGTTGGGCGCCAGCACCTTGATCATGGCGATCTCCTTCTTCGCCCCCTTGTTGCCGACGGTGTCCATCTTCCAGGCGGCATTCAGCACCAGGAAGCGCGCGCTGTCGATCATGATGCGCGCCTCTGCGATGCGCTCGCGGGTGACGCCTTGATCCGATATAGGTCTTCCAAAAGCAACTCTTTCACTAGCCCTGCGGCACATCTTCTCCAGCGCGCGCTCGGCCTGGCCCATCAGACGCATGCAGTGGTGGATGCGGCCCGGCCCGAGTCGCCCCTGCGCGATTTCGAAGCCGCGCCCTTCGCCGAGGAGCACGTTGGAAGCCGGCACGCGCACGTCCTTCATCTCAATTTCCATATGCCCGTGCGGCGCGTCGTCGTAGCCGAACACGGGCAGGAAGCGCTTGATATTGACGCCGGGCGTGCCGGCCGGCACCAGCACCATCGACTGCTGGCTATGGCGGGACGCATTTTCCGCATCGGTCTTGCCCATGACGATGTAGATCTTGCAGCGCGGGTCGCCCGCCCCGCTCGACCACCATTTGGTGCCGTTGATCGCATATTCATTTTTCTCGCGAAGCATCCTGGTTTGAATGTTCGTTGCATCCGACGAGGCGACGTTCGGCTCGGTCATCAGGAAGGCCGAGCGGATTTTTCCTTCGAGCAGCGGCTCGCACCACTGCTTGACCTGCTCCTTGGTGCCGTAGCGCAGCAGCGTTTCCATGTTGCCGGTGTCGGGCGCCGAGCAGTTGAACACCTCCGGCGCCCAGCTCACCCGCCCCATGATTTCGCACAGCGGCGCGTACTCGAGGTTGGTGAGCTCGCCGCCGTGCGACTTCGGCCGCCACAGGTTCCATAGGCCCGAGCGCTTCGCTTTTTCCTTCAATTCCTCGATTACGGGTACCGGCTGCCAGCGCTTGTCGCTGCGCACGTGCGCTTCCCACAGGCGCTCGCTGGGATAGACGTGCTCCTGCATGAAGGCGGAAACGCGCTTCTGCAGGTCTTGAACGCGGGGGGTAAATTCGAAGTTCAAGCGGCCCTCCTCAGTATCTTTTCGACCTGCTGCCAGCCCAGCCGCGCCAGCGGCTGCACCCGGCTGCCGGCGTCTGCGGCGTGCGCGCTCGCCGCGGTGCCTTCAACCACGCGTTTCTTGATGCCTTGCAGTATCGCTGCGATGCGGAACAGGTTGTAGGCGAGATAGAAGTCCCAGTGCGAGGCATCCACGCCGGGGCGGTTGGTCCTTTTGCAATAATTTCCAAGATAAGTCCTTTCGGTCGGAATACCCAAGGCATCCAGGTCCAACCCGGCAATGCCGCGGAACGCGCCGGGCGGGATGTGCCAGCTCATGCAGTGGTAGGCGAAGTCCGCCAGCGGGTCGCCCAGCGTGGAGAGCTCCCAGTCGAGTACCGCAAGGATCTTCGGCTCGCTCGGGTGGAAGACGACGTTGTCGAGGCGGAAGTCGCCGTGGACCACCGCGGTGCCCGCCTCGGGCGGGATATTGCGCGGCAGCCAGTCGATCAGGTTGTCCATCGCCTCGACGCGCTCGGTCTCCGAAGCGCGGTACTGCTTGGACCAGCGCGCCACCTGGCGCTCGATGTAGTTGCCCGGCTTGCCGAAGCCCTCCAGGCCGACGGCGCGGTAGTCGATGGTGTGCAAGGTTGCGATGACATTGTTCAATTCATCCCAGATGGCCGCGCGTTGGCCGCGCGTCATTCCCGGCAACGCCTGGTCCCACAGCACCCGTCCGTCGACGCAGTCCATGACGTAGAACATGGTGCCGATGACGGCGTCGTCCTCGCACAGCACCAGCGGCCTCGCCACCGGGAAATTTTTCTGATGCAACGCGGAAATCACGCGGTATTCGCGATCCACGGCATGCGCCGAAGGCAGCAGCTTGCCCGGGGGTTTTCTTCGCAAAACCCATTTCTTTCCGTCGGCAGCAGTCAGGCGGTAGGTGGGATTCGACTGCCCCCCCTTGAATTGCTCTATTTCTTTTATGTTGAACCCGAGGTATTTCTCCAGGGCGGCAAGCTCGATTCGATGACGCTCCTCGACCGGTTTTGTGCCGATAAACTGCTCGAACATGGCGTCGAGCTTACCTTAGAATTCCGCTGCTATGAGCTTCCGCGTCTCCCATCTCCGCGGCTCGAAATTCTCGCGCCGCGGCCTGCGCGGTTATTTCGAATACCGCGACCTCGGCATCCAGCGCGCGACGCGCGGCAAGGTGGTAGCGCACGTGATCCGCGCGCGGCCGGGCAAGGCGCCGCACGGCGAGTGGCACCTGCACGACTGCCGCGTGCAGTTTGTCTACGTGCTGAAGGGTTGGGTCGAGTTCGAGTACGAAGGCGTCGGAAAAATCACCATGCGCGCCGGCAGCTGCTTCTACCAGCCGCCGCGCATCCGCCACCGCGAAATCCGCCACTCGCGCAATCTCGAGATGATCGAGGTGGTGTCGCCGGCGGTATTCAAGACGCGCGCTGCGGCGCCGCCTGCAGCCAGAAAGTCACGGGCCCGTCGTTCACGAGGCTGACCTGCATGTGGGCGCCGAAGCGGCCGGTCTTAACAGGTATTTCCTGTTGCAGATGCTTCAACAGCAATTCGAAGAGTATTTTTCCTTCGTCCGGCGCCGCCGCCGTCGAAAATCCCGCGCGCGTTCCTGATTTCGTATCCACCGCCAGGGTGAACTGCGGCACCACCAGCAGTTCGCCCTTGATGTCCTTGACCGAAAGATTCATTTTCCCGGCGCTGTCGGCGAATACGCGATAGCCGAGCACTCGTTCAGCGAGTCTCTGTGCTTCTGATTCGCTATCGCCGCGCTCGACTCCAACAAATATCAGCAAGCCCGCGCCGATCTCTCCCACCGTTTCGCTGCCGACGCGCACCGACGCGCCCGAAACGCGCTGCAGCAGAGCTATCACGCCTCTATAACTTTCCCGATCACGCGATGATGTCAGGGATCAGCCGCGTGCGCAGGCGCTGGATCTGGTCTTTGAGGTAGAGCTTGCGCTTCTTGAGGCGCTGCAGTTGCAGCTGGTCCTGCGCAAGGTCGCCGGCCAGCCGGCCGATCACGTCGTCGAGGTCGTGGTGCTCGATCTCGAGGGCGTGCAAGCGCTGGCGGATTTGCGCCAATTCCTCTTCGCTCGGGGGACCGTCAGTCAACTCGGGAAAGCTCCTCGGGCTACCCGGGAATCCTATCGTAGCCTTTTCCTCGTCGCTTTTCGAGGGCCTGAAGTAGGCGGTGCGCGCAGGATTGCGTCGTCGCCACCATGGAGGTACCGTTCCTCTGTCTTAAAGCATTCTGGGGGGATGTTCATGGTTAGATGGTTCGTGTTGCTGCTCTCGATCGCAGTGGCAGGCTGTGCCGGCAGGGGCATGGCTGCGCGGCAAGCGAAGGACCTTGCCGTCAAGCCGGATGAGGCGCTGATCATCATCCTGCGTGCGCGCTACGTGTATTCCGGCGTGCCAGGCGCGCCACCCGCGCCGGGATCGGCGGCGCGGCCGAACTACGATCCCGCAGCGGGACTGCCGCGCTCCGTGTCGCTCTACGACGTAACGGATGAGGAAATCCGGTTCATTGGCATCATCCGCGAGGGCCAGAGAGTCGCCGTCTCCGTCAAGCCCGGCAAGACCAGAATCATGCTCTATAGCCGCTCGACGGATTTCCTGGAAGCGAACGTAGCGGCCGGCAAGACCTACTACGCGCGAATCGGGGCGGATCAGGAAGCCCTCGGCGCCGCGCGCCACGCTTTTATCGCGATGCGTGTTTCCGAAATCGCCGGCGCGGAATTCCAGGAATGGGACAGCGGCACCACGCTGGTGACCAAGACGCAGCGGGCCGAGGCGTGGGCGGAGCGCGGCGCCGGCAGCATTGCGCAAAAGCGCGCCGAGGGATGGCAGGCGTGGACCGGCATGCCGGAGGCGGCGCGCAAGTCGAGAACGCTCGAGGTCGCGGACGGGCGCTGAATCGGCGCCGGGATGAGATTGCTGAGCTGGAACGTGCAATCCTGCCGCGGCATGGACGGCACGGTAGATGCCGCGCGCATCGCCGCCGAGGCGCGCCGCCTCGCCGATCCGGACGTCCTCTGCCTGCAGGAGCTCGAGACCGAGGAGCTGGCGCGGCAATTTCCCGGCTACGCCGCGTTCTACGCCTGGGGCGTGGACGTGCCCGCCGGCGCGAGCGGCCGCAGCCGCTTCGGCAACCTGCTGCTGTCGTGCCTGCCGGTCGGACGAGTGCGCCGTCATTCCCTGCCATGGCCGGACTCGCCCGGCGCGCCGAGCATGCCGCGCGTCGCGGTCGAGTCCGTGATCGAGGCGCCGTTCGGGCCCTTGCGCGTCGTCACCACGCATCTCGAGTACTACTCCGCAGAGCATCGCGCGGCGCAGGTCGGCCGGCTGCGCGCCATCCAGGCCGAGGCCACCGGCGCGCGCCAGCCGGTCCCCGCGGCCGGACCGTTCACGATGCCGGGTCCCCTGCCGCGCAGCGCGATCCTGTGCGGCGATTTCAATTTCCCGCCGCAGGATCCCCTGCACGGGCGTATTCGGGAGGCCGGCTTCGCCGACGCCTGGCAATCTCTGCATCCCGGCAAGTTGCATCCGCCGACCTTCCGCCTGCATGAGAAGGAGCGCGAGCAGGCGCCTTATTGCTGCGATTTCATTTTCGTGACCCAGGACCTGGTGCCGCGGCTGCGCTCGATCCGCATCGATGCGGACACGCAGGCCTCCGACCATCAGCCGGTGATGCTCGAGCTCAGCTGAGGAGCTTGCGCAGCGCCTCGACGCGCCTGCGGTTGACGCCGAAGTCGCGCCGCCCCAGGCGCGAGGCAGAGCGCACGTGCAGCACGCCGCCCTGTCGCAGCAATTCGACGTCGTCGACGAAGCCCAGCAGGCGGCTGCGGAATTCCGCGTATAGATAACCGGGTTTTTCCTCGATGACCGTCGCGCCTTGCATCGATGCAACGGTCCTTCTTGCTTCAGAAATACTTCCGCTGAATGCTATCGGCTGGATGTAATGCTCCCGGTCGGCGGGATCGGCCTGCGACGAGACGCTGTTGGGTGAGCGCTTCGGCGGCGCCAGGCGCCCGTCCTTCACGCCGAGGTTGCCTGGCCGCCGCCCGGAAAGCGAAACCGCAAACATCGGCGGATGCTACCATCGCCGGCACCGCCTGACGGGAGGACGCAAATGGAAATCACCGCGCAGCACCTGGCCGAGCTGCTCCTGGGAATGGCG
Organism: Burkholderiales bacterium; assembly: GCA_036394595.1. Taxonomy (GTDB): domain Bacteria; phylum Pseudomonadota; class Gammaproteobacteria; order Burkholderiales; family SG8-39; genus SCGC-AG-212-J23. Next base: position 794 of record DASWEU010000123.1, on the reverse strand, counting down.
CGGGCGCAGGCCGCAATCATCCAGGGCCTCGAAAATGAAATGGCGGGCATTCGAAGCGGCAGGATCGTTCCGGCGCTGCAGAACACCGCGCACCTGCGCGACCATCCGAATCCGACGCTGACCGACCTGCCGTCCCGCGTGTTGCTCAGCACGCTGGGGCGCGCCGTCCCGGATACCGCCAGCATCAAGCGGGATATCGAAAGACTCTGCGGCGGTGCCGCCGCTGCGGCCGAGCCCCCCGGCCCGGCGATGGATTTCACCAAGCCGGCCTAAAAATCCGGCGGCGCCGAGGGAAATGAGGGATTGCGTTTCTCGCGCAGCGCGGCGAGGCCTTCCTTCACCTCGGGACCGGTAAAGCCCATGATCTCCATCGCGAGCGACGCGTCAAACGACGGGCCCGCGAGTCGCAACCAATTGTTGAGCGAGTACTTGGTCAAGCGCAGCGCGGCCTGAGGGCCGGCGGCGAGTTTACGCGCGACTTCCAGCGCTTTTTCCTTCAGTTGCGACTCTTCACAACAAATTGAAACCAATCCCATCCGCTCAGCTTCTTCCCCCGAAATCGTGTCGCAGGTCAGCAGGTAATACTTGGCCTTTGCCATGCCGCAGAGCAGCGGCCAGATGATGGCAGCGTGGTCGCCGGCGGCGACGCCGAGGCGGGTGTGGCCGTCGATGATCTTGGCCTTCTTGGAAGCGATCGACACGTCGGCCAGCAGGCCCGCCACCAGCCCGGCGCCGACCGCGGGGCCGCGGATCGCGCTCACGATGGGCTTGGAGCAGTTGATGACGTTGTAGAC
>DASWEU010000122.1:0-40071 GCA_036394595.1 Burkholderiales bacterium | reverse complement strand
CGTCGATCTCCTTCCCTGCTTGGACCGCGCCGGGGCGGGAAGGCTCCCGCCGTTTATATAGCGATTGTTACAGGGTGTAACTAGGCTTCCGGCCGCATCTGCGGGAACAGGATCACGTCGCGGATGCTCGGGCTGTCGGTGAGCAGCATCACCAGCCGGTCGACGCCGAGGCCCGCGCCGGCGGTGGGCGGCAGGCCGTACTCGAGCGCCCGGATGTAGTCGGCGTCGTAGTACATCGCCTCCTGGTCGCCCGCTTCCTTGGCCTTGGCCTGCTCGCGGAAGCGCGCCGCCTGGTCCTCCGGGTCGTTCAGCTCGGAGAAGCCGTTGGCGATCTCCTTGGCGTCGATGAACAGCTCGAAGCGGTCGGCCACTTCCGGGTCCTGGTCGGACTTGCGGGCGAGCGGCGAAACCTCGGCGGGGAATTCGGTGACGAAGGTCGGCTGCACCAGGTGCTTCTCGGCCAGCGCCTCGAACAGCAGCAGTTGCAGCGCGCCCCAGCCCTGGGGCTTTTTATGGTCGATCTTCAATTCGTTCAATTTTTTCGAGAGAAAAGCCCGATCGCGCAGATCCCCTTGGACGCCCTGCTGGCGGATGGCGTCGGCGATGGACAGGCGCATGAACGGTTTTCCGATTTGAATCTTTGTCCCTTGATAAACAAGTTCCGGCTTGCCTGCCGCCGCCTGCACCAGCTTTTCGGTCAGGTCCATCATGTAGCGCCAGTCCTGGTAGGCGCAGTACCACTCGAGCATGGTGAACTCGGGATTGTGGCGGGTCGAGATGCCCTCGTTGCGGAAGTTGCGGTTGATCTCGAATACGCGCTCGAGGCCGCCGACCACCAGGCGCTTGAGGTAGAGCTCCGGCGCGATGCGCAGGAAGAGCTCCAGGTCGAGCGCGTTGTGGTGCGTCTTGAACGGCCGCGCCACGGCGCCGCCGGGGATCGGCTGCATCATCGGCGTTTCGACTTCCAGGTAGTTTTCGCTTTTCAGAATTTCCCGCATCGATTCGATGATGCTTGAACGTCGCAAAAACAGATCCCTGACGTCCGGATTGACGATGAGGTCGACGTAGCGCTGGCGGTAGCGCATCTCCTGGTCGGCGAGGCCGTGAAATTTCTCCGGCAACGGCCTGAGCGCCTTGACCAATAGGACCATTTTCCGGGCATGCACCGTGAGCTCGCCCTTCATCGTCCTGAAAAGCTGGCCCTCCACGCCGACGATGTCGCCGAGATCCCAGTGCTTGAAGTCGTCGTAGCCGGCGACATCCTGCGTGATGTAGGCCTGGATGCGGCCCGAGCCGTCCTGCACCGTGGCGAAGCTCGCCTTGCCCATGACGCGCTTGAGCACCATGCGGCCCGCGACGATGGCGGAAGGCTTTTCCTTTTCGAGTTGTTCTTTCGCCTTCCCCCCGTGAGCACTGATCAGTTGAGAGGCAAAATCCTTCTTCCTGAAATCGTTGGGGTAGGCGACGCCCTTGGCGCGCAGGGCCTTGAGCTTCTCGCGGCGCTCCTCGACCAGCTTGTTTTCGTCTTCCATTCTTATCGCACGCGGTCGCGGGCGAGGTCCATGATCAGCCTCGCGGCCAGGTACAGGCGCGGTTCGATGCTGGAGACTAGCACGTACTCGTCGCTGTTCGAATGCGCGCCGAAGCCGCGCAGGCCGAAGCGCTCGACCACCGCGTTCTTCGTCTTCAGTGCGGCGAACGCCGCGTCGGTGCCGCCACCCTCGGCCACCGCGTCGACCACCAGCTCGAGGCCGAGCTCCTGGTAGACGTGTTGCGCGTGCTTGCCCAGCGCGGCGGCGGCGGCCCAGGACTCGAGCGGCGGCCGGCGTCGCTCGAAATTCAGCTCGACCCTCGCTTCGGGCAGCAGCTGTTTCTTCAGCCGCTCGCGCAATTGCGCCTCGATGCGGTCGTAGTCGGCGACTCGCAGCACGCGCACGTCGGCGGTCGCCTCCGCGAGCGCCGGGATCACGTTGCGGGTACCGCCGCCGCGCGACACCGTCCAGTTGAGCTTCTGCCCAGTGGCCGGGTCGGACAGGTCGCGGGTTTGCAGCATCTGGTGCGAGAGCTCGTAAATGGCGTTGACGCCGAGCTCCGGCGCGGCGCCGGCGTGCGAGGCCTTGCCGTGCACCTTGAGGTTGGCCGAGGCGATGCCGGCGGTGGCGAGCGCCAGCTTGTCCGACGACGCGAGCGAGGATTCGAACGAGAGCGTGGCGTCGTGCTCGGCGCCCAGGCGCGTGAGCAGCGCGCGCGAGCCGGGCGAGCTGATCTCCTCGTCGGCGTTGATGAGTACCGTCAGCACGCCGTAGTCGCGGAATTTAAGCTCCTGCAGCATTGCGACGGCATGCAGGATGGTCGCAATGCCCTGCTTGCAGTCGGAAATGCCCAGGCCATAGGCGCGGTCGCCGTCGACGCGGAAGGGCTGCTTCTCCAGCATGCCGCGCTGATACACCGTGTCCATGTGGGCGATCAGCATGATCTTCTTGCTGCCCCTGCCGCGGAAGCTGGCACGCACCATGCGGCCGATTTTTTCCGGCGTGTCCTCCATCTTGTAGACGTCGAAGGCGTCGACCAGCTCGACCTCGCCGCCCAGGGCGCGCAGGCGCGCGGCGACGAGCTGCGCCGAGCGCTCGAGCCCCTCGAGGTCGCGGCTGCCGGATTCGATCGACACCAGGCTCTTCAGCGTGTCGAGCAGCGGTGCCTTCTGGGCGCGCGCCTGCTCGAGCACCGGTGCGACCGGCTGGGCGGCTGCAACTGCGACGAATCCAAACAGCATTGCGGCGACTAGGGTGCGCATGGCTAGACTCCCTGTTTCAGGCTGGCAGTGATGAAATCGTCGAGGTCGCCGTCGAGCACCGTCTGGGTGGCGCCTTTCTCCACCCCGGTGCGCAGGTCCTTGATGCGCGACTGGTCGAGCACGTACGAGCGGATCTGGTGGCCCCACTCGATATCGGTCTTGTTCGCCTCGAGCTTGGTGTGCTCCGCGGTGCGCTTGCGCAGCTCGAGCTCGTAGAGGCGCGACTTGAGCATCGCCATGCACTCGGCGCGGTTGCGGTGCTGCGAGCGGTCGTTCTGGCTTTGCACCACGATGCCGCTCGGGATGTGGGTGATGCGCACCGCCGACTCGGTCTTGTTGACGTGCTGGCCGCCGGCGCCCGAGGCGCGGTAGACGTCGACACGCAGGTCGGCGGGGTTGATGTCGACCTCGATCGAGTCGTCGACCTCGGGATAGACGAAGACATTGGCGAACGAGGTATGGCGCCGCGCGTTGGCGTCGAACGGGCTCTTGCGCACCAGCCGGTGCACGCCGTTCTCCGTGCGCAGGCTGCCGTAGGCGTAGTCGCCGGTGATCTTGAGCGTGGCGCTCTTGATGCCCGCCACCTCGCCGTCGGACTGCTCCAGGATCTCGGCGTTGAAGCCCTTCTTGTCGCAGTACTTGAGGTACATGCGCAGCAGCATCGCGGCCCAGTCCTGCGCCTCGGTGCCGCCGGCGCCGGCCTGGATGTCCATGAAGCAGTTGTTGGGGTCGAGCGGGTTGTGAAACATGCGGCGAAACTCCAGCGCGCCGACTTCTTTCTGGATTTTTTCAATATCGGCAAAAACCGCATCCAGCGTCGCCGCATCGTTCTCCGAGCGGGCGAGCTGGAACAGCCCGGCCGCGTCCGCCAGCCCGCCGCTGACGCGCTTGAGCGTGCCGACGATGCCTTCGAGCTGCTTCTTTTCCTTGCCGAGGGATTGCGCGCGTTGCTGGTTTTCCCACAGCTTCGGGTCTTCCAGCTCGCGGTTCAGCGCGTCGAGGCGACCTTGCTTGGCGTCGAAGTCAAAGATACCTCCGCAGCTCCTGCGACCGTTTTTCCAGGTCGGTGAGCGTCGCGGCCAGTTGATTGAGCTGTTCGGCTTCCATGCGGGCGCTATTTTACGGCTTTCGGCGTGTATTCCTCTTCGATCTTGTCGTCGAAGAACGCCGTCGGGTTGGGCGCCGCCATGAAGCGGCGGTAGACCTCGGGGTAGACGCCGACGTACTGGTAGACCTGCCCGTTGGACATTTCGACTTCCAGCGTCTTGGTGGCCTCGTCGTAGCCGACCGTGCGCAGCTTCGAGGAGGTGACGCGCTTCCTCTGCATCAGGCTTTCTCCACACGGATCTTGTCGCCGGTCCGGACGTTCTTCAGGAGAGCGAAATCTTTCATCGTGCCAAGCACATTGCAGGGATTGGCCAGCTTTGGCCGGTGGTCGGTGGAGATCGGCGTACGGCCGAAGGGCAGGGCGATCGAGTCGCCTTCGCACCAGAAGCACACTGTGCCGGCCTCGACTACCTGCTGCGCGCCGGGCTCGCGCTTCGCGCTGACCGGGGTTGAGAAGTAGACCTCGTCGCCCCAGGTCTGGGCGGTGGACTCGAAGGGGACTTTCGCGATGATGGCCTTGGACGTCGGCGTATCAGCCAGCTCCGCGTCCAAAGTTATTTTCCCGATTGAAAAACGAAGCTTCATCCCCCGAGCGACGCGCTCCACGGCGCCTTGCCATCCACCGTGCCCTCGATGCTCTTACCCTTCACCTGGCCGGTGAACTCGCCGCGCCGGCCGGAGAGGCGGAAGCTGATCTTGTCGCCGCGCAGCGTCGCTTCCTCCAGCGGCACGTCCTGGCCATCGAGGCGCAGGCTGCCGGAGATGCGCGTCAGCTGCTGGCGCAGGTTGAGCGAGGCGGGCTGGCGGCTCACCGCCGCCGGCATGGTCGCGGTCCAGCGCCCCTGCACCTTGGCGGGTACGACGTAGAGGTAGATGAGCGTGGTGGTGACGCCGCTGATCTCGACCTTGGCCTCGAGGTCCATCTGCACGTACTTCTCGGGGATCCAGCCGGTGAGCGGGTAGTCGTGCGACACGATGCGCGTGCCGGGGCGCAGCTCGTTGAGGAACTTGTCCTTCAGCAGGTTCACCGTGTCGGGCAGCAGGTACATGGTGATGACGGTGGCCTGCGACATGTCGGTCTTGAACAGGTCCTGCTTCATGAACTTGACGCGGTCGGCGAGGCCTTCCTTGAGCGCGGCCTCGTTCGACTTCTTCACCAGGTCGTCCTTGATCTCGACGCCGAAGCCGCGCGCGCCGAACACCTTGGCCGCGGTCAGCACGATGCGGCCGTCGCCCGAGCCGAGGTCGATGAGGAAATCCTTGTCGGTGACGTCGGCGTAGCGCAGCATGTCCGAAACCACGCTTTGCGGCGAGGGGACGTACGGACCGGCGTCCTTGACCGGTTTCAGGTCCTCCGCGAATGCCTGTCCCGCGAACAGGAGACCAATCAGGAGAAATCGGGTCATTCGAAGTGCTCCAGAGTGAGCTGCACGGACTTTACGCCGTTGAAATCGTTCACCGCCAGCCGGTAGGCGGCGCGCACGCTCGAGGCGAGCGGCTCGGCCGAGCCGAAGCGCATCGCCTCGATCCGGCGGCCGTCCTTCAGGAGCCTGAGCTTGAGATGCTTTTCGCCGACCACGCGCTGGCTTTCGACGGCGAAATTATCGCAGAACAGCGGCGGCGGAAAGCCCTGGCCCCAGATGCCGCCGTCGAGCAATTCCGCCACCTGCAGCGTGCGGTGCGCCGCTTCCAGGCTGCCGTCGGTCTCGACGCGCTGCGCGCGCGCCTCCGGTGGCAGCAACTCCTCCACCGTGCGCTCGAATTCCTCGGCGAAGCGCTCGTAGCCGCACTCGGCGATGGTCAGGCCAGCGGCAGCCGCGTGGCCGCCGAACCGCACGATCACGCCGGGCGCACGCTTCGAGACCAGGTCCAGGCAGTCGCGCAGATGGAAGCCGGTCACCGAGCGCCCGGAGCCCTTCAGCATTTGCCCGTCCTGCGCGCGCGCGAAGCACACCACCGGCCGGTGCAGCCGATCCTTGAGGCGCGAGGCGAGGATGCCCACCACGCCTTCATGCCAGTCTTTCATGAAAAAAACAGAACCACTGTGAGAAGAAACGGAATCCAGGGCACGCATGGCCTGTTCCAGCATGCCTGCTTCGATCTTGCGCCGTTCACGATTCAGGCGGTCGAGTTGCTGGGCGCAGTTGGCGGCGCGCGCCTCGTCGTCGGTCACCAGGCACTCGATGCCGAGGCCCATGTCGGCGAGGCGCCCGGCGGCGTTGAGGCGCGGCCCGGCGACGAAGCCGAAGTCGAACGCCGAGGCGCGCGCCGGTTCGCGTCCGGCCGCACGCAGCAGCGCGGCGAGGCCCGGCTGCGCGCGTCCGGCGCGGATGCGTTTGAGCCCCTGCGCGACGAGGTTGCGGTTATTGGCGTCGAGCGGCACGACGTCGGCGACGGTGCCGAGCGCCACCAGGTCGGTCAGAGAACCGAGGTTGAAGTCAACGGCCCTTTCTTTCCGGATTTCTTTTCGAAGCGCCAGCATCAGATAGAACATCACGCCGACGCCCGCCAATGCCTTCGACGGAAACGTGCAGCCCGGCTGGTTCGGGTTGACGATGCAGTCGGCCGCGGGCAGCACCGGCCCGGGCAGGTGGTGGTCGGTGATCAGCGTGCCGATGCCGCGCGCGCGGGCGCGCGCCACGCCCTCGACGCTGGCAATGCCGTTGTCGACGGTGATCAGCAGGTCGGGCTTCGATTCGGCCGCGATATCGACCAGCTCGGGCGTCAGGCCGTAGCCGAGCTTGAAGCGGTCGGGCACCAAGTAGTCGACGCAAGCGCCCGAATTTCCCATCATGCCGCGCAGTGCCCGCATGCCCACCGCGCAGGCCGTGGCGCCGTCGGCGTCGTAGTCGGCGACGATCAGCAGGCGTTTCTCCGCCCGTATTGCCGCGGCGAGAAGCCGTGCCGCGTCCTCGATGCCCTTCAGTAATTCCGGCGCCAGCAGCCCGGACGGGTCGTACTTCAGTTCCGCCGCCGAGTGGATGCGGCGCCCGGCGTAGACGCGGGCTAGGACCGGGTGCAGTCCGGCGTCGACCAGCGCCCGGCGGTCGGCCTCGGCGAAGCTGCGCTCGACGATCTTCAAGCCAGGCTCTCGAGCGGGTGCGGCCGGCGCCAGAAGCGCCGCAGATCGCCGCGCACGGTCTCGAAGGATGCGGCGCTGTCAGGCACGTGCACCGTCAGCATGCCGGCGCGGCCCGAGCGCAGCGCGGCGAGGAGCGGCGCGAACCACGTCGCCTCCAACGCATGCAGATTCTCTCCATAGGCGGCAAAGTCCTCTAACGCTGCCGGCGCGCGCAGCGCATCGAGCACCACCAGGACGCGTCCGACCTCCGGCGCGCGCTCGAGCCAGGCCGCGGCGGCGGGCAGCGGAGCATGGCGCGCACCCGCGAGGCGCGCGAGGCCGCGGGCGAGCGGCTCGGCGGAGAGCACGGCATTCCAGGGTGAAGCGCCGCCGGCCGCGCGTCCGGCGCCCCACAGCCACAGGCTGTTCAGCACCGGTTCGCCGCGCGCTTCGCGCGCCGCGTTGACGGGGTGCGCGTGGAGCAGCATCTGGATCTCGGTCAGCAGCGGACCGCTGTCGCGGGGCTGGGCCATCTCGCGCCCGGCGGATTCGAGCGCGGGAGCGTTGCCGACAGCGAGCTCCTTCGACAAGCGCGCGCACCAGCGCCGCGGCTCGACGGCCTCGATCACGAAGCTGCCGGCAAAATGGCGGTTGAGCGCGTCGCACAGCGCGTCGGCTTCCTTGCGGGAGATTTCCAGCCCTTCGGGCGGGAGAACAGCCAGGTGATCGCGCATCACGCGCAGGTGCACCGGGTCGGCGCGCACCCAGGACGCCGCGCCCGGCTCGCGGCCCGCGGCGAGCACGGTGAGCGCGCCGGCGGGGATGTTTTCGCTCGTGGACTGGAATGATCTCAACAACCAGGACTCGAAGGGAAGGGCCGTCTCGTTCCGGCGGCGGCTGCGGGCGAGCAGCAATTCGATCGACGGAAAGCGGCCAGGCGTCTTCGCGGCAAGCAGCCCCGGCACCACCAGCTCGCAGTGCATCAGGCGCCCAGTTGCACCAGGCGCACGCCGCGCTTGCGCAGATGGCCCGAAAGGATGCGGTAGTTATCGAAATCGAAGCGCGGCTCGCGGCGCGCCTCGGCCAGCTCGGCGAGCTCGGCTTCCGAACGCGCGGCGCCGAGGTAGCACCAGCGGTCCACCAGATGAATCTCGGTGAATTCGGCGTCCCGTGCATCCTCCGCATCGCGCTCGACGATGCCCACCGCGCCGCGGTAGGGCCAGTGCGGCGCCTCGAGGCGCGCGAGCGCCGCGGCAACGCGGGCCTGATGCTGCAACACGCCCTCGCGCCTGTCGCAGACGCCGGCGCAGCGGCCGATCTGGCAGCGAAAGCAGGGCCCCTGGCCGGCGCGCTCGAAGCCGAGCGCGCGCAGGCAGAGCCGCTCCTCGTCGGCAATCGCATGCAGCGCTTCGAGCGCCGCGCGGCGCGAGCGGAACAGGCCGCGCAGGCAATGCAGGGCGTCGGCGCCGATGCCTTCCACCTCGACGATCTCGAGCCGCCGGCCGTCGAAGACGAAGCCGCACAGCGCCGCGGGCTTGCGCAGCCGCCGGTTGAAGAGCGGGCGCAGCTCCTTCACCAGGCGCGCCTCGAGCAGCAGCGCGCCGAGCTCGCCCGCGGTGCGCCGCCATTCGATGCGCCGCAGCTGCGACACCCAGGGCTTCGGGTCGGTGAAATGGGAGAGCACGCGCGCGCGCATCGAGCGGCTCTTGCCGATGTAGAGCGGCGCCGCCGCGTCGCCGTAGAAGAAATAGACGCCGGCCGCCTCGGGCACGGCGTCCACCATGGCGCGGTCGAGGTGCGCCGGCAGGCGCGGCTCCTTCGCCACCTGGCGCGCCGCCACCGACAGCACCTCGTCGCCGTGCTCGCTGGCGGCGATGCGCAGGAACTGCCAGGCGGCTTCGGCGTCGCCGAGCGCGCGGTGGCGCGCCGCGCAGCGGATGCCGTGGCGCGCGATCAGCGCGTCGAGGCTGTGTCCCGCGGCGTCGCGGTACAGGCGGCGCGACAGCTTCACCGTGCACAGCGTTTTGGCGCGAAAAGGCAGGCCGGCGCGCTCGAACTCGTGGCGCAGGAAGCCGTAGTCGAAGCGGGCGTTGTGGGCGACGAAAATGCGCCCGGCGAGCCGCTCGTGCAGCGCGGCGGCGATGGCTTCGAAGCGCGGCGCGCCCTCGACCATCTCCTGGGTGATGCCGGTAAGCGCCTGGATCGGGCCGGGAATCGAGCGGCCGGGGTTCACCAGGCTCGACCACTCGCGCCTGACCTCGAAGCCGTCCACCTCGAGCACCGCCACCTCGGTGATGCGGTCGTGCGCGGGATGCCCGCCGGTGGTCTCGATGTCGACGACGGCGAGCGGCGCCTCGCTCAGGTCCCACGGGCTCCGCAGGTGCATCGGGTTACTCGGCCTTGATGTTGCCGGCCTTGACTACCCGCCCCCACTTTTCGATGTCGGTGCGGATCACCTTGGCAAGCTGGTCGGCGCCCGCGCCCAGCGGGTCGGCGCCGGCGGCGATCAGCCGCGCGCGCGAATCGGCCGACGTGACGGCGGCGAGAGCCGCCGCGTGAGCACGCGACTGCACTTCGCGCGGCAGTCCGGCCGGGCCGAACAGGGCGAACCATGCGCTCGACTCGAAGCCGGGCAGCCCGGCCTCCGCCATGGTCGGCAGCTCCGGGGCGAGCGCAGAGTGGGCGAGGGTGGTCACGGCAAGTGCCTTGACGGTGCCCGCCTTCAGGTGCGGCTGCGCGCTGACGATGTTGTCGAAGATCATCGTGACCCGGCCGGCGGCGACATCGGGCACGGCGAGTTGCGTTCCCTTGTAGGGCACGTGCAGCAGGTCGAGGCCGGCCATGGTCCTGAATAGCTCGCCGGTGAGGTGAATGATGGTGCCGTTGCCGCTGGAGGCATAGCTGAGCTTTCCCGGGCTGGCCTTGGCCGCGGCAATCAGCTCGCGCAACGAGCCGATGCCGGAATCCGCGCCGACCACCAGCACGTTCGGGCTGTAGGCGAGCAGGGAAATCGGCGTGAAATCCTTCGCCGGATCATAGGGCGGATGTCCCAGCACCGCGGCCACCGCGTGCGTGCTGTTGGTGGCGATCAGCAGCGTGTAGCCGTCGGGCGCGCTCTTCGCCACCAGGTCCGAGCCGATGGTGCCGCCGGCGCCCGGCCGGTTCTCCACCACCACCGGCTGCTTCCAGCGCTCCGACATCTTCTGCGCAATCACGCGCCCGATGATGTCGGTCGCGCCGCCGGGGGGGAACGGAATCACGACCCTGACGGCCTTTGTCGGGTACTGCGCCAGCGCCTGCATCGAGACGCAGAGCAGGAAAGCGAGGAGGGTTCTCATGGATATATGTCCAGTATGCTACCGCAGGAGTTCGAAAATCTGCCAGCCGGCGAAGGCGAGGATCGTAATGCCGGAGACGAGGTTGATGCTGCGCATCAGGTGTGGCCCGAGCCTTTCGCGGAGCGAGCCGGCAGCCGAGGCGAGGACGATCCACCAGGACAGGGAGCCCAGGAACACGCCCAGCGTGACGAGCGCGGCGCCGACGTAGTCCTTGCTCGAAGTGAGGCCTAATCCGGCAAAGATTGCGGCAAAGGCGAGGATGGTAGGCGGATTCGCAAGCGTCAGACCGAGCGTGGACAGGAATGCCGCGGGAAGGGTTTGGCTGCGGGTTTCTGTTTCAACATTTTCGGGTCGCGCCAGCAGCGCCTTGATTCCCAGGTAGACCAAAAACACCGCGCCGACCGTTCCAATCCAGAACGAATATCCGAGAAGAAACCCGGAGACCGCCGTGAGGCCAAAGGCAGCCACCGCGCCGTAGAGGCCGTCGGCGACGGCGATGCCGAGGCCGGAGGCGAGGCCGGCGGTGGCGCCGAAGGCGAGCGTGCGCCGCAGGCACAGCACCCACATCGGCCCGACGGTCGCGGCAAGGACGAAGCCGAACGCGAGGCCCTTGAGAAACAACACCATAGTAAAAGTCAGGCCGGCATGGCGACAAAACGTGGTTGGGATGAAACGCGATTGATCCAGTTCTGAATTGCAGGATACGTTTTCAAATCAAAGCCACCTTCAGCAGCGCGATGCGTATAGGCAAACAGCGCGATGTCCGCGATGGTGTAGCGCCCGGCGACAAACCAGGTCTCCTTCGCCAGATGCTTCTCCATCACGCCCAGCGCATGCCGGCCGCGCTCTTGCAGGCGCGGCAGCTCGGCGCGGCGCGGCGAGTCCGGCGGCAGGTAGCGCAGGATCGAGCGCGCCACCGCGACGTAGGGCTCGTGGCTGTACTGCTCGAAGAACATCCACTGCAGCACCCGCGCGCGGCCGAAGCGGTCCGGCGGCAGCAGCGGCGTATCCTCGGCGAGGTAATGCAGGATGGCGTTCGACTCCGGCAGGCAGGCGCCGTCCTCGAGCAGCAGCGCCGGGACCTTGCCGTTCGGGTTTTTCGCCAGGAACTCCGGCGTGCGCGTCTCGCCCTTGTTCGTGTCCACCTCGACCCATTGGTAGGGCAGCGCAAGCTGCTCGAGCGCGAGCCGCACCTTGTAGCTGTTGCCTGAGTCCGCCATGCCGTATACCGTGAACATCCGGTGATTCTAGAGGGCTGACGGCAGATGAGACCGATGCTGGCGACGCTCCTCCTTCTCGCGGCGGCCGGCTGCGCCGAGGGACAGTGGGGGAGAAAAGACACGGCTGACGAGCAGGCGCGGACCGACCTGCGCGAATGCGAGGAAACGGCGTACCGCGACGCGAACGCCGTGCCCCAGCCCTATCCGACCATGGGCCCGGCGATCCTGCAGGACAGCTCGGGGCGCCGCTTCAATGTTTACCCCACCGGTCCCTTCGCCGACCCCTACGGCGAGCGCTATATGCGCGAAGGGCGCCTGGCGCGGGAGTGCATGCGCAAGAAAGGCTACGAGCTGGTTGCGCCGAAGTAGCGCCGGCGCTCAGGCGGCCGCGCGCTGCAGCTCCGCCGCGGAAAGATTGTGAATGCGGCCGAAGCCGGCGACGAAGCGCGCATCGCGCGGCGCGATCTCCCAGAACGAGAAGTCCGCCAGCGTGAAATTGATTGCCTGCTCGGGGAAACGGGACAGCCATGCGTCCTTGGGACCATTTTGAATCTGAACTGCAGAACCCCGAATCGTCACCCGCATCAACGTGAACGGATCGGCGCGGCCATCGTCCGTTTCGGCGATCGACAGCGCCACGCGGCCGTCCTGCTGCATGTCCTGCGTGTGCCAGGCGAGGCGGCTGACGTGAACGTAAAAAGCGTCGAACTTGGCGGAGGGCAGGTACAAGGTCATCGAGGCCATCGGCGCGCCGCCGCGCAGCGTTGCCAGATGGGCAATCCGTGTTTCAAGGATCAATCTTTTTAGTAACTTCGGTGAGTCGGCGTCCACGCAGGTGATTGTAGTATTCTCGCCCGACCTTGAGATACGAGATCCTCGTCGGCCTGCGCTACACGCGCGCGCGGCGGCGCAACCGCTTCATCGGCGTCAATTCGCTGGTCTCGATGATCGGCATCGCGGTCGGCGTGTGGGCGCTGATCGTCGTCCTGTCGGTGATGAACGGCTTCCAGAAAGAGGTGCGCGAGCGCATCCTCGGCGTCGCCTCGCACGTGCAACTGACCGGCGCCGACGGCCGCCTGGCCGACTGGACGCCGATCGCCGCGCTCGCCGCGAAGCATCCGCGCGTGCGCGCGGCGGCGCCCTACGTCAACGCGCAGGCCATGCTCTCCGTCGGCCAGACGGTGCGTGGCGCCATCGTGCGTGGCGTGCTGCCGGAAGACGAGAACAAGGTCGCCGACCTCGGGCGCCTGATGCGCAGCGGCTCGCTCGCCGACCTGCGCCCGGGCGAATTCGGCGTGGTGCTGGGCGTGGACCTCGCGCGCTCGCTCGGCCTGCTGAAGGGCGACAAGGTGGCGGTGATCGCGCCGCAGGGGCTGGTGACGCCCGCCGGGGTGATCCCGCGCCTCAAGCAATTCACGGTGGTGGGCGTGTTCGAGGCCGGCATCGTCGACGCCGATTCGGCGCTTGCGCTGATCCACCTGCGCGACGCGCAGACGCTCTACCAGATGGGCAGCGCGGTGAGCGGCGTGCGCGTCAAGCTCGACGACATCTTCGCCGCGCGCGGCGTGGCGCGCGAGCTGCTCGAGCAGATGCCGCCCGACGTCTTCGCCACCGACTGGACGCGCAGCCACGCCAACTTCTTCCGCGCGGTCGAGATCGAGAAGCGCGTCATGTTCGTGATCCTGGCGCTCATCATCCTGGTGGCGGCGATCAACATCGTTTCCACCCTGGTGGTGGCGGTCACCGACAAGCAGGCCGATATCGCCATCCTGCGCACGCTCGGCGCCGCGCCCGCCGCGGTGATGCAGATCTTCGTCGTGCAGGGCATGGTGATCGGCGTGGCGGGAACCGCGATCGGCATCGCGCTCGGCATCGTCACCGCGCTCAACATCGACGTCATCGTGCCGGCGATCGAGAGCGCCTTCCACATCAAGTTCCTGTCGAAGGACGTGTATCTGATTCCCGACCTGCCCTCGGACCTGCAGGCGGGGGACGTCATCGCCGTCTCGGCGATGGCGCTGGTTCTTTCATTTTTCGCCACGCTTTACCCGAGCTGGAGCGCCTCCCGCGTCAATCCGGCAGAGGCGCTGCGCTATGAATAAAAAAATACTGACTTGTACTTCATTGAAAAAAACCTATCAGGGCCCGCAGCCGGTCTCGGTTCTCGAAGGCGTGGATCTGGAGATCGAGGCGGGAGAGCGTGTTGCCATCATGGGCCGCTCGGGCTCGGGCAAGTCGACGCTGCTGCACCTGCTCGGCGGGCTCGACGCGCCGACCGGCGGCGAGGTGTTCGTGCAGGGCCGGCCTTTCGCCGGCATGGGCGAGGCCGAGCGCGGCCTGGTGAGGAACCGCACGCTCGGCTTCGTCTACCAGTTTCACCACCTGCTGCACGAATTCACGGCAATTGAGAATGTTGCCATGCCGCTTCTCATTCGCCGCACCGATAAGTCATTGGCTTTTGATAAGGCGAAGAGCGTACTTGCCGATGTCGGGCTGGGCGCGCGCCTTGAGCACCAGCCGGGCGAACTGTCGGGCGGCGAACGCCAGCGCTGCGCCTTCGCGCGCGCGCTGGTCACCGAGCCGGCCTGCGTGCTGGCCGACGAGCCGACCGGCAACCTCGATTCGCACACCGCCGACGAGGTGTTCGAGGTGATGCTGCGCCTCGCCGCCTCGCGCGGCACCGCTTTCGTCATCGTGACGCACGACGCCGGGCTCGCGGCACGCGCCGCGCGCGTGCTCGAGCTGCGCGACGGGCTGCTGCGCGCGGCCTGAGGCGGATGCGCCGCGTCGCCGCGGGGGTTCTGCTGGTCGCCGCGCTGCTAGCGCCGTCCGCGGCGCGATCACTCGACATCGGCCACACGCGTTTGCCCGAGTGGCTGCGGCTGGGGCCCGACGGCGCCGAGCTGGTGCTCAATGGCGCAGGCCTGCGCAGCCGCCTGCGCTTCGAGATCTATGTCATCGGCCTCTACCTGCCGGAGCGCCGGCACACCGACGAGTCGGTGCTGGCGCAGGCGGGCGCCAAGCGCGTGCGCATCGTCATGCTGCGCGACGTGAGCGCGAAGCAGATGACCGAGGCCTTGGTCGGGGTGATGCAGAAGAACAATCCCCCGGCCGAGCTTGCCGCGGCGCGCGGCGGCATCGAGGAGTTCCGCGCCCTGCTGCTCTCGATACCGCGCGTGCCCACCGGCACGGTGTTCGACATCGACTACCTGCCCGCGAGCGGCACGCGGCTCGCGGTCGACGGCATCCCGAAAGGCGCGCCGATTCCCGGCGCGGCGTTCTACCGCGCGGTGCTGCGCATCTGGATCGGCGACAAGCCCGAGCAGCCGGGCCTCAAGGACGCGCTGCTCGGCGGCTAGCGGCGCGCTTTTTCCATGCCAGGATGACGTAGAGGCGCCAGGCGAAGCGCGTTGCCAGCGTGCCGACGATGCCGAGCGTCACGGCCAGCGCCACCAGCCCGACCGCGAGTGGTTTGCCGAGGGTGAGACACCAATGGAAAGCGGCGACCGTCGACTCGGCAAGGTTCGACCAGTCCATCTGGAAAGGCTGAATTTCCACCGCCTGGTGCTCTTCCAGCAGGATGAATTTGCCGTAGGCGAAGGCCACCAGGTACAGCGGCACGATGGTGAGCGGGTTGGTGTAGAAGGTCATCGCCATCGCCACCGGCACATTGGCGCGCAGCGGCACGGCAAGCAGCACCGCGGTGATCATCTGCAGCGGCCCCGGCACCAGCCCGGCGAACAGCCCGATGCCGACCGCGCGCGATACCGAGCGGCGGTTCAGGTGCCAGAGATTGGGGTGGTGCAGCCAGGTCAGCCGGGCGAACAGCCGGTTCGAACGCACCGCCTCGGCGTCGGGAAGGTACTTGCGGAAGAACCGGCGGGGCACGGTCAGCGGGGAGCGAAGAGGCGCGTTGCATTCTAGATGAGTCTCGCGGCATTGGCCTTCGCCTGCGGCGCAGCCCTGCTGCAGACGCAGGCTGCGCTGCCGGCGGCAGGCTGGGGATGGCTGCTGTTGGTCCTTCCAGGAATTGCTTTTTTTCAAAAAAAGCTTCTGCTGCCTATTGCTCTCGCGATGGGATTCCTTTGGGCCGGCGCCTGCGCGCACTGGCGCATGGCCGACTGGCTCGCGCCGGAGCTGGAGGGACGGGACCTCGCGGTGGTCGGCGTGGTGTCGAGCCTGCCGGCGCTCGGCGAGCGCAGCCAGCGCTTCGAGTTCGAGGTCGAGTCGGCGGCCGGCGAACGGCTGCCGAAAAAACTGCTCCTCAGCTGGTATGCGGGCGGATGGGGCGAAGAGGCGCCCGGCGGGCCCGCCGTCAGCGTGCATCCCGGCGAGCGCTGGCTTCTGACGGTGCGCCTGCGCCGGCCGCACGGCCTGGTAAATCCCCACGGCTTCGACTACGAGGCCTGGCTGCTCGAGCGCGGCATCGGCGCCACCGGCTATGTGAGGAATCGAGGGGAGCAAAGGAAATTTTTACCAAGAGATAATTTTTTTGATCGAATCGAACAGGCCAGAGAAGCGGTGCGTGACCGATTCCTTGCTGTGCTCGGGCCGACGCCGGCAGGCGGCGTGCTGGCCGCGCTCGCCGTGGGCGATCAGCGCGCCATCTCGGCCGAGGAGTGGCGCCTCTTCAGCCGCACCGGCGTCACCCACCTGATGAGCATCTCGGGCCTGCATGTCACGCTGGTGTCGGGCCTGCTCGCCTGGATGGTGGCGGCGCTCTGGCGCCGCGTGCCCTGGCTCGTACTGCGCTTGCCGGCGCGCAAGGCCGCAGCGCTTGCGGCGATCGCCGGTGCGCTCGGCTATACGCTGCTCGCCGGCTTCGGCGTGCCGGCGCAGCGCACGTTCTGGATGGTGAGCGTGGTGGCGGCGGCGCTGTGGGCGGGGCGCATCGCCTCGCCGTGGCGCACGCTCGCGCTCGCGCTCGGCGCCGTGGTGCTGGCCGATCCCTGGGCGCCGCTCTCGCCGGGGCTGTGGCTGTCCTTCGGCGCGGTGCTGCTGATCTTCTACGTCGCGGCCGGCTGGAGCATGCCGGAATCGAAGCTCGCGCAATGGGGACGCGTGCAGTGGGCCATCACCGTCGGTCTTGCTCCTGCGGTGCTGCTGCTCTTCGGCCAGGTCTCAGTTGCCGGGCCGCTCGCCAACGCCGTGGCAATTCCGGTGGTCTCTGTAGTGGTGACGCCCCTCGCGCTCCTGGCAGCCGTGCTTCCGGTGGACAGTCTTCTACAAGTGAGCGCATGGCTGGTCGAGTGCCTGCTGCAGTTTCTCGAATGGTGCGCGGCGCTGCCGGGCGCGCTTTGGACGCAGCACGCGCCGGCGCCGTGGACCGTCGTGGCCGCGCTCGCCGGCGCGGCATGGATGCTCGCGCCGCGCGGCGTGCCGTGGCGCGCCTGCGGCCTGGCACTGATGGCGCCGGCATTCGCTATCGCACCGCCGGCGCCGGCTGCGGGCGAGGCCTGGATCACCACTTTCGATGTCGGCCAAGGGCTTGCGGTACTGGTGCGCACCGCCTCGCGCGCGACGCTCTACGATGCCGGCCCCGCCTGGGGCGCGGAGGCCGACGGCGGCTCGCGCGTGATCCTGCCGGCGCTCGCCGGCGCCGGCGTGCCGCGGCTCGACCTGATGGTGATCAGCCACGAGGACATGGACCACATGGGCGGGGCGGTGTCGGTGCTCGAGAGCGTCGAGGTGGATGCGCTCGCCTCGTCGCTCGCGCCCGGCCATTCGCTCAACGCGCTGGCCGGCGCGCCACGGCGCTGCGCCGCCGGCGAATCCTGGCAGTGGGACGGCGTGCGCTTCGAGTTCCTGCACCCCGCAGCGCCCGCGGCGCGGCGCAACGACGCGAGCTGCGTTCTGCGCGTGTCCACCGCAGGGGGCTCCATGCTGCTGACGGGAGATATTGAACGCGCTGCAGAACGGGAATTGATCGAAAGGAACCCCAAGGCAGACATACTTCTGGTCCCGCACCACGGCAGCCGCACTTCCTCGACGGCGCCATTCATCGCCGCCGTGGCGCCGCGCTGGGCGATCGTGCCGGTGGGTCACCGCAGCCGCTTCGGCCACCCGAACGCCGAGGTGCTGGAACGCTATCGCGCAGCGGGCGTGCGTGTGGTGCGCACTGATCAGGATGGTGCAGTCAGCATTTTGCTGGACAAGGATTCTGTTTCCCTGACGGGCGAACGTGCCCTGCGTGGCAGGTATTGGCTACAATGATCCGGCGGATTTCCCCGCGACCAGAGGAGAGGATCGAGCCATGGCGAAGAAAGGCGGCAGTGCTGTCTACCGCGTCACGGATGTCATCGGCACCAGCAGCAATTCCTGGGAGGATGCGGCGCGCACCGCAGTGAAGACCGCGTCGAAATCGCTGCGCGACCTGCGCATCGCGGAAGTCACCAAGCTCGACGTCAAGGTCGAGAACGGCAAGGTGGTGCAGTTCCGCGCCCGGCTGTCGCTCTCCTTCAAGTACGACGCCTGACGGAGTGTTCACGGCAGTCGTGCGCGTCAGCGGCGCGGGCCGGCTCGCGGACTTCCGCGAGCGGCTGCGCTGGCTGATGGTGCGCGATCCCGACGCCGAGGACTACACCGAGCACCACGGCGAAGGCTTGCTCGAGTACCGCTTCACGCCCAAGACGGGCATCCCGTTCCCGGACCTGGTCCAGGCCTCGGCCGACTTCCCCGAATTGCGCATTGAGGCGAGCTGGGACCACGATGGCTCGCGCGGCAGCGCGCTCATCGAGGCCGGGCGCTTGCAACGCGATGGCTGAGGAGCGCGCGGCGGTCGAGCCGCGGCGCCGCTCGGTGCTGTGCGCTTCGACCCACGGCCTGCATCGCATGGCCTATCGGGAGTGGGGCGACCCGCGCAACCGCAACGTGGTGCTGTGCGTGCACGGCCTGGCGCGCACCGGCCGCGACTTCGACGAGCTGGCGCGGGCGCTGTGCGGGCAGTTCCGCGTCGTCTGCCCCGACGTCGCCGGGCGCGGCGACTCCGATCGCTTGCCCGAGGGCAAGCTCTACGCCGTGCCGCAGTACGCCGCCGACATGGTGACGCTGATCGCGCGCCTCGAGGTCGAGGCGGTCGGCTGGGTCGGCACCTCGATGGGCGCGCTGATCGGCATGGCGCTCGCCGCGCAGAAAAGCGCGCCGATCTCGCGCCTGGTGCTGAACGACGCCGGGCCGGTGATCTCGCGCGTGTCGCTCGAGCGCATCGGCAGCTACCTCGGCAAGGCGCCGGCCTTCGCGTCGATCGAGAAGGCCGAGGAATACGTACGCGCGGTGTCCACCACCTTCGGGCCGCACAGCGATGCGCAGTGGCGCTTCCTGACCGACACCTGGGTGCGCAAGCACGAGGACGGCAGCTTCCGTGCGCACTACGACCCGAAGATCGCCGAGCCGTTCCGCACCGACATGCCGCCGGGAGACACCGACTTGTGGGCGATCTACGACGCCGTGAAATGCCCGACGCTTTTGCTGCGCGGCGAGCTCTCCGACCTCATCAGCCGCGAAACCGCGGCGGCGATGGCGCGGCGCGGGCCGAAGGCGCGCGTGGTGGAGATCAAAGGCGTCGGTCACGCGCCGACCCTGATGCAAGCCGACCAGATCGCAGTGGTGCGCGAATTCCTGCTGCAAGGGGAGACCCCATGAAAGTTCTTCTATTCATCTTCATCGCGTTTCTGCCCTCGGTGGCGAGCGCGCAGTCCACGCTGGAAGCGGTTCGCGCCAAGGGCTTCGTGCAGTGCGGCGTGAATACCGGCCTCGCCGGCTTTTCGCAGCCCGATACGAAAGGCGTGTGGCGCGGCATCGACGTCGACGTCTGCCGTGCGGTTGCCGCCGCGGTGCTGGGCGACGCAGCCAAGGTGCGCTATACACCGCTCACCGCGCAGCAGCGCTTTACGGCGCTGCAGTCGGGCGAGATCGACATCCTGTCGCGCAATACCACCTGGACGCTGAGCCGCGACACCAGCCTCGGGCTCAACTTCGTCGGCGTGAACTACTACGACGGCCAGGGCTTCATGGTGCCGAAGAAGCTCAAGGTGAAGAGCGCGAAACAGCTCAAGGGTGCCACGGTGTGCGTGCAGCCGGGCACCACCACCGAGCTCAACCTTGCCGATTACTTCCGCGCCAACCGCATGAGCTTCAAGCCGGTGGTGATCGAAAAGCTGGAAGAGGTGATCAACGCCTACCTCGCCGGGCGCTGCGACGTCTTCACGACCGACCATTCCGGGCTGATCGCGCTGCGCGCCACGCGCATGCCGAAGCCCGACGAGCACCTGATCCTGCCCGAGATCATCTCCAAGGAGCCGCTCGGCCCGGCGGTGCGCCACGGCGACGACCGCTGGTTCGACATCGTGAAGTGGTCGCTGTTTGCGATGATCGAGGCCGAGGAACTCGGCCTGAATTCAACTAACATTCAGGGTCAGGAAAACAACGTCAATCCCTCCATCCAGCGCTTCGTCGGCGCCAGCGGCGACATCGGCAAGCTGCTCGGGCTCGATAACCGCTGGGCGGTTAATATCGTCAAGCAGGTCGGCAATTACGCCGAGAGCTTCGATGCCAACCTCAAGCCCCTCGGCTTCGAGCGCGGCTTGAACCGCCTCTGGAACCAGGGCGGCCTGATGTACGTGCCGCCGATCCGCTGAGCAAATTCGTCAAAAAGGAAACCCATGGTCAAACCCAACTACTCCTTCCAAAAACGCCAGCGCGAGCTCGCCAAGGCGCAGAAGAAGGAAGAAAAGCAGCGGCGCAAGGACGAGGCCAAGGCCGCCAAGCAGGCGCTGGAGAACCCGGCGCCCGCGCCCGTGCCGCCCAAGGATCCGGAAACCCCCGCCTGACGGTGGCGCTGACCGCCACCGTCCATCACTTCACGGTCCACCTCAGCGACGTCGATCGCGGCGTCTACGAGACGCTCGAGCTCAAGCTGGCGCGGCACCCTTCGGAGGCCGACGAGTACATGGTCGCCCGCGTGCTTGCCTACTGCCTGGAGTACACCGAGGGCATCGCTTTCTCGCGCGGCGGATTGTCCGACCCAGACCAACCGCCGCTCGCGGTGCGCGACCTGACCGGGGTGCTCAAAGCCTGGATCGAGGTCGGCTCCCCGGACGCCGCGCGGCTGCACAAGGCGGCCAAATCGGCGCCGCGCGTGGCGGTCTACACCCACAAGAATCCGGCGCAACTGCTGAAGCAGCTCGACGGCGAGCGGATCCACCGTGCCGAGAGCCTCGAGCTCTTCGCCCTCGACCGCGAGCTGATCGCGGGATTGGTGAAGCGCCTCGACCGGCGCGTGACCCTGGACCTCTCCCTCACCGACGGCCACCTCTACGCGACGGTCGGCGGCGAGACCCTGTCGGGCGAGGTACGGCGCCTCAGTCCGGCCTAGCGCCGGTTTCTTTTACGACCCTGGACCACTTGGCGAGCTCGGCGCGCAGGTAGTCCGCAGTCTCGCGCAGCGGCTGCACCGTCGTCTCAAAGGCGACGGCCTCGAGGCGCTGCTTCACTTCCGGGGTCTGCACCGTCTTCAGGATGGCGTCATTGAGTTTCTCGGCGATTTCGCGCGGCGTCGCCGCCGGCACGAAAATCCCGACCCAGGTGTAGTCCTCCATGCCCGAATAGCCGAGCTCGCCGAGCGTCGGCACGTCCGGAAGTTGCGGCAGGCGGCGGGCCGAGGAGACCGCGAGCGCCCGCAGGCGGCCGGCTTTGATATTCGACATCGGGCCCGAGCCCGCCATGCAGCCGATCGGCGGCTCGCCGGAGAGCAGTGCCGGCACCGCGGGACCTGCGCCCTTGAACGGCACGTGGGTGATGTCGGCCTTCCAGCGCACGTGGAACAGGTTCTCGGCGGTGAGGTGCGGCGTGGTGCCGGATCCGGGCGAGGCGAAGGCGAGCTTGCGTGTCGTCACCTGCTGGCGCAGCTCTTCCAGCGTATTGGCCGGGAACGATGCGTTGACGATGACGATGTTGGCCTGCTGCGCGACGATGGCAATCGGCGTGATGTCGCGGTTCGGGTCATAACCGGCGTTCGAGAACAGCGCCGGATTGACCGCGTAGGCCGACGAGTGTGCGAGCAGGGTGTAGCCGTCGGCGGTCGCCTTCGCCAGCTCCTGGGTGGCGAGGTTGCCGCTGGCGCCGACGCGGTTCTCCACCACGATGGATTGGCCGAGGAGTTCGCTCATCTTCGGCGCGAGAACGCGCGCGATGATGTCGACCGGCCCGCCCGGCGGGAAGGCCACCATGATGCGGATGGTTTTCGACGGGTAGGGCTGTGCCATGGCCGTGGCGCTGAAAAGCAGCGCCAGCATCGAAATGATTTTTTTCATTTGATGGCCAAAGGATTCGTTGGAGATCCGACTGCACCGGTGATCGGAATGGCAGGGGCGACGAAAAGAAATTCGTAGACTTTGTCGGCGGCGCAATCCTCGGCGAGGTCCTTGACGTAGAAGATCTCGCCCATGGTCATGCCCATGATGGGGATGGTAATCCAGTGCCAGGGCTGGTTGATGCCGGCCTCCGACTCGTTGGGCCGCACCTCGCAGCCCCAGGTGTCGCTCGCCAGCGCGGCGAGCTGGGTGCGCTGCACCCAGGCGAGGGTCTCGAAGGAGAAGCCCGGCGCGTCGCCGCCGGGATAGCCGTCCCAGCTGCCGGCGGCGAGCTTGGCCTCCATCTGCCCAGTCCGCACGACGACAAAGTCGCCGCGGCGGACTTCCACTTGTTGAAAAGAAGCTGTTTTGTCCAAGTCAGAAGATGAAATTGCATACCCATCGGGCAATATTTCCATGCCCAATGCCCGCGGCACGTCGAGGAACACGCCGCGCCCGACCATGCGGCTCTTGGTCTTCTCGATGCCGCACTTCTGCGCGCCGGCCGAGGTCACTTCGCGGCAGTCGTAGCCGTTCCACATGTTGTTTTCGTAGAACACGTGGCCGAGTCCGTCCCATTGGGTGCCGCACTGCAGCGGCATCACCACCATGTCGTCGGCGGCACGGATGCCGCGGTGGTCGAGCACGCCGGAGTAAGCGTCGGTGCCGGTGCGCAGCATGGTATGCAGCGGGTTGATGCGCCCAAGCGCCGGGTACTTGCTCTTCGCGCCTTGCGGGCCGTGGTTGTCGAAATTCAGCGCGAGGGAGATGACCTTGCCTTTGCGCACCAGGCGCGCGGCGGCGACGATGTCCTCGGGCTGCGTGTAATTGAGGGTGCCGATCTCGTCGTGCGGCCCCCACTTGCCCCAGTTCTTGTACTTCTCGGCGGCGTCGCGGAGGTCCTGCCGGGTAAGCTTGCGGGCCATGGCGCTCGATTCCAGGAAAGTGAGGCGGCTAGCCTATCAGGGCGCGGCGCTCGCCGCCGCCGTCGCGCTCGCCTGGTTTCTCATTGCGAACGCCTCGGCCAGCCTGGCGGAGCGGCGCATCGCCAGCGGGTTCGGCTTCCTCGGGCGCGAAGCCGGATTCGAGATCGGCCAATCGTTTTTCCTGCACTACGGCGCCGCCGACAGCTACCTCAGGGCGCTCGCGGTGGGCCTGAGCAACACCCTGATGGTGTCGCTGATCGGCATTGTCGTTGCGACCGGGTTGGGGGCACTGATCGGTCTTTGCCGGCTATCGAAAAACCTGCTGCTGAAAAATCTTGCGGCAAGTTATGTCGAATTCATCCGCAACGTGCCGCTGCTGGTGCAGCTCTTCTTCTGGTACGCCCTAATCACCGAGTCGCTGCCCGGCCCGCGCGAGGCACTGCAGCCGCTGCCCGGGGTGTTCCTCTCCAATCGCGGCGTCTTTTTTCCGACGCTGACCTCGGTGCCGGCGCTCGACGGCTTCAATTTCACCGGCGGCGCAGCGCTGGCGCCCGAGTTCGCCGCGCTGCTGGTTGGCCTGGCCGTCTACACCGCGTCCTTCATCGCCGAGATCGTGCGCGCCGGCATCCTGGCGGTAGACCGCACGCAGGTCGAGGCGGCGCAGGCAATCGGCCTGACGCGCGCCCAGGCGACCCGCCTGGTGCTGCTGCCGCTCGCGTTGCGCGTCATCGTGCCGCCGCTTACCAGCCAGTATCTCAACCTGACCAAGAACAGTTCGCTCGCGGTCGCCATCGGCTACCCGGACCTGGTGTCGATCGCCAACACCACCATCAACCAGACCGGCCAGGCGATCGAGGGCATCGCCGTGATCATGGCGGTCTACCTGACGATCAGCCTGTCGATTTCTGCGTTGATGAACTGGTACAACGCGCGGATTGCCCTGCGATGATCAACCGGTTATTGACGGTCGTTCTCGCGCTGTTGTTTCTGTGGATGGCCTATCCGTTTTTCGAATGGGCCGTTCTGCATGCCGTCTGGCGCCCCGATCCAGTCGCCTGCCGCGCGGCAAAAGGCGCCTGCTGGGGCTTCATCGCCGAGAAGCATCGCCTGATCCTGTTCGGCACCTATCCCTTCGAGCAGCACTGGCGGCCGGCGACGGCGACGGCGATGCTGTTGGGCCTCTGGTTCCTGAGTGGAATTCGTTTCTTCTGGAAGCCCTGGCTTGCCATTCTCTGGCTGCTCGGCCTTGTCCTCATTTCCGTGTTGATGTGGGGCGGCGTGTTCGGCCTGCCCTACGTGGAGAACGAGCGCTGGGGCGGGCTGATCCTGACACTCCTGCTCACCACCTTCGGCCTGGCGTTCGCCTTCCCGCTCGCCATCCTGCTCGCGCTCGGGCGTCGCTCGGACCTGCCGGCGATCCGCGCGCTGTGCGTCGGCTACATCGAGCTGGTGCGCGGCGTGCCACTGATCTCGCTGCTGTTCATGGCTTCGGTGATGCTGCCGCTGTTCCTGCCGGCGGGCGTAACCGTCGACAAGCTGCTGCGCGCGCAGCTCGCGCTGATCCTGTTTGCCGCGGCCTATCTCGCCGAGGTAGTGCGCGGCGGGCTGCAGGGAATCCCGAAGGGACAGTACGAGATGGCCGACGCTCTGGGGTTGAATTTTTTTCAAAAAACGCTTTTCATCATTCTTCCCCAGGCGCTGCGAATTTCCGTCCCGGCGCTGGTCAATACCTTCATCGGCTTCTTCAAGGACACGTCGCTGGTGCTGATCATCGGACTGTTCGATCTGCTGTCGACGATCAAGGTCTCGCTGAACGACCCGGCGTGGGCGGGCTCCGCCGTGACGGCCTACCTGTTCGCGGCGCTGGTGTACTTCGTTTTCTGTTTTGCGATGTCGCTCTACAGCCGGCGTCTGGAGCGGCGCACGGTCATTTCTTCCTTTTAGCGTCCTGCGCCGTGCGCACCGCGAGGCGCAGGCCGGCGGTATAGGAGCGCCAGCCCATGCCCTGCACGGTGCCCTTGGCGGCGGGCGAGATGATCGAGTGGTGGCGCCAGGCCTCGCGCGCGGCGATGTTGGACATGTGCACCTCGATCACCGGGAAGGGCATGGCCTTGATGCAGTCGTGCAGCGAGACGCTGTACTGCGTCAGCCCGCCCGGGTTGAGAATCGCGCCGGCCGCGCTGTCGATATGCTGGTGGAAGAAGTCGATCAGCGCGCCCTCGTGGTTCGACTGCAGGATGGCGAGCGTGACCTTGAGGTCCTTCGCCAGCGCCTTCAGCTTGGCGTTGATCTGGTCGAGCGTCATCGTGCCGTAGATGTGCGGCTCGCGGCGGCCGAACAGGTTGAGGTTGGGGCCGTGCAGGACCAGGATCTTCATTTCACCTTCCAGTTTTTCTCGAGGTTGGCGACCAGGGCGGGACTCAGGTGGCAGTGCGCCTGCTCGCGCGCATAGACTGCCATGTAGCGGCGGAACATGTCGAGCGGCTCCTGCCCGGCGCGAAACGCGCGCCGGTTGCCGGCGGCGCTTACGACACCGGAGCCGGTCAGCCTTTCAACAATTTCAGATATTTTCTGATTCATCCGTTCCGGCTCGACCGTTTCGTCGCAGATCAAGCGGCCTTCCGCGCTGTCGCATTCGAAGCGCCGCTCGGCCATCACCGCCTGGCGCGCCATGCGGTCGCCGACGAAGCGCGGCAGGCGCAGGTCGGCGGCGCCGGGGATGATGCCTTCCTTGCGCGCCGGCAGCGTGAGGTAGGCGTCGCGCGCCGCCACCGTGTAGTCCATGGTCAGCAGGATCTGGCAGTGCCCGCCGATGGCGAAGCCGTCGACCGCGGCGATCCAGAGCTTTTCCGTCGATTCGACCTCCGGGCCGGCATTTTCCTTCGCCAGGCCCCGGTAGAACTTGTTGACCAGGCCGAGGTCGCGAATCATGTACCAGAGGAAACGGATCTTTCCCTGGTAGAGGTGGGTGAGGTTGATGCCGGCGCCGAACAGGCGCCGGCCGGCGTACTTCGGATGGGTCACCGTGCCGCCGCGCAGCACGCAGACCTCGGTGCGCGGATCGAGCAAAGCGAGGTCCACCGCGGTCTCGAAGCCCGGCAGCGTCGCCTCGTCCTCGGCATTGAGGAATGGCGGGTTGCTCATGGTGATGACCGCGGCCTTGCCCTCGCGCCGCAGGGTCGCGCCCGGGAAACTGATTTCGCCTTTCTCCCGAAACAGCATTTGTTGTGAAGCAGAAGCGACCGGCAGCAGCATCGAGTGACAGAGATGCAAGCCGCATTCAGGGTCGGCGAGGATCTGCGCGAGGAATTCGCCCTGCGCGCGCTCGAGCCCTTCCTTCTCCTTGAGCGGGCGCTTTTCGTCGAGTGCCGGATCCGGGAGATGGCCTTCCTTGATCGCCACCCGGCAAAGCTCGTCCACCCGCACGAAGCGCGTGCGGCTGGAGGTCAGCTTGTTGTAGACCGCGACGCTCATGGCAGCAGCATTTGTACCAAATATACCCGGCGCCGGCCATGCCATTGCCTCGAATTGGCGAGGCTGTTAAATTGATCTCGCCATGTCGCTAATGCCGAGAACCGAGGCGTCGCGATGCGGCGCGCGTGGAGGCGCATTTCCGGAACAGCGTCGCTTGAGAAACATCGGCCTTGCCGCGCTGACCGTCCTCGAGTTGCCGCACGCCGAGCAGATCCGCGTCGCCGAGGGCGCCGGGTACAGCCACGTCGGGCTGCGCCTGGTGCCGGTGGCCGGGCAACCGTTCCTGCACGCCGTGGACGCTGCCGATCTCGAGCGGCGCCTCGCCGACTCCGGCATCCGGGTGCTCGACGTCGAGGTGTTCCGCCTCGCCCCGCATACCGATGTCGCGGCGTTCGAACCGGTTCTCGCGCTGGCGGCGCGCCTGCGCGCGAGCGACATCCTGGTGCACGGCGCCGACCCGGACGTGGCGCGCCTGACGCAGCGCTTCGGCCAGCTGTGCGATCTCGCGGGCGGCTACGGCCTGGCGGCCAACCTCGAGCCGATGCCCTGGGTGGATGCCTGGGACGTGGCGCGCGCCATGCGCGTGATTGACGGCGCCGCGCGCGCGAATGGAGCGCTGCTCGTCGATGCCATTCACTTCTTCCGGGCGAATAACCGGCCCGCAGACCTGCAAGCGGTGCCGAAGGCGCGGCTGCGCTATATGCAGCTTTGCGATGCCCATCCCGGCGTGCCGGCGGACATGCAGGAAATCATGCGGCAGGCGCGCAGCGACCGCCTATTGCCGGGCGAAGGCGCGCTCGATCTGCGCGGGCTGCTGCGCGCGCTCCCCGCCGATCTGCCCATCAGCCTGGAGATCCCGATGGCGCGGCCGATGCCGCCGTTCGAGCGTGCCCGCGCCGCGCTGGAAAGGACCCGCAACCTGCTCGCCGCCGTTTAGCGGTTGAATCGCAGCTACAATCGGCTGCACCCGATGAAGTTCTACCTCGTTGACGACGATCCCGATGTCCTGGCGCTGCTGACCAAGGTGCTGGAGGACGCCGGCCACCGCGTCGAGGCCTCGCCTTCCAGCCTGCAGGCGATGAAGCAGATCCCGGTGACGCGCCCCGACTGCGTGCTTACCGACCTGCTGATGCCGGAGATGGACGGCTTCGAGCTGGTGCGCGAGCTGCGCCGGCGCCCGGAGCTCGAGCACATGAAGATCATCGTGCTCTCGGCCAAGGCCTACGAGTTCGACCGCCGGCGCGCCAAGGAGCTCGGCGCCGACGGCTACATCACCAAGCCGATCGAGCGCGGCACGCTGCTCGAGACCATCAGCGTGATCCTGTCGAGCCGGCTGACCGTCGAGTACTGGGGCGTGCACGGCACGCTGCCGACGCCGGGGCCGGAGTACACGCGCTATGGCGGCAACACGCCCTGCGTCAGCGTCGATGTCGGCGGCGAGCCGCTGATCATTTTCGATTGCGGCTCGGGCATCAAGCGGCTCTCCGACCACATCATGAAGCGCGGCGCCCAGCGCTTTTCGGCGCGCATCTTCATCACGCACACGCACTGGGACCACATCAACACCATCCCGTTCTTCGCGCCGCTCTACGTGCGCGGCAACCAGATCGAGATCTACGGCCCCTACCAGGGCGACCTCACCATCGACCGCGCCATCAGCGCGCAGATGGACAGCGTCTACTTCCCGGTGACGGTGCGCGAGTTCGGCGCGCGCATCGTGTTCCGCGACCTGCGCGAGGAGGCGCTGCATTTCGGGCCGGTGCGGATCGACAGCATGCTGATGAGCCACCCGGGCAACTGCCTCGGTTACCGCCTGACGGCGCGCGGCCGCAACGTCTGCTATATCACCGACAATGAGCTCTATCCGCCCGGCACCTCGCGCCACAACGCGCGCTACGTCGAGCACCTCGCGGCCTTCGTCAAGGACGCCGATGTGCTGATCACGGATACCACCTACCGCGACGCGGAGTACCCCGCGAAGATGGACTGGGGGCATTCGGCGGTGAGCCAGGTGGCCGACCTGGCGGCGCGCGCCAACGTCAAGCGCCTGCACCTGTTTCATCACGATCCCGACCAGACCGACGACGACATCGATCGCAAGCTCGACGACATGCGCGCGGCGCTCGCCAAGCTCGGCTCCAAGGTCGAATGCGAAGCGCCCGCCGAGGGCTGGTCGATCGTCGTCTAAGCAGGATCCTGCCGGTAAAAAAGCCGCAGCTGGTCGTAAACATCGGGGTAATGCCGCTGCGTTTCCCCGGCGTCGGTGAAGAATTTCTCGCTCAGCACGGCGAAGAACTCCGACGGGTCCTCCGCGGCATACGGGTCGAGCCAGGTGTCCTGTTCGCGGTCGACGGCGTCGCAGAAGCCCCGGTAGGCCGCGTCGAACGCCGCCTGCCACGCCCGGCGGTCCATGCCGGTGTGCAGCGGCGGCATGCCGTCGGCGGCGCCGTTCAGCATGTCGAGCTTGTGGGCGAATTCGTGGATCACGACGTTGATCTCGACGTCGTGCGCGGCGGCGTCCCAGGACAGCACTACCGGCCCGCCCGGCATTGCCTCGCCGGCGAGCTCGTCGTCCCATTCGTGCAGTACGCCCGCCTCGTCGACTTCCGTCCGGCGCACGCGGAAGTCTCCCGGGTAGACGACGATCCCGGTCCAGCCCGCGTACCAGTCGATGCCGAGCTCGAGGATCGGCACGCAGGCCTGCGCCGCGATCGCCACCCGCATGCGGTCGGTAACCTCGAAACCATGCGTGCCGCTGAATTGCTTCTCGGCGAGGAACAGCAGGACGAGATTGCGGATCTTTTCGCCCTCGGGAATGAAGGGAAACCCCCTCGTCGCGGAAACCCATAGCGCTTCGTCCATTACGTGCTTCTTCAGCACGCGCCTGCGGCGCCAGTTGGTTAGCCAGCCCATAACCGTAAAATACAGGATGGTCACCGTCGTCCAGTTGCTTCCTTCGAGCGCCGCGGCTGCCGTCGAGCCGATCGCCGCCGGGCTCGTCGCCGCCGACCGGGCGCTGGTCGCGCGCGCGCTCGCGTTCGCCGAGCCGCTGTACGCGAGGCAGACGCTGTCGACCGGGGAGCCGATCTGGGCGCACGCGCTCGGCCTGGCCGCGAACCTCGCCGCCATCGGCCTGGACGCGCCGGGGCGCGCTGCCGGGGTGCTGTTCGCCGCGCCCAAGCACCTGGGCGGCCTCGACCGGCTGGGCGAGGAATTCGGCGCGGAGATCGCCGCGCTCGCCGACGGCGTCGAGCGGCTCTACCAGCTGCGCGTTGCCACGCGCAGCACGCCGCGCGAGCAAAACGAGGTACTGCGCAAGATGGTGCTCGGCATGGTCGAGGACGTGCGCGTGGTGCTGATCCGCTTGGCGAGTCGGACGCAGACGTTGAGGTTTTTCGCCAAAAACGCTTCTGCAGACAGGATTTCTTTTTCAAGGGAAACCCTGGACATCTACGCGCCGCTGGCCAACCGCCTGGGCGTGTTCCAGCTCAAATGGGAGCTGGAGGACCTGTCGTTCCGCTTTCTCGAGCCGGAGCTGTACCAGAAGATCGCCGGCATGCTCGACGAGCGCCGCGCCGAGCGGGAGCAATACATCGCCAAGGCGATCGCCACGCTCGGCCACGAATTGAAGCTGATGGACGTGGCGGCTGAAATCACCGGGCGCCCGAAGCACATCTATTCCATCTGGAACAAGATGCGCAGCAAGGGACTCGACTTTTCGCAGCTCTACGACGTGCGGGCGCTGCGCGTGATCGTGCCCGAGGTCAAGGACTGCTACGCCGCGCTCGGCGTGGTGCACAACCTGTGGCAGCCGATCCCGAAGGAATTCGACGACTACATCTCGCGGCCCAAGGGCAATCTCTACCAGTCGCTGCACACCGCGGCCATCGGCCCCGGCGGCAAGACGCTCGAGGTGCAGATCCGCACCGCGGCAATGCACCGGCAGGCCGAGCTCGGCGTCGCCGCGCACTGGCGCTACAAGGAAGGCGGGCGCACCACGCGCGCCGAGACCGCCTTCGCCGAGAAGGTGGCCTGGCTGCGGCAATTGCTCGCCTGGCGCGACGAGGTGCCGGTACAGCGGCCGCAGCTCGAGGAGACGATCTACGTGCTCACGCCGCAGGGCCGGGTGGTCGATTTGCCGGCGGGCGCGACGCCGATCGATTTCGCCTACACGCTGCACACCGACCTCGGTCATCGCTGCCGCGGCGCGCGCGTCGACGGCCGCATGGTGACGCTCGACACGCCGCTCGCCAGCGGCCAGCGCGTCGAGATCGTCGCGGCGAAGAGCGGCGGCCCGTCGCGCGACTGGCTCAATGCCGAGCGCGGCTTCGTGCGCAGCTCGCGCGCTCGCGGCAAGATCCGCCAGTGGTTCAATGCCAAGGCGCTCGCCGAAACGGTGGCCGCCGGGCGCGCCGCGGTCGAAAAAACGCTGAAAAGGGAACAGGCCGCCGCCGTCAGCCTGGAATCGCTCGCGACGCGGCTCGGCTTCAAGGCGCCCGACGAGCTGTTCGCCGCGGTGGCGCGCAACGAGGTCAATTTGCGTCAGCTGCAGCTGGCCTTGCGTGAGTTGAAGGGTGTTGCACCGGTAGCAAATGAAATCGAGGTCAAAAAGAAAAAAGGCAGACCGGGCTCACGCCCTGGCCCGCTGATCGTCGGCATGGACAGCCTGATGACGCAGCTCGCGCGCTGCTGCAAGCCGGTGCCGCCGGATGCCGTGCGCGGATTCGTCACGCGCGGCAAGGGGGTCACGGTGCATCGTGAGGACTGCGCCAGCCTCAAGCGCATCGCCGAGCGCTACCCGGAACGCATGATCGACGCCGGGTGGCAGAAGGGCAGCGCGGCGAGCGCGGGCCGCTACCCGACGGAAATGGCGGTCACTGCCGGCGACCGGCGCGGGCTGCTGCGCGACATCGGCGACGCGCTGGCGCGCGAGAACATCAACGTCACGGCGGTGCGTACGCAGAGCCGGGACGAGCTCGCCTTCATGCGCTTCACTTTCGACGTGGCGGATGCGGCGCAGCTCAAGCGCGCGCTCGCGCTGGTGCGCCAGCTCAAGGGCGTGATACGGGTGGGGCGGGGCTGATGGACGAACTCCTTTCGAATCCGGCAGTGCAGGCGGGGGTGGCGCCGTTCGTCGCCGGCCTGCTCGCCGCGCTGCTGCTGCAGCCGCTCAGGCTCGGCGGGCTCGCCGCTGCGGCGGCCTTTCTCGTCGCCGTACAGCTCGTTTCCGGCATCCAGTTCAGTCCGCTCAACGCCACGCGCAAGATCGTGCTGCTGGCGATGGCGGCGCCGCTCGTCGGCATCCTGGTGGATTTTGGCTTCAAGCCGACGCGCTTCGGCGCGATCGTGCTGGCCCTTGCGGCCGGGGCGGGAGCGCTGTGGGTGGTCGAGCCGGTGCTGGCGCAGCGGGCGCCTGCGGAGGCCTGGATCCTCGGCACCGCCGCGGTGGTGGCCTGCGCCTTCCTGGTGGGCTTCTCGCTGGTCGCGCTGGCGCAGGACGCCGTGCGCGCCGGCGCCGCGGCGCTCGCGCTCGGGGTCGGCGTGGGAGTGGCGGCGATTCTTTCCGCCTCGGTGGCCTACGGCTCCTACGGCATCGCTCTCGGCGCCGGGGCCGGCGCCTTCCTGCTGCCGCAGATGCTGCTGGGACGCCGCTTCTTCGCCGGCGGCACGTTCACCCTGCCGGCGATGCTGATCGGCGGACTCGTCGCCTGCGGCGCCATGGTGCTCGCCAAGTTGCCCTGGACCGCGCTGCTGGTGTTCGCGCTGGTGCCGCTGGCGGTGCGCCTGCCCGGCCCCGAGCGCGCGCCAGTCTGGCTGCAGGCGGTGATATTCTCCGCGTACGGCTTCGCAGTCGCAGGGCTCGCCTGCTTTCTTGCCTGGCCCTGAACCCTTAGAGGAGGGAAAGCATGAAGAAGATCATTGCCGCCGCCGTTCTGGCGGCGCCGCTCGCCGCGATGGCGCAGGCGGAAAACTACGTCATCGACCCGTTCCACACCGTGCCTTACTTCGAGGTGGACCACCTGGGCTTCGCCACCATGCGCGGGCGCTTCGACCGCGCCACCGGCAAGTTCAGCATCGACCGCGCGGCGAAGAGCGGCGCCCTCGAGATCGAGATCAAGACCGCCGACGTCAGCACCGGCGACACCGATCGCGCCGGGCGGCCGCGCACGCGCGACGAGCACCTGAAGAACGCCGACTTCTTCAACGCGCAGGAATTCCCCAGCATGACCTTCAAGTCGACCCGGGTGGTGTTCAAGGGCGACGAGCCGCAGTCCATCGAGGGCAATCTGACGCTGCTCGGCGTCACCAAGCCGATCTCGCTCAACCTGGAACGCTGGAAGTGCGGGCCCGACATGCGCACGCAGGGCAAGCGCTACCAGTGCGGCGGCAACGCCTCCGGCAGCTTCAAGCGCTCCGACTTCGGCATGAAGTACGGCCTGCCGACGGCGATCGGTGACGAGGTCAAGCTCTGGATGAGCTTCTACGCCTTCCGGCAGTAGCGGGCTGGCGCCGCTAAGACGGCGCGGATAGCGAGAACAGCAGCTCGTCCTGCGCCGAGCGGCGCTTGCCGCGGCGCGGCACGGGCTGCGCGTAGCTGCCGTCGGCCGCCATGTCCCAGGCCTGGCAGTTGTCATCCAGGTAGGGCTGCAGGCCCTCGCGCATCACGCGTTTTTTCAGCGCCGGGTCGAGCACCGGGAAGCACAGCTCGATGCGGCGGAAGAAATTGCGGTCCATCCAGTCGGCGCTCGACAGGTAGACGTCCTCGGCGCCGCCGTTGCCGAAGTAGAAGATGCGCGAGTGCTCGAGGAAACGGCCGACGATCGAGCGCACGCGGATGTTCTCCGACAGGCCGGCGATGCCGGGCTTGAGCGCGCAGACGCCGCGCACGATGAGGTCGATCTTGACGCCGGCCGCCGAGGCGGCATAGAGCGCCTCGATGATCTGCGGCTCGAGCAGCGAGTTCATCTTGGCGACGATGCGGCCTTCCTTGCCCTCGGCGGCGAGCGCCGCCTCGTTGCGGATGGCGGCGATCACGCGCTTGTGCAGGGTGAAGGGCGACTGCCAGACGTGCTTCATGCGCCCGGCGCGGCCGAGGCCGGTGAGTTGCTTGAAGATCTCGTTGACGTCGGCGCAGATTTCCTCGTTGGCGGTCATCAGGCCGAAATCGGTGTAGTGGCGCGCGGTGCGCGGATGGTAGTTGCCCGTCGAGAGGTGGACGTAGCGCTTCAGGACCTTGGTCTGATTCGAATCCTCGCGGCGCACCACCAGCGCCATCTTGGCGTGCGTTTTGTGGCCGACCACGCCGTAGACCACGTGCGCGCCGACTTCCTCGAGCTTGGCGGCCCAATTGAGATTCGCCTCCTCGTCGAATCTCGCCATCAGCTCGACCACCACGGTGACTTCCTTGCCCTTGCGCGCCGCGTCGACCAGGATCTCCATCAGCTCGGAATCGGTGCCGGTGCGGTAGACGCTCTGCTTGATGGCGATGACGTTCGGGTCGTTCGCCGTGGTGCGGATGAAGTCGATCACCGGCAGGAAGGACTGGTAGGGATGGTGCAGCAGCACGTCCTGTTTCTTGAGGGCATCGAACAGGTCGTCTTTTTCCAGCGCGGCCGGCAGGCCGGGCTGGAAAGCCGGGTATTTGAGATCCGGGCGGTCGACGCGGTCGGGCACGGCACGCATGCGGTAGAGGTTGACCGGGCCCTCGACGCGATACAGGTCGACCGGCTGCAGCCCGAACTGCTGCAGCAGGAATTCCACCATGCGCTCGGAGCAGTTGTCGGCCACCTCGAGGCGCACCGCGTCGCCGAAGTGGCGGTGGAACAGTTCGCCTTGCAGCGCGG
Organism: Burkholderiales bacterium; assembly: GCA_036394595.1. Lineage (GTDB taxonomy): Bacteria > Pseudomonadota > Gammaproteobacteria > Burkholderiales > SG8-39 > SCGC-AG-212-J23. The sequence goes on along the minus strand of DASWEU010000122.1, from coordinate 5,958 downwards.
TGTGCAGGTTCTTGATCTCTTCCTCGTCGACGAACAGATCCGAATTGCGCGTGACGCGGAACTGGTAGCAGCCCTTGACGTTCATGCCGGTGAACAGCTCGCCGACGTGGGCGTGCAGGATCGAGGAGAGGAAGACGAAGGCGTAGTCGGCGCCGGCGATCTCCTTCGGCAGGCGGATGACGCGCGGCAGCGCGCGCGGCGCCTGCACGATGGCGGTGCCGGAATTGCGCCCGAAAGCGTCGCGTCCCTCGAGCTCGACGGCGAGGTTGAGGCTCTTGTTGAACACGCGCGGGAAAGGGTGCGCCGGATCGAGGCCGATCGGCGTCAGCACCGGCAACAGCTCGCGGAAGAAGTAGTCGCGGATCCACTGGCGCTGCGCGGCGGTCCATTTCTCGCGCGCCGGGAAAGTCACGCCCTGGGCGGCGAGCGCCGGCAGCACGACGTCGTTCAGCAGCCGGTACTGCTCCGCCACCAGCGCGTGCGCCTCCGCGCTCACCGCCTCGAACACCTCCTGCGGCGGGCGGCCGTCGGGGCCGGGCTCGGGCAGTTCCAGCTTGATCTGCTCCTTGAGGCCGGCCACGCGGATCTCGAAGAATTCGTCCAGGTTGGACGACACGATGGTGATGAAGCGCAGCCGCTCGAGCGGCGGCACCGACTCGTCGGCCGCCTGTGCCAGCACGCGCCGGTTGAACGCCAGAAAACCCAGCTCGCGGTTGAGGAACTGCGCCGGCAGCGGCGCCTTGCGCGGCGCGGGCGCTGCGACCGGCGCCGGCTGCACCGCGGGCGGGGCCTCGGACGGCGCGGACGAAACAACCCCCTCGGCGCTAAGGTTACCCGGGGTGGCTTCGATTTCCATTGGGGAGGTGCTCCGGCGCTATTTTCCCGCGAATCGGCTGCCGCAGGGTTACCGTTTTGTTACCGGCAAAAATGCCTCAGGCGTTACCTGAGCACGGCGGTTCAATCGCTTGAATCGTGGTACGGTTTGCGCAATGCCGCGCCGCGACACGCTCGCCGCCGTCGACCTCGGTTCCAATAGCTTCCACCTGCAGGTCGGCCGCGTGGTGGACGACCAGATCTATCCGCTCGACGCGGTGCGCGAGGTGGTGCGCCTGGGCGCGGGCCTGACCGCCGACAAGCGCATCGACCGCGCCACGCAGGCAAGGGCGCTCGAGACGCTCGCCAAGTTCGCCGAGCGGCTGCGCGGTTTCCCGCGTACCGCGGTGCGCGTGGTCGGCACCAACGCACTGCGCGTGGCGAAGAACTCGCCGCAATTCCTGCGCGAGGCGCGCCAGGTGCTGGGTTTTCCGATCGAGATCATTTCGGGCCGTGAGGAAGCGCGCCTGATCTACCTCGGGGTGGCGCACGCATTGCCGGTGGCGGACCGCGAGAAAAATGCGCGGCGCCTGGTGGTGGATGTCGGCGGCGGCTCGACCGAGCTGATCATCGGCACCGGCCTCGTGCCGCAGCTCACCGAGTCGCTGTACATGGGCTGCGTCAGCTACAGCCTGCGGCATTTTCCCGGCGGCAGGATCGACAAGCCGCGCATGAAGGCCGCCGAGCTCGCGGCGCGCCAGGAGCTCGCCGGCATGGTGCGCGAATACCGCGCCGCCGGCTGGGACGAGGCGGTGGGTTCCTCGGGCACCGCGCGCTCGATCGAGAACATCCTGCGCGAGAACGGCTTCGCGGAGGAGGGCATTACCCGCGACGGCCTGGAGGAGTTACGGGCGTTGCTGATCAAGAGCGAAGAGGCGGACCCCGACCGCATCGCCGGGCTGCGGCCCAACCGCGCGCCGGTGCTGCCGGGCGGCGTGGCGATCCTCGGCGCCGTACTCGAGGAGCTCGACATCGAAAAAATGCGCGTCTCGGAGGGCGCGCTGCGCCACGGCGTGCTCTACGACCTGCTGGGGCGCGTCGACCACCGCGACATGCGCGAGGCGACGGTCGGCGAATTCATGCGGCGCTATCACGTCGATGCCGCGCAGGCGGATCGAATCAGGAATTTGTCCATGAAAATCTATGATGGCCTTTCGCCGGGGGCGGACCGCGAGGAGGACTCCGACCGGCCGGTGTTGGAGTGGGCGGCTCGCCTGGCGGAGATCGGCCTGTCGATCGCGCACGCCCAGTACCACAAGCATTCGGCCTACGTCCTGTCGAACGCCGACATGCCGGGTTTTTCGCGCATGGAGCAGGCGCGCCTTGCGCGCCTGGTGCTCGCGCACCGCGGCAAGCTCTCGAAAATCGAGGACGCGGGCCTCGAGTCCGCCGACTGGAAGCTGGTGTTCGCGCTGCGGATCGCCTCGCTGATCCTGCGCCGGCGCACCGACTCGGGCCTGCCGTTCCTGCGCGTCGCCGCCGACAGCGGCGGCTTCGCCGTCGACCTGCCGCAGTCCTGGCTCGACGAGAATCCGCTGTCGAGCGACGCGCTCGAGGCCGAGACCGCTCAGTGGAAATCGGTCGGCATGAAGCTCGCGGTGAGCGGGCTGTCGGAGAAAAAAGTCTCGGTGTTAAAGCAGGTCCGGTGACACCACCGCACGCACGATGGGCGGCTCGTCGGCGAGCCACCACAGCGCGCCCTTCTGCAAGCGCCAGTCGGCCGCATGCCCCGTCAGCAGGTAGGCGAGCGCATTTCCCAGGTCCGGCTGGTGCCCGACCAGCACCACGGTGCCGCGGTTGCCCGCGGTTTTGAGAATCGCCTCCACCGATGCGCCCGGCGCGAGCTGCTTCTCGATGCGAATGCTTCGCTGCAGGGCTTCGGCGGTCTGCCGCGCCCGTACCGCGGGGCTCGAAACCAGCGCGTAGTCCTCGGGCAGGCGCTTGCGCAGCCATTTGGCGACGGCCGCCGCCTGCTTGTGTCCCTTGGGCGTCAGCGCGCGCTCGAGGTCGGGCTTGCCGTCTTCGGCATCAGCGTGCCGCCACAGGATCAGGTCCATGGCGCTAGTATAAAATCCGGCCCCTTAGGCGCGTAGCTCAGCTGGTTAGAGCACCACCTTGACATGGTGGGGGTCGTTGGTTCGAGTCCAATCGCGCCTACCAAACACATGCTGCTCCGAGCGATCTTTTTCCTCCTCGCGGCCGTGGCCGCGACAGCTGCCCAGGCGCAATATCCCGCGCGCCCGGTCAAGATCGTGGTCACCATCCCGCCGGGCGGCGCGCCCGACATCACCGCGCGCATTATCGGGCAGCGGCTTGCGGAAGGACTCGGCCAGCCGGTGGTGATCGAGAACCGGCCGGGAGCGAACGGCAATACCGCCGCCGCCGAGGTGGCGCGCGCCGCGCCCGACGGCTACACGCTGATCCTTGCCGCCGACAGCTTGGTAGCGATCAACCCGCATCTGTACCAGTCGATGCCGCTCGACACGCTGAAGGACCTCACGCCGGTGGCGAGCCTGGTGTCCAACCAGTTCGTGCTGTCGGTGAATCCGGCGCTGCCGGTGAAGAGCTTCCCCGAATTCATCGAGTACGCGCGCAAAGCCAATCCGCCGCTTGCCTACGCTTCCGGCGGCAACGGCAGCCAGCACCAGCTCACCATGGAGATGCTGAAGCGCCGCGCCGGCATCGACCTCGTGCACGTGCCCTACCGCGGCGGCGCGCCCGCCACGACGGCGACGATGTCGGGCGAGGTGGCGGCGATGTTTGCCGGCACGTCCACCGCGCCGCAGATCAAGGCCGGGCGCCTGCGCGCGCTGGCGGTGGCGGGCGCGAAGCGCTCGTTCGCGTTCCCTGATCTGCCGACCATCGGCGAGTTCTACCCGGGCTTCGACAACTCCATCTGGCTCGGCCTGTTCGGGCCCGTGGGCATGCCGGACGAAGTGCTTTTGAAATTACGCTCTGAAATAAATAGCATTCTGAAAAACGCCGAAGTGCGGGAAAAACTCGCTGGCGCCGGCAGCCTCGAGCCGCTCATCACCACGCCGGAGGAATTCACCGCGCTGATCCGGCGCGACTTCGAGAAATACGGCAAGGTCATCCGCGAAGTCGGCGTCAAAGCCGACTAGATCTTGAAGCTCTCCAGCGTCTCGGGGGCGAAGAGTTCCTCGGGCGCAAGATGGCGCCGGCAGACGCCCTGCTCGTAGGCGTACTGCAGGAAGGCTTCCAGCGTCGGCCGGTTCGGCTCGATGCCGTAGGGCCAGAAATCCTCTCCCATCGCCTCGCGCCAGGCGCGCGTGGTTTCGGGCAGCCAGGGCAGGGGAACGTGGGACAGGCCGATCTCGCGCAGCCGCTCCAGGCTGCGTTCCTTCGCTGCATGAAACGCCTGGAACAGGTTCATGGCGATCCAGCGGTTGCGCTCGTAGACCTCGCGCCGCAGCACCACCATATGCATGATGGGAAAGATGCGTGTCTTGCGGAAATACTCCGCTTCGGCCGCGCGATAATCGGGGAACAGCCGCTCGCCGGGCACCTCGCGCGCCGAGATGACCGCATCGAGCTCTCCATTTTTGATCATCGCTGAAAGACTCTTTTCAGGGACCGGCGTCACGCGCAATCCTTGCGGTAACTGCAGGCTGACTTTCTCGACGCGCCCCGGCTCGCGCACCCCCGCCTGGCGCCAGTCGATCGATTTCAGGTCGACGCCGTACTCGTGGGCCAGCATGCCGCGCGCGTAGATGCCGGCGGTCTGCGACCACTCGGGAACGCCGACGCGGCGGCCTTCGAGGTCCGTGGGGCGGCGGATGCCGGCGCCCTTGGCGACGTAGATCGACGAATGGCGGAACACGCGGGAGACGAATACCGGCAGCGCGATGATGTCCGGCTTTTCCCCCGCCAGTAGTGCGACGGTCTTGGCCGCCGACATCTCGGAGCCCTCGAATTCCCGGAAGCGCGTGAAGCGGTAGAAGATCTCCTCGATCGGCAGCTCGAGCAGGTTGAGATCGATGCCGCGGGGGCGCAGATCCCGCGTGTGGTCATAGGGGCTGAGCGCGAGGGTGAGCGGAATTCGCATGCGATAATATTGACACAGCAATGCGCCTTCCTTAATGCCCGTCATCCGTCTCCCCGACGGCTCGAAGAAAACCTTCCCCGGGCCCGTATCCGTCGCTGAAATCGCCCAGTCCATCGGCGCGGGCTTGGCGCGCGCCGCGCTCGCCGGCCGTGTCGACGGCAAGCTGGTCGACCTGAGCCACCGCGTCGAAGCCGACGCCGACGTCACTATCGTCACCGACAAGGACCCGGCCGCCAACGAGCTGCTGCGCCATTCGACCGCGCACCTTTTGGCGCAGGCGGTGAAGGAGCTCCATCCCGAGGCGCAAGTGACCATTGGCCCCGTGATCGAAAACGGCTTTTACTACGACTTTTCGTTCAAGCGGCCCTTCACGCCTGATGATTTGAATTTAATAGAACAAAAAATGCTCGATATCGCCAGGCGCGATCTTCCGGTCGAACGAAAAGTCATGTCCCGCGACGAGGCGGTGGGGTTTTTCAAGTCGATTGGCGAGAAGTACAAGGCAGAAATCATCGCCTCGATCCCGGCCAACGAGCCGATTTCGCTCTACGGCCAAGGCAACTGGGTCGACCTGTGCCGCGGCCCGCACGTGCCGTCCACCGGCAAGCTCAAGGTGTTCAAGCTGATGCGTGTCGCCGGCGCCTACTGGCGCGGCGATTCGAAGAACGAGATGCTCCAGCGCATTTACGGCACCGCCTGGGCGAAGCGGGAGGACCAGGACGCCTACCTGAAGATGCTCGAGGAGGCCGAGAAGCGCGACCACCGGCGCCTCGGCACCCAGCTCGACCTCTTCCACATGCAGGAGGAGGCGCCGGGCCTGGTGTTCTGGCATCCCAAGGGCTGGGCGCTGTGGCAGCAGGTCGAGCAGTACATGCGGCGCGTCTACCGCGAGAACGGCTACCAGGAGGTGCGCGGCCCGCAGATCCTCGACAGGAGCCTGTGGGAAAAGACCGGCCACTGGGCGAACTTCAAGGACAACATGTTCGTCACGTCCTCGGAGAACCGCGACTACGCGATCA